>NZ_CP095491.1:2704720-3005244 GCF_023028105.1 Halosolutus gelatinilyticus
TCCTCGGAACTGTTAAAATGGTTGAGTTAGTTGTCCTGATATATGGGTAGTGATGAACGACTCGTACTCGTGATATTCCTCGCGAGTATCATGATCCTCGCTCCGATCACCGGGGTGGTTGGAGCTGCTGGCGGGGCCTCGACCGCGAACATCCAGGAGGGCAGTTCCGGTGGCGATTTCGTCGATATACACGACGACGTCTCGATCTGGAAGGGGGCGGCGATTCCGCTTCGGACGGAGACCGGCGTTGAAAACGCCGTGACGGTCGGTGACATTCCCGGCCTCACCGTCGAGACGACAACCGAAGGCGACACGCAGCTGAACCGCGATGCGATCTCTGTCTACGAGACCGGCTCGCCAGTCCCGCTCTCGTACAAGACGTCGGACCTCGACACCAGTCAGTTCGGTAGTGACGTGCAGATCCTGGTCGGACACCTCGAAGAGAACACCACTGAAGACGACGTTAATATGAGCGACCTGCCGATGACCGGCGACGAACTACTAAACGAACTTACCCAAGATAATCTTGACACCCTGAACGCGAACGTTTCGTTCGAGCTGCGGGAAGCGAGTCTTGACAGTAACGGGGAGCTCGAAGGATACGACGAAATCGAGCCGAGCGAGGCCGGCTTCTACACCGTGATGATGGTCGACGGTACCGACAGCCTCGTTGTCGAAAACGGCGATATCAAGTCGATCGACGATGCCCGTGTCATCGGCGTCGAGCAGTTCGCCGTTCACGACGCGCCTTCGAAGGTCTCCGTTGACGCCAGTGAACCCGGAGAAGACGTCGTCTTCAATGTCAGCGCGACGGAACTAGACGGTGACGTGAACCACGCCATCGTCCTGTACGACGCTCAAGCGTTCGCCGAGAGTCGGCTGACGTTCAGCGTCACTGAGGAACTAGCCACCGACCTCTCGACTGAGGACATCACGATCAAACACGAGGTCAAAGACGTCAACGGTGTCCAGTCTCTCGGCGAGGACGTGAAGTTCTTCGGCGAGTCGCTCGACGCTCGATCGGTCGGCGGGATGACGAACCTCGCCGATATCATCTCGTTCTTCGCGAACGAGGGTGACTTCGACGAGCCGGAGACGGAAGTAATCGATGACATGATCACCCTCAATGCCTCCTCCACCGCGAACGTCAGCGATGCGGATACCGAACTGGTCGTCGAAACCTATGGCAACTGGAGCGAAGGCGACTACCGCTGGATCCACGTCGCGATGGGCGACTCCACCGACCAGTTCCAGGCTAACACCGATACGGTGACGCTCGAACCGTCGGGTGGCGCACCAGCGCCTGCCCCAGGCCCCGGTCCGGCTCCGATCCCCGACCCCGGTCCCAACCCCGAACCGACCGCGGTGATCTCTATCGATCCGAACCCGGCGCAGGTCGGTGAGGAGGTCACCTTCTCCGGCGCGGACTCGTACGATGACGAACGGGACATCATCTCCTACGAGTGGACGATCGACGGCGAAACGTTCTCGGGCGAAACCGTCACGACGTCGTTCGACGCGGCCGGCGAGTACGACGTCGAACTCACCGTCACGAACGACTTCGCCGAGGAAAACACCACGACGGCCACCGCGACGGTCGAGGCTGATCGCGACGACGGCACCGGCAGCACCGGCGGCACTGACGGCACCGGCAATGACGACGAAAGCTTCTGGGCCGACGGCATCGACGGCGACGACGGCGACGACGACGACGACGGGCTGCTCCCGGTCCCCGGGTTCGGAGTCATAGCCTCGATCGTCGCGCTCCTCTCCGTCGCGCTGCTCGCGCTCCGTCAACAGCACTGACGACGCGCCGTGTCCCTCGGCTTTTCCTGCTCCTAACCGCCGGAAGCGACGCGCACGAGACGCCGGTGCGATCGACCGGTCGGATGATGACCCGGACGCCGACCCGCGCTGGTGCCGATCGCGATCGGCGGATGCGAGCCGGTAAAACCACGTTACGAACGAGTAGGGCGCGGACGGCGCCGTTCGACCGTCAATCGCCGCTCAGCGTTCAGTCAATCGTTCGAGCACGTTCCAAAGCCGTGCCAGAATGTGGACAAAAGAAACAATACTCGCGAAAACTTAGGGGTATTTAAAGGGAAGATTGATAACAGTAACGCTTTGTTGGCAAAACGTATGCCGCAGAAACCCCGCATTACCGCTCGCGACGAATCCGCCGGACACGATCGTAAGTCGGTATTAACGCGGCGGTCGTACGTGCGATCGATCGCCGCTGCGGCCCTGGCAACGACGGGCGCCGCCGCAGCCGGGCCCGCGACGGCGGCCGAACCCGAGGTCATCGAGGCCAAGGGGCAGACGATCGAGATCGGCGAGGGCGAAACCTTCGAGAACGCGCTCGTCGATCTCACGACGGGCGAATCGATCGTGTTTATGGTCGAGGGTGGTAATTCGACGATCCGGAACGTCGGGTTCAAGGGACTGTACCGGGGCGAGAGCTTCCAGTTCTCCATCACCGCGCCCGCCGGCGAGATCCTGTTCGAGAACATTTACCTCGGCGACGGGGCGACGAAAGAAGGGGAGAGTTTCGTCCACGGTCCCGGCGCGGTGTTCCTGCACAAGCACGCCAACTGCGACGTGACGTTCCGGCGCTGTAACGTCCAGGGCTACCCGAACAACGGGTTCTACTGTTCGAACACAGCGACCGGCGGCTCGGTCACGTTCGACAGCTGCTACGGGAAGAACAACGGCGTCGCCACCTACCGCTGCGGCGGTCCCAACGACGCGATCCGAAACTGCGTGGCGTACAACGACGATACCGATTACGGCGACGGCTACGGCGGGTACGTCGAAGAGAACGGGCGTCCCGTCTGGGTGTGGTCTCCCGGCCCGGTCACCGTCGAAGAGTCACACTTCGCCGCCGGGCCGTACGCCGCCGCGCTGTACACCCACCAAGGGGCGTCGATCGACTTCGAATCCGGCGCCTACAGCGGCGGTTCGCAAGGGAAGGTCCAGACCGGCGACATCGGCGACGATCCGGATCTCTCCGTTCCCGACGGGGTCCCCACCAGCGCCAAGGAAGCCGCGACCGGCTCGGCCGGCGACTAGGCGGCCTCGTTCGCGGCGATCGACTCCCTCTCCCTCGTTTCTGCGGGTTTTCGATTTCGGCGATCGGCGTCCCCGATGGCTGCGGCTGTCGACGCCCAGCGCGACGAGACGCGCCGATCGAGATGTCAGACGGCGATCCCTGCCCGGAAATCCGGCCATACGGGGAGGATTACGACGCGTTCGATCGGTAGTCGACCGATACGGCGCGATCGCGGGCCGTCTCGTCGGCTCGGCGGTCGAAACAGGCAGTTGAAAGGCGCAGGGTCTTTGCGTCGGATTCGAAAGAACAGTACGTATGTCACTCACCACTGCGGTGCGGCAGTGGCTGTCCAACGACGAGGTCATCTACGAGTGTCGGAACTGTGGGACGACGCTCGCGCCCTCCGAGTGGCGCTGTCCTTCCTGCGGGTCGACCGAGATCGCCGAGTACGACGCCGCGGAATACGATTCCGCGTGATTCGGTCGACTCCGCCGGATCATCCGATCGGCCGTGTCTCCCCGGCGGCCCGTGACGATCGACCCGGGTGCCGATTGCCGGAGTTGCGGATCGGCGGGTGATCGGTGATCAGTGAAGCGGCGTGAGACACTCCCGACAGAACGTGTAGAAGGGATCGTTGTCGGTTCCGCAGGCGCGGCATCGCCCGGGAACGGGTGGCGGCCGCGGTTCCTCGACGGCCGTCACTCCGTCGGCGGAACGGACGAACGGGGGTCCGCCGCCGATATCGGTCGACCCCCGCTCCGGATCGTCGCGATCCGCCTCGCCGCCCGACGCTCTCCAGGGCGCGAACAGCACGAGTATCACGAGCACGAGGGCGAGGACGAGCCCCCACCAGAGCACCCCTTCCATGCTATCGAGTAGCACATCCGACGATAAAAGCCTGTGCGCTCGGCCGCGACGGGCCCGGCCGTCGGCGTACCGGTGGAACTGAGATTCCGCGATGACGACGCAAGGATCGGTTCCGAGCAGAGGGCGTTCGTCGGGTACTTCCATCGCAAGAACGGCGTCGAAACGATTTTTCCGCCGGTCTACGGTCGGATTTCGTTAATCAGATCGAACTAGGCTGGCGGAAAACGGACGGATGCTGGGGGTGAGTCACAGGTATGTCCACCACAACGTCGGTCGAAGGGATGCACTTCCTGACGCAATCGTCCGTGCGGGTTCGGATCCTCGAACTGCTGTACGAGGCCGAGGTCCTGTCGAAGCGCGAACTCAGAGACCGGATCGACGCGTCGCGAGTGACGGTTCGACGGAACGTCATCGCGCTCGAGGATCGGGACCTGATAACGGTCGCGAATCGTACGTGTGAGAAGCACAGTCCTCGGTGAACTCGTCGTCGAAGAGCTCCTGCCGGCCCTGGAAACGACGGCGGTAGTCGAACGCCTTCGGCCGTTCGTGTGGTGGTTTCCCGACGAATTCCTCGAGTTCGACGTGCGCGCTCGACAGCGCGACGATCGTCGTCTCGGACCCGAACGATCCGTACGCGCCGGTCAACCGTCACATCGAAGTCCTGGAGAAGGCGGACCGGTTTCGGGGGCTGCTTTCGGCGATCGGATTGCCGGCGATGACGAGCGCGCGCGACCGCGTCGTCGGGAGGGAGCGCGACCACGAAGTGATTACGACCCCCGAAACCGGGACCGTCATCGCGACCAGCGCGGAGTACCGAACGCTAGCTGAGGAGATGCTCGAGTCGGGTAACTGCGCACTATTCGTTTCGAACCGGAAGATTCCCTTTTATCTGGGACTGTACGAGCAATTCGTCCAGATCGGTGTCGAAGACGATGCGTGAAGCGGGTGCTCGCCGAGAGCGGGGGCGACCCGCCGGGGGACGCGGATGACGAGCATTCGGGCGACGCCGGTGCGCTCGGCGCGAGTCCAATTTCGTCCTAACACATCGTGTAGGCTAGCATGTATTTTCCTATTCATATAAAATATTTGTTGTTTTCTCGATCGCGAGCGACGAATTCCGACCGACGAGCCCCGATTGATGGGGCGCGTTCGGCGATATCGTCTCGATAAGTGGCGGCGTCTCGCCCGGGTTTACCGCCCGGAACGCCGAGCTGTGTCGGCGGCCGTACCCGCGGCACCCGGGCGCGCAACCCGCATTGGCCCGATCGGCGGAAGGACTTGATCCGGACGGAAGTCAGTGCGATCGATGTTTCGGGAAGAAGAGGGCGAGAGCCGGACAGTACCTCCGTGAGGCGCGTTTTCGTCGCCGTCTGAGCCGTCGACTGCAGGTACAAAATTCGGACGAAGAGATAATCGATATAACGCAAGATGTAGAAGAATACGGATTTCATACATTATCTAACTCGATGCGCGCACCGTTCGAGCCACAGCGACGATGACCGCTCGAGCGGTCCCGATTCCGTAACCGTGGTTCGTCCTACAGAAATCAATTTCAGCGAACGTTTATTTTCATTTGGACCCTGGAAACCAGTGGGAACAAATCCATGACAGACTACGAACTGCCACCGCTTCCGTACGACTACGACGCACTCGAACCGCACCTCTCCGAACAGGTCCTCACCTGGCACCACGACACGCACCACCAGGGCTACGTCAACGGCTGGAACGCCGCGGAGGAGACGCTCGCCGCGAACCGCGAGGACGGCGACTTCTCCTCGTCGGCCGGCGCGATCCGCAGCGTGACGCACAACGGCTCCGGACACGTCCTCCACGAGCTGTTCTGGCAGAACATGAGCCCCGAGGGCGGCGACGAGCCGACCGGCGCGCTCGCCGATCGCATCGCGGAGGACTTCGGCAGCTACGAGGCCTGGAAGGGCGAGTTCGAGGCCGCCGCGTCCGCCGCCGGCGGCTGGGCACTGCTCGTCTACGACAGCTTCTCGAACCAACTCCGCAACGTCGTGGTCGACAAGCACGACCAGGGCGCCCTCTGGGGAAGCCACCCGCTTCTCGCGCTGGACGTCTGGGAGCACTCCTACTACCACGACTACGGTCCCGCCCGCGGCGACTTCGTAGATAACTTCTTCGAGGTCGTCGACTGGACGGAGCCCGCCGATCGCTACGAACGGGTCGTCGAAGCGTTCGAGTAACTGCACGACCAGCCGCTGGGCTCCGGGCATCACCGTGGGCGCCCGCATCCGTGATTCGGATGCGGGCCGTTTCGCCGGTTTCGATACGCCGGCAAGCAGTTCCGGTTCAAGAAACACGAGTCGTCGCATCGGCTCAAGACGTTGTAATCGCAAGAAACGCTACGATCGACAGGGAGCCGAAGCGCCGTCGCCGCGGGCCTTCTCGATCGAATGCTGATCGCGACGGTCGCCTCACAGCGTTCGAGTCCCCGCTCGTTGGGTCTGATGGTTCGTTGTGGAAGATGACGATAGTTAAAACGCCACGAAAGCCCCTGGCGCTTTCAACCCCGCCCGTCCCGGCTGATCGGACAGGCTACCACGGGTGGAACTTTCGCGGTATCGATCAATCCTACTGTGGACCCGCCCAATCCGAATAGGAGACGTCTATCGGGGACTCACCATTCGGCAACGGAGCCGTCGGGATGGCGCCAGACGGGGTTGTGCCGGTCGACGTCCGTCTGCGCTTGCTCCCGGACGTGGTCCTCGTCGACCTCGATGCCGAGGCCTGGCCCCTCGGGGATGTCGACGTAGCCGCCGCGGTACTCGAACACCGAGGGATCGGTGAGGTAGTCGAGGACGTCGCTGGTCTCGTTGTAGTGGATGTCCAGGCTCTGCTCCTGGATGAGCGCGTTGGGCGAACAGGCGTCGACCTGGATGCAGGAGGCGAGCGCGATCGGCCCGAGCGGACAGTGGGGCGCCATCGCGACGTCGTGGGCCTCGGCCATGCTCGCGATCTTCGTGACCTCCGTAATGCCCCCGGCGTGCGAGAGGTCCGGCTGGATGAGGTCGACGTGGCCGTCCTCGAAGATCGACTTGAAGTCCCAGCGAGAGTACAGCCGCTCGCCGGTCGCGATCGGGATCGTCGTGTGTTGGGCGATCTCTCCGAGATCGTCAAACTGCTCGGACAGGACGGGTTCCTCGACGAAAAAGGGCTCGTACGGTTCGAGCGCCGCGACCAGTCGCTTGGCCATCGGTTTCGAGACGCGGCCGTGGAAGTCCACGCCGACGTCGATGTCGTCGCCGACGGCCTCGCGCATCCGATCGCCGGCGTCCCGTTCATCTTCAGCGCGGTGAAGCCGGCGTCGACCTTCGCCCGGGCCTCGTCGGCGACGTCCGAGGGGGCGTCCCCGCCGATCCACTGGTAGACGCGCAGCCGATCGCGGGCCTTCCCGCCGAGAAGTTCGTACACCGGCGCGTCGAACGTCTTGCCCTTGATGTCCCACAGCGCCTGGTCGATACCGGCGATCGCCGACATGAGGATCGGGCCGCCGCGGTAGAAGCCGCCGCGGTACATCGTCTGCCAGTGGTCCTCGATCCGCGACGGGTCCTCGCCGAGAAGGTAGGTGTCCATCAGTTCTTCGACCGCCGTCTCGACGGTCTTGGCGCGGTCCTCGACGACGGGTTCGCCCCAGCCGACGGTACCGTCGCTCGTCGTCACCTTGAGGAACAGCCAGCGCGGCGACACTTCGAACAGTTCGTAATCCGTTATGTGCATAAATCTCAATTGGTGTGCGGCGACGTTAGCCGGTCGGATAGGTCCCGCGCGAGTTCCTCGACGAACGCGGCGAGCGCCGCGATCGCGATCGGGTCGTCGCAGTAGAACAGCGACGGGGCGAGGGTCCAGCGCTCGTCCTCCGGCAGCGATCGGTACGCGACGTGTCTTCGTTGGAAACAGGACGCAACGGGCGCCAGTCCGCCGCGTGTTTACACACATACGGCTGTAACCTCGTCTGCCGTCTCCTCTCTGTGGCCGCCCGTCTCACGAAGGGCGGCCGAGACGAGGACGGTACCGCGCGATCGCTCGTCCAAGCATCGGTTCCGATCGGAAGAACGGGTCTGGAATCGCTTGGTGGTCGATCGACGGCGAAGGTGGCGACGATTCGGTCGCCGGTGCCGCGTTCGAGAGGGCCGTTCGCGCGGCGGTGTTGCGGCGGAACCCGCGCCGGATACTCCGACGGAGAAACCAAATAGAAGTAATACTTTTAAATAATTCATAATTATAAATAGGGCATATTCGTCGTCGAACGCGATACCGAACGCCAATCGTCGACAGTTCGACGTTTCACGGCACGAACGTCGGATTTCGAATCGTCAGGTAAAATTCGATACCGATCGACTCCGGGATCAGATTCTCCACTCGGTCGCCTCCGGCGTTCGAATGCCGATCGACAGAAACCCCCCTCATCGCCGTACCAGGGCTTACTCGACGGGAATGTGGTTCGACACGAAGGTGTTTCTGTGGCGGAAACGCAGAGCTCGAAATCAGCGGATCTCTCCTAGTTACACACACTAGTTCAAATATACCAAATTCAAAATACGTAGTTCGGTCGAATACCAGCCGCTACGAGCGGCGGAGTCACGGGGCCGTCATCCGATCCGCTTCCGACGAATCGAGCGGCGGCCCGGATCGGCCGACGGGTTCGGAACAGGCGAACGGACGATACCGGGCGACGGCAGGCGTCGAGTGCGCGGCTCGCGTCCGAGTCGGCTCACCGATCGCGCTTCGGCTCGCGCCCGAGCACGTTCGCGACCGACTCGACGCGGTCCTCGGCCTCCGTATCGCGGCTCCCGTAGTCGTCGATCTCGAGCGAGGTGATGGTGCGATCGCTCTCGACCGCGTTGTGCGCCGCCCGGACGGCGTCGAACACCTCGTCGACCTCCTCCGCCTCGACCACGGTATCGGTCGCGGTCAGTTCGTACGAGACGTCGAACTCGTCGAGCGCTTCGATCGCCTGTGCGATCTCTTCGGAGAGGCTCCCGTCGCGGACGGGGATGACCTCGAATCTGGCGATAACTGTCATGGGGAAACACCTCGAGGGCTACGTTGCGGGAACGCGGTCGCCCGCTGGCACCGACGTGCTACCACGACGGCACGCATAGTTCTTCGGCGTGGATACGCACGCCGGAAGCGATCGCCGCGGCTCGCGCGGCGAATCGATCGGAAAGCGAGAGTGACGAAAGGTGTGGACGAGGAGACGGGGTGTGCTCGTTCCCGGGAAACGAGCGGTGCGACGGGCCGGAGCGACGCGCAGTGCCGGAAATGACGTGAAAAGCGCCCTCCCGGCATTCGTGAAAAAGCGGGGTGAGACCAAAAAATCAGCGGTCCGTCGCAGCGACTTGACTTCGCGAGATCGCCGGCCGAGAACCCGGCTAGAGCCGACGGTCCGCGAGCGCCGGGAACTCCTCGCGAACGGCTGCGACCCGGTCCGGATCGACGTCGGCCAGCACGAGCGCCGGGTCGTCCCCGGCCGACGCGAGCGGGACGCCCCAGGGATCGTAGACGCTCGATCGACCGAGTAGGGTTGCCTCGTCGAAGGCGCCGCTACCATTGATCGTCGCGACGTAACACTGGTTCTCGATCGCGCGGGCCTGCGAGAGCGTCCGCCAGTGCTCGATCCGCGGGTACGGCCACGCGCTGGGGACGAGCAGCAGGTCGGCCCCCGCGTCGATCAGTTCCCGGTACAGCTCCGGGAACCGAAGGTCGTAGCAGGTCGTCACGCCGACGGTGAAAGGGCCGATCGACGCGGTCTCGATGCGCTCGCCGGGGACGAGCAGTTCCGACTCCGCGGAGTCGTAGCCGAACAGGTGGTGTTTCCGGTAGACGAGTCGCAACTCGCCGTCGGCGTCGAACAGCGCGGCGGTGTTGGCCAGTCCCTCGTCGGCCGGCGTCTCGACCGAGTCGGTCGCCGCGAGGTCCTCGACGATCGAGCCCGCGAGGACCGCGATTTCGTGGTCGGCGGCCGCCTCGCGGAGCCGGGTGAACGTCTCCCCCTCGAAGGGTTCCGCCTTCCGCGCGTACAGGTCGAAGGCGAAGTAGCCCACGTTGAACAGCTCCGGGAGCGCGACGATCGATGCGCCGCGGGCCGCCGCCCGGGAGACGGCGGCGATCGCCCGATCCACGTTCGCCTCGATCTCGCCCGGTTCGACGCGTATCTGTGCGAGCGCGATCGTCGGTTCGTCAACCGTCGGTCGGTCGTCGGCGGTCGGTCCGTCGGGTTCGGGGGTCGGGTCGGTCATGACTATTGCTGTGTTGCGAGGTCGCGTTCGAGCGCGCGCCGGAGGTTCTCCAGCTCGTCGTCCAGATTCCGCTTGAAGAACTTCTCGACGCCGGGGAGTTTGCCGTCGACGACGAAGCGGTTCTCGAGGCGACACCCGGCGTCGGTCTCGACGATCTCGTGTTCGCCGGTGACGGTCAACACGCTGGAGCGGCCGACGAACTTCACGTACTCCGGCGATCGCCGCGTAACGTCTTCGGTGTCGACCGCGATCGTCCGGCGCACGAGGGGGATCGGTAACTCGACGTGCCACGTGACCTCGTAGCCGTCCTCGTCCGTGACGGTGTACTCGTCGACGACGCTGATCGCCCGAGCGCGGTTTTCCGGATCCGCGATGAACGCCCAGACTCGCTCGGGCGATGCCGACAATTCGAACGACCGGTCGACCCGTACAGTCATGCCCGTATCTGGGTGATTGACCGGTAAAAAGACCGTGGCCTCGGCCGTCCCGCAAGCGGCGAGCGGCCGATCGCCCGGCGGCCGGAAATTCGAGTTCCGAACGGACGGCGACGAGGATGGGGACGAGGACGAACGCTCAGCTGAGAGTTACTTTCCAGGTCGTCGACCGGGCGCGACCCCACTTCTCGATGTCGACGTCGTCCGATTTCTCGGCGAGGTGCGGCAGCCGCGCGCCAACCTGTTTCGACGAGAGTCCGATCGCGTTCGCGATGTTTTTCGCCCGGAAGTACTGCTCGCCGCGGGCGGCACTCTCGCGGAGATACGAGAGAATTCGCTGCTCTTCGTCGGAGTAGTCGGTCATCGTCAGCGCCATCTAGGGCGCGGGTAGTCTTAACTTTTAACGGCCGATACGCACCGCGAAACCGCGGCGCCGAACGATCCCAATGCGACACTTACTCGGAGTAAAGGTGGATACCGACGACAGCTAGCGATCCGAAGACCATCGCGGCGGCAAAGCCCCACGCCGCTTCGATCTCGGGCGCCCCGGCGAACATCAGCGCCGCCCCGATGACCGCGAGCGCGCCGAGCGCGAGCGATAGTCCGATGCCCTTGTCCGTCGCCGCTTCCGATTGTGTAGCCATGGTCGGGGGTTTCGGGTCGGCGCTCTTAATTATACTCGTTTTCCCGCTCGTTGTCGAACCGAGCGACGACTCAGTTGATCGTCGTGTATTCGGACTCCTCGTTCAGCGCGAGGTTCGCCGCGATTTCGGCGTTGCGCATCGCGTACTGGGCGGTCTGTTGGAGGCTGACGAGCACTTCGCGGACGCGCAGCAGATCCTCGTTGGACATTTCCGGGAGCTCCGAGAGGATCGCCTGCTCCTGGTCGGAGATGTCGTGGAACAGTTTGCGGACCTCGTTGGACTTGTCGTAATCCCGTTCGACGGCCGCCTCGACCGCGCACGAGGTGATCTCGTCGACCAGCTCGTTCAACTCGCGGATCTCGCGCATCACCGCGCTGTCGACGTTTAAGCTGTGACCCTCGGTCTCGATGACGATCTCGCCGATGTCCTCCGCGTTGTCGGCGGTCAGTTCGAGGTTCTTCGCGATCGATCGGTAGCCGATCAGCGGGAAGCCGCTGTTCAACCCGACCGCGCGGGCGAGGTTTGGGTTCTGGTAGGCGGTGAAGATCAGTCGCAGGAGGAGCACGAAGATCTTGTTGGCCTGTCGCTCCCGGTTCAGCGCGCGCTGGGCGAGATCCGGATTGCCGTGGGCGAGGGCTTTGATCGCCTCGCTGCGCATCGTCTGGCCGGTGCGCTCCAGGCGTTCCAGGAGGTTGTCGAGCGTGAAGTCCTCGGGGTCGACCGAACAGCGGATCGAGATGCTCTCGGGGGTCTCCTCGATCACGCCCAGCCCCATCAGCTGCGTCTCCGCTTGGTAGACCGCGTTGATCGTCGCCGACTCCAGGGCGCCGTCCTCGCACTCGATCCGGATGACCCGACGGCCAAGCACGTACTGGGCGACGATCGCCCGCTCGACGGCTGCGGCGCCCAGATCGTCCGAGTGGATGATCGCCTCCGTCTCTTCGGAGCTCGCAGATTCCGGCATCACCGTCAGCGTTCCCTTGCCGCTCGTCCGCAGCGACACCTCGTCGCCCTTCTCGACCGCGTGTTCGGCGGCCCACTCCGCCGGGAGGGTCATCGCCAGCGTCGACGGGCCGAGTCGTTGCACTTTCCGCGTTTCCATGAGATCGGGTACGATCGAATCGACCTTAATCTTGACTATATGCTCATTATATCCGAACCGGATGGCTATATGGTTGTGTTCTCTGCTCGTATTCGGGTACTCCTTAAACAGCATCGTCGGGGCCGCCGCGACGGTCGAACGGCGCGTCACCGGCGCTCGTCCATCCTCGCGCGGTCCGAACCCGAAAACCGGCCCTCACACGACCTTCACGAGGCGGGTCGTGAACCGGCCCGTACGGACCTGAACCCAGCCGCGCAACTCCTCGTCGACTGCCGGATCGTCGATATCGACACGTAACGCGGCGATCGCGTCGAGTTTCGATTCCGAGGCGACGACCTCGATCTCGTCGGCTCGCTCGATGACCGCCGGCGAGAGCTGGTGATTCCCGCGGCCGAAAATGAATCCCTGGCCGCCGATCGGCGAGACGACGATCGTCGCGGGCTCGTCGAGCGCGTCGAGGATGTCGGACTCCGAGGCGTCGCGCGCCAGTACGTCGCCGTTGCGCCAGACGTCGACGCCGAGCGGCGACGGATCGATCCCGAGTTCCTCCTCGATCGCGCCGACGGTGCTGCCGGGGCCGAAGACGTAGGTGCGTTCGGCCTCGACCTCGCGTGCGAACCCGGACGCCAATCCGTCGACGTTCCCGCTGGAGATCTGCTTGCTCGACTGGACGTCGGGGGCGACGGGGACCGGAACCACGGCCTTCAGCTCCGTCCGCACCTCGCCCTCGCGGTAGGCCGCTTCGTCGATGTCGTTGACCTCGCGGTCCTCGACCCGATCGAACTCGGCGGCGATTCGTCCCGCGTCGGCGGGCGTGACGCCGAACACCGACGAGTAGATCTTGACGCCCGCGGGCACGCCGAGCATCGGCGTTTCGGCGCCGTCCGCGTCGAGGACTTCGGCGACGTCGACCGCGGTCCCGTCGCCGCCGACGAAGAGCACGAGGTCGACGCCGCGATCGAGGAAGGCCCGAACGGCGTTGCGAGTGTCCGCGGCCGACGTCCCCGGCTCGGCCGGATCGATCGACCTGGACGGTCCCGCGGCCCCGTTCGTCGCGTCGGCCGTCCCCTCGCCTCCCGTTCGGGGGTCGTAGACGACTTCGGGCTCGTACCCCGCGTCGCGAGCGGCGTCCGCGCCCAGCACGGTCGCCGCCGCGTAGACCGCGAGGTCGGGATTCCGGCGGTATAGCGACGACAGCGCCTCTTTAGCTCGATCGGGCGCGCGCGGTTCGGCTCCCCGACGACGCGCTTCCGCGACGTTTCCGTCGGTTCCCTTCAACCCGACCCGACCGCCCATGCCCGCGATCGGATTCACGACGACGCCGAGCGACTCCATGGCGGACACATCGGGCGCCGGCACAAAGAGGCGTACGGTAGCGGGGTGGAAAATCGCGTCCGCGATCCCGAGCCGCGCCACTGCGGCGATTCCCGACGATTTCTGAACCGTTAAGAGGGCACGGGACCGATCGACGCCCATGACCGAACTGTCCACCGTTCTCGCGTCGGACCCGGCACTGCCGATGGAGATCGTCGGCCCGGGGGTACTGGTACTCAGCCTGCTCGTGACGCTGCTCTGGATCGCCTACTTCTACCGGTAGCGGCTAGCGGGGTGACTCGACTCGCTCGCGAAGCCACGCCGCGGCGTCCGCCGCGGCGGATTCGTCCGGACTCTCGATGACGAGTCGGACCGACTCGCCCGGATAGCTGCCGACGGAGACGTCGAACTCCTCGCGAAGCCGTTCGATCCGATCGAGGAGCGCGCTCTCGGGTTCGGCCGCGAGCACGTCCTCCCGGTAGGTCGGCTCGCCGGCGAATTCGGGAGCGATCGACTCGAACATCGCCTTCATCTCGGCCGGCACGCCCGGGAGGACGTAGACGCCGTCGAGCACCGCGCCCGGAGCGACGCCGACTTCGTTGTGGAGCGGCCGCGCGCCGATCGGCAGGTTCGCCGTCCCCTCGGTCAGATCGGCGCGTGAGTAGCCGTTCTCCTCGAGCCACGCGAGGGCGGTCTCGTGTTCCTCCAGCCCCCGTCCGAGGGCGGCGGCGACGCCCTCCATGGTAACATCGTCGTGCGTCGGTCCGAGGCCGCCGGTGACGACGACCGCATCGTACTCCGCGCGGTACTCGTCGATCACGCGGGCGATGTCCCCGACTCGATCGGGGACCGTCGTGACCCGTTCGACGCTCGCGCCGCGCTCGGTGAGGCGTTCGCACAGCCACGTGGCGTTCGTGTTCGTCGTCCGTCCCGCGAGCAGTTCGTCCCCGACCGTGACGACCGCGACGTTCATAGCTTCCCTTCGAACCGATCGGTAAAATGACTCTCGTCCGTCGATCCCCGCGCCGCCGTCGTGTCACCGCCGACGATATACCAGGAGAATTGTACGCTAGATAACCACAAGATTCAATTTTGATAATGATAACAGTACGGTGATGTCTCGTAGCGTGGCGGAACAGGACGAGCCGGATTCGAGTACGGTCCTCTCCGCGTTGGGAAGCAAGTACAGCGCGGAGATTCTCTGTGCAGCGGGGACGCCGAAGTCGGCTCAAGCGTTGAGCGACGATATCGAAATTCCGATCGCGACCTGTTACCGTCGAATCGAAGATCTCGTACGTGCCGGCCTGTTGACCTGTGAGGGACGACAACTCTCCGACGAGGGACGTCGAACGAACATCTACCGCCGAACGGTCGACCAGATCGAAATCGACTTCTCCGGCGACGGTCCGGCGTTCTCTCGAAAGCGCAGAACGGAGGCCAAAAATAGACTCCAGGATCAGCTCGAGGACTGACCGTTCGACCGACCGTTGGATGCGGCTTCGGAACCGATCGCTCGTCTCGCCCGTCGAACGACCCGCGCGTCCTCGCGTCCCGTGCTCCGTGCAGCCTCGCCGGTAGCGTCCAGTCTCGTTCTCCACGTCGACCTCCTTCGGACGGCAACTCCCTCCCGCGGTCGAGACGAACGGCGTCCCGGCGCTTCGCTCGCCCTACGATCGCGTTCCGACGCATCGACCAGAGTTAAGTACTCTCTCGATAATCTCGAGGTATGACTGGAGTAGCAGGAGACGGCGAGGCGATCGACGCGAACTCGGCGGACGTCGTCGGAACTCGACGCGTCCTCCACGTCGGCCGGGACCGGCCGATCCGGATCAGCGCCGGCCACCGCATCCTGCACCACGACGGCAAGTGTTCGCGGCCACACGGCCACAACTACGAGATCGCCGTCACCCTGACGGGCGAACTCACCGAGGAGGGGTGGATCGCCGACAAAGGAGATATTACCGACGTCATCGACGAGTGGGATCACATGTTCCTACTCGAGGCGGGCGATCCGCTCGTCGAGGCGTTCGAAGCGACCGGCGACGATGACGCCGTGATCGTCCTCGAACACCCGCCGACGGCGGAGGTGATGAGCGTCCTCCTGGAGCGGAAACTCGAGGCCGCGCTACCCGACACTATCACCGACGTCGCCGTGCAGGTCAACGAGACGTCCGAACTCTGCGGGGGGAGCCGGTTCTGAAATGCCGGTCTCCGACTCGGTCGATCGGGCGAGCGAGGTGGACGCCGCGGACGGCGACGGTCTCCCGATCAACGAACTGTTCTACTCCCTGCAGGGCGAAGGTGCGCTCGCCGGCGTCCCGTCGGTGTTCGTCCGCACGAGCGGCTGTAATCTCAGATGCTGGTTCTGTGACTCCTATCACACCTCCTGGGAACCCACGCACGCGTGGATGGATCTCGAGACGATCGTAGCGGAGGTGGAGTCGCACGAGAGCGCCGAGCACGTCGTTCTCACCGGCGGCGAGCCGCTGATCCACGAGGCAAGTGTCACCCTCATCGAAGCGCTCACCGATCGGGGCTACCACACGACCGTCGAGACGAACGGCACGATCTACCGGGACGCCCCGATCGATCTCGCCTCGATCAGCCCGAAACTCGCGAGCAGTGTGCCCACGCCCGATCGCGATCCGAAAGGCGAGGGCGAGTGGGAGGCGCGCCACGAGGCCGATCGGATCGACCTCGGCACGCTCGTCCGTCTCGTCGAGGACTACGATTTCCAACTGAAGTTCGTCGTCACCGACGCGGACGATATGCCGGAGATCCTCGAGTTGCTCGGGGACCTCCGAGGCGCGGCCGCCGTCCCGGTTCGAAACGACGACGTGCTCCTGATGCCCGAGGGCGCGACGCGAACGCGACTCAAGGAGACCCGAAATCGCGTCGCGCGACTGGCGATGGACCACGGCTTCCGGTACACGCCGCGGCTGCACGTCGACCTCTGGAACGACGCCCCCGAGACGTAATTCGACGCCCCCGAGACACCGCTATGACCGAGACACTCACCGACACCGCGACCGACGAATCGACTCCTGACCGCGCCGTCGTCCTCCTCTCCGGCGGGATGGACAGCGCCACTGACGCCTACGAGGCTCGCGATCGCGGCTACGACCTGTACGCCCTGCACACCTCCTACGGTCAGCGCACTGAGGATCGCGAACTCGAATGTGCCCGCCGACTCGCCGACGAACTCGACGCCGCCGACTTCCTCCGGATCGAGACCGGCCACCTCTCGGCGATCGGCGCCTCGAGTCTCACCGACGACGGGATGGACGTCGAAGACGCCGACCTCGAAAGCGACGAGATCCCCACCTCCTACGTCCCGTTCCGCAACGCGAACCTGCTGGCGATGGCGGTCTCCTACGCCGAGGCCAACGCCTCTTCGGCCGTCTTCATCGGCGCCCACAGCGAGGACTTCTCGGGGTATCCGGACTGCCGCCCCGCGTTCTTCGACGCGTTCGAACGCGTCGCCGACGTCGGAACGAAACCCGAGACCGAGATCGCGATCGAGGCGCCGTTCGTCGACTGGTCGAAAACCGACATCGCGGACCGCGGCGTCGAACTCGACGTCCCGTTCGAACACACGTGGAGTTGCTACCGCGAGAACGAACCCGCCTGCGGCACCTGCGACGCCTGCGCGTTCCGGCTGCAGGCCTTCCAGAACGTCGGAGTTCGCGATCCGATCGCGTACGCCGAACGGCCGACGTACGCCGATCGGGGGTAAGGCCGATCCGAGCGTCCCGCGTCGGGAGCCGCGATCGCGGAGATTCGGTCACGAACTGTTAGAAAATGTTTACGACGGTGCGCCGAGAACCGACGCCCGATGGCCGCCGCCATACTGGAGTGGTTCCGCGACGAGAACGGAGACTGGGCGACTCCCGAGGGGCGTCGCGGCGAGTTCGTCTTCCTGGTCGCCCTGTTGGTCGTGTTCGCCGTGCACGCCCACTTCGAGGTCGGACTCCCGGCTCCCGACGAGCGTCCGATCGTCGCGCTTTTCGGAGTCCTCTGTGGCTTCTGGTACGCGACGTACGGTCGAAAGCACGTAGTCGACTACGCCCCGGAAAGCGCCTGGACGTACGTGTCCACGATTCTGGGTGGATTCGGGTTTTCGCTGTTCAAACTCGTCCACGTCGCGACGCCGATCGTGGTGTTCGTCGTCACCGCGGTGGGGACGGTACTCCTGGTGTATACGGTCAGGGTGGCGTCGCCGGTTCATGACGGGATGGAGCCACCTCCTCGCGGAGCGAAGCCGCCGAGCGAGGTTTCCTGAGAGGCGATCGTCGTCGACGAGTAGTGGACGCCTCTCGGCCGGTGTAGCACACGTCGTCGCCGGTGGATCCCGAACTGTAGTTCGGGTACGATACGCTCCCTCTATGTAGGAGCGACGGATAAGATAGCGCATGGCGGACTGGTGATGTACCACCGTTACGTCGCCAAAACGATCCCTCAACGGGGGTTAACAGATGAAGACCCAATACTACACCGCAACGAGCATCGACGGGTATCTCGCCGACGACGATAACTCGCTCGACTGGCTCTTCCAGTTCGGAGCGATCGAGGAAATCGAGGGCGTGAAGGACGACTACCCGCAGTTCATAGACCAGGTCGGTGCCCTGGCCATGGGGTCGACGACATACGAGTGGCTCGTCGAGCACGAGAACCTCCTGGAAAACCCGGAAACGTGGCCGTATGAGGTCCCGGCTTGGGTGTTTAGCAGCCGAGAATTACCGGCAGTCGACGGTGCGGACGTCCGCTTCGTGCAGGGGGACGTCGAGCCCGTCCATGCAGAGATGGTGACGGCCGCAGACGGCGAGAACGTCTGGCTTGTCGGGGGTGGTGACCTCGTCGGACAGTTCCACGATCGCGGCCTACTCGACGAGATTATTCTCACCGTTGCTCCCGTCACGCTCGCCTCGGGTGCGCCGTTGTTGCCACGCAGGATCACCGATTCGCCCCTGAAACTGGTTGACGCGCAAAAGTACGGCGATATTTTCGCGGTTCTAACCTATGAGGTGCAGTAGTTCGCGGCGGCTACTCATTTGAACGCTTCTTCCCCTCTACTAACTCTTCCCTCTTACTGACAAGTGGGGAGGGGATGGCGCTCGATTCATGTCGGGTAGGGACCGATCGAAGAGGATACAGCCGCCGCTCCGCATAACTCACTCAGTAGTTTTCGCTGAAATACGGGTCGTTACTCGCCCGCCGCGACCTCGTCCGGCCCGCGTCGCCGCTCCCGTTCGATCGTCGTCACGTAGATTCCCGCGAGGACGATCGCGCCGCCCAGCACCGTGATCGCGTCCGGCACCTCGGAGAGCAACACCAGCGCGAGCAGCGTCGAGCCGACGGGTTCGCCGAGCCAGGCGACGCTGACGACGACCGACTCGAGGTGTTTTAACACCCAGTTGACGATCGTGTGGCCGAGGATGCCCGGCCCGATCGCCATGCCGAGAAAGAGCAGCCACTCGCGGCCGGGATAGGCGAGGTAGGCGTGACCCTGCGCACCGACGAGCAGGCCGAGCGTCAGCGCGCAGGCCGTGTAGACGACGGTCACGTACGGAAACAGCGGGACGCGCTGGCGGATCGATCGGCCGGCGAGGACGTACCCCGCGACGGTGATCGCCCCCAGGAGCGCGAGCGAGTTCCCGTACAGCGTCGCGTCCGCGAGCGGGGCCTGGCCCGCGTCGCCGAACGACATCGCCGCCGCCCCGACGATCGCGATCGCGATTCCAGTCACCGTCTCGCGAGAGACTCGTTCGCCGAGCACGAGGGCGGCGCCGAGCGCGACGAAGATCGGCTGGGTCTGGACGAGCGTTACGCTGGCGGCGACGCTGGTGTAGTTCAGGCTCTCGAACCAGGCGGCGAAGTGCACCGCGAGCGCGACCCCGGCGACGATCGCCCACCCGAGATCGGACCACGAGAGCCGGCTCAGATCGTCCCGATATCGGAGGAGTGCGATCGGCGCGACGATCGCCGTCGTGAACAGCACCCGGTAGAAGGCCGCGACGGAACTCGGCGCGTGGCTCCAGCGCACCAGGATCGCGCTCGTGCTGGCGGCGAAGACCGCGAACGCCAGCGCGGCGATCGGCGTCACCTCGAGATCCGACATCGAGACGGTCACGTCCGGGACGTGCGCCCGGGGCGGCAAACGCGTTCCGAAAGCTCCCGATCGGATCGTGCGCGGAACTGTCGCGAGCGCCGCGCCGTCGAGAACAGCCGCGAGGCCACGGCGTCGGAACCCGTCGGGACTTCGCCCTGCGTCGGACGGCGTCAATACGCGACCGAACCCGGCGCGTCACTCGTCCGGAAGCCGGTTCCCGCGGTAGATCGCGGCGACCTCCCGGTCGACGTCGGCCAGGCCGACGATGTCGTCCTCGGTCAACTCCTCGGCCTCCCACTCGTCGAGGTACGCGACGGCGTCGTCGTACGACGCGAACGGTCGCGGGTTGAGCCCCATAGTCTCGTTCGGGACGGCTTCCGAATCGGTGACGAGCACGTAGGAGGCGTCCGTTCCGTCCACGAGGTCGCCCGACCCGAAGTCCGTCACCCACGCGCCGTCGATCGGCGAGTCGATCGGCGGGGCGGCGTAGTAGGCGAACATGCAGCCGGGCGTGTCGAAGAGGGCGCCCTGGCCGTTCTCGTGGGCGAGCTGGCACTGCCACCGCGGGTAGTCGGCGGGCGTCATGTTGCAGACCGGGCAGTTGTAATCGCCGGAGAACTCGAGTGGTTCGCCGCCAGGATGTTCGACGTCCGTCGCGTACTGGTGTTCGTCACCTTCGCCGCGGCCGTCGCCGTCCTCGGCGGAGTCGGCGGACCCGCTACCGTCGTCGCCGAATCTGCCCAGACACCCCGCGGCGGCGATCGTCGCGCCGGCTCCCGCGCTCCCCAGCAGTCGACGCCGCGTGAACGGGCGCCCCTCGAACCCAGTCATGATACCTCCCTCTTGTGACTCTGCGAGCAAAACGAGCGTGGTTCGATCGTCGAACTCGACGATGATCGCCGGTCGCCGACGGCGACGGCTTTGGCTCCTGATGGGGCGATCGACGGCGCCGACACGATCGGAACCCGCCGGCCGCTCGTCACTCGAGTTCGGCTTTCGTCGTTCGATGGCGCCGGCGGAACACCGCCTCGAACCCGGCCTGCGAAATCGGCGCGGCGGCGCTCGAGACGCCGCCGAGCGTCCCGCTGAGCGGGAGTTCGTAGTCGACGTGATCGTGAAGCACCGTCCGGTCCCCGTCGGCGTAGAACGCGTGGGTGTGGACCCACCGATCGAACGGTCCGCGAACCATCTCGTCGCGGAAGTAGGCCGTTCCGTCGTCGCGCTCGCGCTCCGTGATGATCGACGTCCACCGCCGGCGCGGACCGACGCCGAACGGTCGGATCGAGAGATCGATCTCCGAACCGGCCTCCAGTCGATCGGGGTTCGGTTCGCCGTCCGGGCCGACGACGGACTCGACGCGCAGCCCCATCCACGCCGGCGTGAGGGTCTCGAGCCCCTCGACGCGCGAGTGAAACGCCCACACGTTCTCGAGTGGCGCGTCGATCCGCGTCTCGCGTTCGTACGACGGCATGATATCGACTACGGGGGCGATCGGCAAAACGGGACGGCCTCCGTCGAATCTCCCGGATCGGGAGTCGCCGGCGGCGCCGGTCCGATCGGCGACCGAGAGAGCCTACTTTAGGCGCTCCTGCAGGAACGAGGGGTGGGCGGCGGTGACGCCCGCTATCTCGAGCAGTTTGTCGGAAATGATCTCGCCGACTTCGTCGCCGTCCGCGGCGCGGACCTCGGCCATCAGCATGTGGTCGCCGCTGGAACTGTAGAGGGCTTCGATCTCCGCGAGTTCCTTGAGCGCCTTCGTCGCTTCGACGTAGCGTTCGCTCGCGACGTCGATCCCGACCAGGGCGATCGTCTTGCTCGAGAGCTTCTTCGGGTCGATGTCGGCCGAGTAGCCGACGATGACGCCCTCGTCTTCGAGCTGGTTGATGTACTTTCTGACCGTCGGTTTCGAGACCTCGGCCCGATCGGCGATCTCGGCGTAGGAGGCCTGGGCATCCTCCTCGAGAACTTCGAGGATGCGATCTTCCGTCGACTGGGTACTCATGGTATACAGTTTTGCTCCGACGGGAAAATATCTTTTGTATACGAAAACGTCGGATCTCCCGACCGAATCGTCCCTCGACGAATGTCGACGGCGGTCCGGATTCCGGCGGACTTATTCGGCCGCCGGCCCCAGATGCTGGAACCGAAATGGTCGCCTTCAACCTCGTCAGCGGCGCCGTCTGGCTCGCCTGTGGGCTGGTAATCTGCTACCTCGCCTACCTCATCGGCGTTCGCGGTCGGGTGGATCTCCACGCGAGCTACGACGCCGACGAGTCGGTCGATCCCGCCTACGTCGCCCGGCGAGCCGGCGGAACGGCCATGCTCATGGGGTTGCTCACCATCGCGTACGCCGTCCGCGAGATGGTCTATGGCTTTCGACCGGCGGCGCTCGGCGCCCTGATCGTCGCGCTGCTCGCGTTGAGCTACGTCAGCAAGCTATTCGCCCGCGGCGTCGGCTACCGGGGCTGAACCGCCGCGCGCGTTCGAGTACGTCGCTCGCCGAATGCGATCGCACCGCCGCTTCGAGTACGATCGGCGACGCTCCGTATCGAGACGCCGTCAGAAGATCCGCGTCGAACGGTGGGACAGCCGCGGGAGACCCGTTACTTGTGCCGATCGAGCAGGTCGTAGCTGCGCTCCCACTCGGCGTCGTCGTCGAAGTACCGCTCGGCCAGCGGCTGGTCGGGCAGTTCGCCGACGGCGGATTTCTCCTCCTGGTAGGACGGTCGGTCTTCATCGACGTAGTAGCGTCCGGTGAGGACGGTGCCGTCGTAGAGGGCGCTTTCGGTCTCGTACATCATCTCGGCCGCCTCGCGGCGATCGGTGACGTCGAAGTCGTAGTCGTCGGACTCCTGGACGTCGACGTACGGGACGTACTGGCGGGCGTCCTTGTTCCAGGTCGGACACTGCGTGAGGAAGTCGATGTGCGCGAAGCCGTCGTGCTCGATCGCTTCCTTGATGATCTCCTTGGCCTGGTTGGGGTTCACGGCGGCGGTGCGAGCGACGTAGCTCGCGCCGGCGTTCAGCGACATCGACAGCGGTCGCAGCGGCGTCTTCGCGCTGCCCGACGGCTGGGTCTTCGACTTGTGGCCCTTCGGACTGGTGGGCGAGGTCTGGCCCTTCGTCAGGCCGAAGATCTCGTTGTTGAAGACGATGTAGGTGATGTCGTGGTTCTCGCGGGCCGTGTGGATCCAGTGGTTGCCGCCGATGCCGTAGCCGTCGCCGTCGCCGCCGGCGGCGACGACCTCGAGTTCGGGGTTGGCGAGTTTGGCGGCGCGAGCCACGGGCAGCGAGCGGCCGTGGATCGTGTGGAACCCGTAGGTGTCCAGGTAGCTGTTCAGCTTGCCGGAACAGCCGATCCCGGTGACCGTCAGGACTTCCTCGGGCGTCTTGCCGACTTCCGGGAGGGCCTGCTTCAGCGCCTTCAGAACGCCGAAGTCACCACAGCCCGGACACCAGGTCGGCTGCGGTTCGACACCGGGCGTGTACTCGTCCCGGTCGATCTCTCGTTCTTCACCGATTGCGTTGAATGCACTCATGGTTAATCACCTGCTGCGGGTTCGATGCGTACCTGTGCGGTCGGTTCGCGGTCCTCGTCCGCGATGTTGACCTCGTACCCCTCGACGACCTCCGCAGGTTCGAATGGGTTCCCGTTGTACTTGAGCAGGCTGGTCATCCTGTCGCCGAAGCGACCGAGTTCCTTCTGGATGAGACCGCGGAACTGCGCCGTCGCGTTCATCTCGACGACCATCGCCTCGTCGACGCTCTCGAGGAACTCCTCGACTTCGGCTTCGGGGAACGGCATCATGTCGGAGACGCTCAGTCCCTTGACCGAGTGGCCGCTCTCGTTCAGGCGGGAAACGGCTTCGACGACGGCACCCTGGGAGGAGCCCCAGGTGATGATGCCGTACTCGGCCGTCTCGTCGCCGAAGTAGGTCTGGTTCGACTCGTGTTCCTCGTCGAGTTCCTCGCGGATCGCCTCGAGTTTCCCGATCCGGCGGTCCATCTGGTAGACGCGGTTGTCCGGGTCCTCGCTGATGTGTCCAACGGGGCTGTGCTCGTTACCCGTCGCGAGGTAGCGTCCGCCCTTCTGGCCCGGCAGCGATCGCGGGCTGACGTGTTTGTCGTTGTCGGGTTCGTACTCGAAGCGGTGGAACTTCCCGGAAGCGTCGTGGGCGGCCTCCCGGAGTTCCTCCTCGGTGAGCGTCGATCCCAGGTCGGGTTCGGGCTCACGGTCGAAGAACTCGACGTCGACGTTCGTGTTCTCGCCGGAGAGCTTCTGGTCGTAGATGAGGATCGTCGGGATCTGGTACTCCCAGGCGATGTGGAACGCGAGTCGGGTTTGCTCGTAGGCCTCCTCGATGTTCCCCGGCGCGAAGACGACCCGCGAGGAGTCGCCCTGGCTCGTATAGAGGACGAACTCGAGGTCGCCCTGCTCGGGTTTCGTCGGCATCCCGGTCGAGGGACCGGCGCGCATCGACTCGACGAGCACGATCGGCGTCTCGGTCATCTCGGCGAGACCGAGCGGTTCGCTCATCAGCGCGAAGCCGCCGCCGGAGGAGCCGGACATGGCCTTCGCGCCGGCGTGGCTCGCGCCGACGGCCAGCGCGGCCGCGGCGATCTCGTCTTCGACCTGTTCGGAGACGCCGCCCATGTCGGGGAAGTTCTGGCTGAGGATGGTGAACACGTCCGTCCACGGCGTCATCGGGTAGCCGGCGATGAAGCGACAGCCGCCGTCGATCGCGCCGTAGGCGATCGCGTTCGAACCGGACAGCAGCGCCTGCTCGGTCTCGTGTTCGCCCGTCGGGATGCGGAGGTCGTGTTCGACCTCGATCTCGTCGCCGACCATCTCGTAGGCTTCGTGGAGGATCTCGAGGTTCGCCTCGAGGACGTCCCCGGACATCGCGTCCTCCATTAGGTCCTCGATGTGCTCGAGATCCATCTCGAGCAGCCCCGCCGTCACGCCGACGCCGGCGGTGTTTCGCATGACCTCGCGGCCGTGTTCCTTTGCGAGGCTGCGAAGGTCGACCGGATAGACGTGCCAGCCGTTCTCCTTGGCGCGTTTCTCGAGATCGAGTTCCGCGACGTCCTCCTCGCTGAGGAGCCCCTCGTCGTAGACGATGACGCCCCCCTCGCGAAGATCGTCCAGGTTCTCCGACAGCGGCTTGATCTCTTCGTTGCCGTAATACGCTTCCTCCTGGGGGTTCCGGGCGAACGAGTCGCCGAGCGCGAGCAGGAAGTTGTAGCCGTCACCCCGTGACTGTACCTCGTGGCCTGCCGCTCGGATCTCGACGTACGTGTGACCGCCGCGGATTCGCGATGGATAGTGGCGGTGTGTAAATACGTGGAGCCCCGAGCGCATCAGCGCCTTTGCGAAATTCTGGCTCGTCGAGTCGATTCCGTCGCCGGAACCGCCTGCGATTCGCCAGATGAGTTCGTCGTCGCTCATGGGTAGATCTGTGGCCTGTTGGCCAACCGTACCGGAGTTTCGGACCAGTGTACCTAAAGCCTTTGCTATAGATTATCATGCATCTATCGTGAAGAATGAACAACCATCCAATTCACCACACTGTCAGGATTAGTTTGTATGGGAAATTCGTGAAGAAAGTCCCGGAACCGAGAGGGCAAACCGATCGATAGGCGGCACAGCCGTCTCTCCTAACAGTTCCGGACGGCGGACCCACCAGCACGTTTTTTGTAACGCCCGGGGAGCTAGTTAATATGTGCTACATTGTCAGGACGCCGAAACGAAGGGCGGGAACAGCGTCCGGAACACTCCGCTCGTGGGCCGTCGACGAGGGGGATTCGGTCGAACGGGGCGAGACGATCGCACGGGTCGAATTCGAATCGAGCGCCGACGAAGCCGAACCGAGCGGAACCGCGGTCGAAGCCCGCGATCGCGGCGTCCTCCGACGGATGTATTTCGACGCCGGCGCGGCGGCACCGCCGGGAACGCCGATCGGGATCGTCGGGCCGGCGGACGCGGACGTCGCCGAACTGGAAGCCGAAGCGGCGGCCGAACTGGCCGAAATCGTCGCGGAGGCGACGGCGATCCCCGAAACCGGAGCCGAAGCCGGCGAGTCGACGACCGACGCCGTCGACACGGAGATGCCCGCCCGGACGCTCACCGCGCACAATCCCGAGGGGGTGGCGGGGACGATCGAGGCCGGTTCGTTCCGGTGGCGGTTCGACGAACCCGAGGCGGCCGGCGGCTCGGAGCTGGGACCGACGCCCGTCGACGTCTTCCTCGGCGGGTTCGCCGCCTGTCTGTCCCTGAGCGTGCGCTTCCAGGCGAACAAACGCGAGGCGTCGGTCGGGGCGATCGACGTGACGGCCGACGCCGAGCCCGAACGCGGCTCCGTCGATCGACTCGCGGTGACGGTCGAACTCGAGACCGACGCCGACGCCGAGACGGTCGAACGCATCGTCGACCTCGGCGAGCGGGGCTGTCACGTCTCGCAGTTGCTCCGGGAGGATCTGCCGCTCGAAGTGAACTGGGAACGGACCTGAGCGTTCTGGAGCGACGGATTCGATCGCGCGCCGAGCCGGTCGAACCCGCCGGTCACACCCCCGCAACGGCGGCCGGTTCGGTCGCGACGAGGCTGCGGTAGTACGCGACCAGGTACGTGTACGTGAGGCCGGAGGCGATCGTTCCGAGAACCAGCGTCAACCCGACCGACAGCGCGAACCTCGATCCGGAGGTGACGACGATAGCTCCCGCCTCCGTGGTCTCGGTGGCCGTCAGGTAAAGCGCCATCCCCGGCCCCTGACCGATCGCGGAAATCGCGAGGGAGACGAGCGAAAAGCCGACGGCGCTGACGAAGTTTCGGCGCACGAGCGCCGCGCTCCGGCTCAGCGAATCGATCGCCCCGACCCCGCTGACGACGATCGCCGCGTCGTAAAACTGCAGAAACAAGACGACGAGGCCGACCAGGAGGCCGACGAGGCCGAACACGACGATCACCGCGGCGCCGACGCTCCCGCTCGCCGCCACCG
The DNA here is from genome assembly GCF_023028105.1 of Halosolutus gelatinilyticus. Lineage (NCBI taxonomy): Archaea > Methanobacteriati > Methanobacteriota > Halobacteria > Halobacteriales > Natrialbaceae > Halosolutus > Halosolutus gelatinilyticus. Next base: position 2,731,499 of record NZ_CP095491.1, read on the forward strand.
TTCCGACCCCGACGACCGCCGCCGCAATGACGCCGGCGAACGACACGCTGATCACGATCACCGCGAACACGATCGTCGCGGCCAGCAGCGAGACGTAGCTCGCTTTGCCGCCGCGAACGAACGCGCCGAGATCCGTCGAGCCCGCGAGCGCTTCGTTCGCCATCGTGAGCAAGCCGCCCAGAGGGAACGGAAACACGAAGATCCATGGAAGCCACAGTACCGCCGCGATCACGGAACTGACGTACGCGTTGACGACGACGGAGACTTCACCCAACCCGACCAGGAACAGGGCCCCCACCAGGATGACGGGATTCGATCGAAACGCGGCCCACGCGGTCGACAAGTCACGTATCGCGCTCATTCCCGGATAGATGAAGTACCGACTGTAAATAGTTGCTGTACCCAGTTTCCGGAAAGATGCCTGGACGGGAACTCGTGGACGCACCCGCACCCGATCGAAGGAGACGGCCCCCGACTATCGGTGGAGTTCGCGGAGTCGCCTGATACGTTCGTGCGTCGGCGGGTGGGTGGCCCGCGGCGGGACGATCGCCGAACTCGGAACGATACAGAAGGCGTTGAATCCCGCGACGCGTCGGAGGTCGGTCTCCGGCGGGGCCGATCCGTGGAGGGTCGCGAGCGCGCTGGCGAGAGCGTACGGATCGCCGGTGATCGCGACCGCGCCCCTGTCGGCGGCGAACTCGCGGTACCGGGAGAGCACGGCGATGCCGGGGAGACTCACGAGGTAGATCGGGAGCCCCACGAACAGCAGGTAGATCCCGATCACCAGCGGCCAGCCGAAGACGAACGACGCGGCCGAAATGGACCTGCCGGCCAGCGAGAGTACCATCGCGGAGACGGCCATCGGGAACCCGGCGACCGTCATGACCGACGAGTCGGCGTTTTTGAGGTGGGCCAGTTCGTGCGCGAGCACCGCCTCCAGTTCGTCCTCGGAGAGCGCCTTCAGGAGGCCGGTCGTCACGCAGACGACCGTCCGATCGCCCGTTCCCGCCGAGAGGGCGTTCGCTTCGTCGCTCGGAATCACGGCGATCGGCGGGACCGGCAGGTCGGCCTGCCGTGCCAGTCGCTCCACCGCATCGTGGAGTTCCGGGTGCTGGTCGCGGTCGATCGCGATCGCTTTCGTCGCCAGGTACGCGATGCGATCGGCCTGCGTGACGCTCACGGCCAGCGCGATGAGCAAGACCGCGCCGAAGCCGACGGCGATCCGATCGGAGAACACCGTTACGACGACGCCGAAAAGGGCGGCGTAGCCGAGGAGTGTCAGGGCGAGCGCGAGGACCATTCGTCCCTGGAGGCGGCGATCGGACGTCCAGTTCATAGTCGAACTACTCGCGGACAGTTCAAATAGCTATCTAGTCCGTGCGTTCGGAGAGCGCCGATCCGTTCCGCGGACGACGTCCGTTCGATCGCGCCACACACGGCGTTTTTCGGGACCTGGGACGCCGCGGAGTCGCTACTCGTTGTGCGGGTTGCTCGGGTGGTAGTCCGTATCGTACTCGCCGGGCCGATCGTCGACCCGATCGGGGTTCATCCGGCCGGACAGGAGCATGAAGTCGACCAGCGTCAGCGCGAGCATGGCCTCGACGACGGGGACGCCTCGGGGCGGGAGGACGGGGTCGTGGCGGCCGATCACCTTCTCCTCTTTGATCTCGCCGGTCTCCCAGTCGGCGGTCTGCTGGGTCTTCGGGATCGACGTGGGCGCGTGCAGCGTCACCTCGCCGTAGATCGGTTCGCCGCTCGAAATGCCGCCCTGGATGCCGCCGTGGTCGTTCTCGACGGGCACCGGATTACCCTCGTCGTCGAACTCCCAGTCGTCGTTTCGCTCGTAGCCGGTCCACTCGGCGGCCTCCGCGCCGAGGCCGAACTCGAAGGCCGTCGTCGCCGGAATCGCCATCATGGCCTGACCGAGTCGCGCCGACAGCGAGTCGAAGCGCGGCGCGCCAAGGCCGACGGGGACGCCCCGGGCCTCGAAGTAGATGCTGCCGCCGATCGAGTCGCCCTCCTCCTGGTAGTCCTCGATCAGCTCTTGCATCTCCGCGGCGGTCTCCGGGTGGGCGCAGCGAACGTCGTTCTCCTCGCTGTGCTCGAACAGCTCTTCGAAGCTCACGTCGGGCGCCTCGACGTCGCCGATCTGGTTGACGTGCGCCTTGAGTTCGACTCCCTCGAGTGAGAGCAGCTTCTTCGCGATCGCGCCCGCCGCGACCCAGTTGACCGTCTCCCTGGCCGAGGAGCGGCCGCCGCCGCCCCAGTTGCGCGTGCCGAACTTCGCGGAGTAGGTAAAGTCGCCATGAGAGGGCCGGGGTGCAGTGATGAACGGTTCGTACTTGCCGGATCGGGCGTCCTTGTTCTGGATGACCATGCCGATCGGCGTCCCCGTCGTGTAGCCGTCCTGGACGCCCGATTTGATCGAGACGGCGTCGGGTTCGCCGCGGCTGGTCGTGATCATCGACTGGCCGGGTTTGCGTCGATCGAGGTCCGCTTGGATGTCCTCTTCGGACAGTTCAAGGCCGGCCGGACAGCCGGAGACGGTACAGCCCATCGCCTCTCCGTGGCTCTCACCGAAGGTGGTCACCTGAAAGAGACGACCGAAGCGATTGCCGTTCATTACGACCTGCTCGGGGGCGCGGACACTTAGCCCTGCAGGGTTCGCGCAATACGGGCCTCGGTCGCGACATTGGTCGGCCTCGACGCGCCGCATCACGGTTCGAAGCGTTAGCGGGCTGACGGGCCGACAGTGGGTTTATCCGCGGCACCCGCCATGATATTCGCATGACCGAGCGGGCAACCGACTCCGGGCCACCGGCCCATCCGGCGGCGAGCGAGACGGCGCTCCGGTGGTACGGAACGCTGGCCGAAACCGTCGACGGTGGCGTGTTCCACCTCGACGCTGACGGGGCCCTCGTCGCGGTCGACGAATCGTTCGCCGAATTGATCGGAGACACCCGCGCGGGTCTCCTCGACGATCGGCGGCGAAGCCCGTTCGCCGATCGCGATCTCGAACGGATTCGGCGGCGACTCGACGACTGCGAGCGCGGCGGCGCCGCGGTCGCGGAGTGCGACCTCGCGCTCCGCGCCGGTGACGGGACGGCCGTCCCGTGTTCAGTTCGAGTTTCGCGTCTCGAGACCGACGGCGCGAACCGCGGAACGATCGGCATCGCTCGGGAGCGCGCGGAGACGCCTCGAAAGGGGATCGAGACGCCGCTCGATCGCTCCCCGGCGTCGGTCCCGCACTCGGACTCCGGGACGCCCCTGCTCGACGGTGCGCTGCGATCGGTCTTCGATGACGCGGCCGTCGGCGTCTTCGTCCTCGACGACGCGTTCGACGTCGCGTGGATCAACGAGACGGCGAGACGGTACTTCGGGCTCGACCGCGAGGCCGTCGTGGGTCGTGACAAGCGCGAACTGATTCGGGACACCCTTCGGCGGCGGATCGATGGCGGCGAGGCGTTCGCGGAGACGGTGTTCGCGACGGACGACGACGACAACTACGTCGAGCGCTTCGAGTGCCACGTCACCGCCGGCGAGGACCGCGAGGAGCGGTGGCTCGAATACCGGAGCAAGCCGATCGAGTCGGGGCCGTACGCCGGCGGCCGGGTCGAACTGTACTACGACGTCACCGGCCGCCGCCGCCACGCCGGCCGGTTGCAACGGCTCAACCGGGCCGTCCACGAGTGGCTCGAGGGGACGACCCGCGAGGAGATCGCCGAGCGCGCGTGTCGACACCTCGTCGACGTGCTCGGGCTGGACATCAACGGCGTCTTTCTGGCCGACGACGCGGCCCGAGCGCTCGAACCGATCGCCTGGTCCGACCGATCGGAGGCGCTCTTCGACGAGCTACCGACGTTCGAGGAGGGAGACGGGATCGCCTGGCGCGTCTTCGAAACCGGCCGCGAGGAAGTGTACGACGACGTGACCACGGAGCCGGCCGTCTACGACCCGAACACGCCGATTCGAAGCGAGATCGTGCTCCCGATCGGGGATTACGGGATCATCATCGCCGGCTCCGAGCGACGAGCCGCGTTCGGAGAGAACGACCTGACGCTCGCGCGGATCGCCGCGTCGAGTCTCGAAGTGACGTTCGATCGGCTCCGACACGAACGGCGGTTGGAGCGGGAGCGAGCCCAGACAGAGAAACTGCTCCAGACCGCGCCGATCGCGATCGCGGTCGAGGACGCGTCCGGCGAGACGATCCTGTCGAATCGACGCGCCGACGGCGTCCCCGGCTTTCCGACGTGGGAGCGGGCGGGGTCGTCGACCGGGACCGAGGAGTGGGACCTCCTCGACGACGGCGGCGATCCGCTCGATCCAGCGGAGACGCCCGCCGCGCGCGTTCGAGCGATCGGCGAACCGGTGATCGACGAGGAACTCGCGCTCGATCGGCGATCGGCGTCGGAGACGCGGTGGTACTCGGTCAGCGCGGTTCCGGTGTACCGCCCCGACGGGTCCCTCGAACGGGTCGTTTCGACCGGCGAGGAGATCACCCATCTCAAGGAGCACGAGCGGCGACTCGAACGGCGCAAGCGGGAACTCGAGAGCGAACTCGGCGAGATCTTCGGCCGGATCTCCGACGCCGTCTACGCGCTCGACGAGGAGTGGCGGTTCACGCACGTGAACGATCGCGCGGCGGAGTTGCTGGACCGATCCAGGGACGAGCTGGTCGGCGGCAACGTCTGGGACATGTTCCCGGAGGCCGGCGAATCCGACCTCTACGAGCAGTACCACGAGGCGATGGAGCGCCAGGAACCGGCCTCGTTCGAGTACTACTCCGAACCGCTGGGCTTCTGGGCGCAGGTGAACGTCTACCCGTCGGAGACGGGGCTGTCGGTGTACTTCAGGGACGTCTCGGAGCGAAAAGCGCGCGTCCGCCAACTCGAACTCAGCGAGCGGCGGTACCGGACGCTGGCGGAGGACTTCCCCAACGGGATCGTCGTCCTCTACGACGACGACCTCAGGTACACGCTCGCGGCCGGACAGGCGTTCGACGAGATCCCGCCGTCCGAACCGGCGGTGGAGGGACGACGGCCGACCGACGTCTTCCCGCCCGAGACCGCGGCCGAACTCGAAACCGCGTACGAGGCGGCACTCGACGGCGACGAGCGAACGCTCGAGATCGAGTACGCCGATCGGGAGTGGTTGGTCCACGCGGCGCCGATCACCGCCGACGACGGGACGGTGCTCAACGGACTGGCGACCGCACAGGACATCACCGAGCAGAAGGAGCGAGAGCGCGACCTCGCGAAGTACGAGACGATCGTCGAGACGATGGAAGACGGGGTTTACGCGCTCGACGGCGACGGCCGATTCACGACGGTCAACGAGGCCTACGCGGCGCTGACCGGGCACGATCGCGAGGACCTGCTCGGGAGCCACGGCTCGATCGTCGTCGACGAAGCGGTGATGGGACTCGCCGAGCAGATCGCCGCCGACGCCGACCGGTCGACGATCGAGACGGAACTCGAGACGAAAACCGGCGATCGAGTCCCGATCGAGGCGACCGTGACGAGAGCGACGACGGTCGACGACGAGCGCGAGCGAATCGGCGTCGTTCGCGACGTGACGGGCCGGCTCGAGCGCCAGCGCAAACTCGAGGCGAGCGAAGAGCGGTACCGGACGCTCGTGGAGAACTTCCCGGGCGGCGTCGTCGCGCTGTTCGACGACGACCTGCGGTACACCGCCGCCGGGGGTCGGCTCATCGGCGACCTCGGGATCGATCGAGAGACGACGATCGGCCGGTCGATCTCCGATCACTATCCCGACGACCTCGCCGACGAGGTCGAACCTCACTTCGAGGCCGCCCTCCGGGGTGAAGAGCGCTCCTTCGAAGTCGCGTACCGGGGTCGGGAGTTGCTCGCGCACGCGCTGCCGATCGAACCCGCCGGCGAGGAGCACCGAGGGATGCTCGTCGTCCAGGACGTCACTGCGCGACGGGAGTATCAGCGCAAACTCGAGACGTCGAACGAACGGCTCGAACAGTTCGCCTACGCCGCCAGCCACGACATCCAGGAACCGCTGCGGATGGTCACGAGCTACCTCCAGTTGCTCGAACGCCGCTACGCCGACACCCTCGACGAGGATGCGCGGGAATTCATCGACTTCGCCGTCGACGGCGCCGACCGCATGCGCGAGATGATCAACGGGTTGCTCGAGTACTCCCGCGTCGAGAGCCAGGGCGAATCGTTCGAACCGGTCGACCTGAGCGCCGTCGTCGACGACGTCCGGACGGACCTCCAGCTACAGATCGAGGAGAGCGACGCCGCGATCGCAGCGGGGCCGCTCCCGCGGGCCTCCGGCGATCGCGGGCAGCTTCGACAGGTGTTCCAGAACCTGCTGGCCAACGCGATCGAGTACAGCGGCGACGAGCCGCCGAGAGTCGAGATCGCGGCCGACCGGCGCGGCGACGAGGTGGTGGTCTCCGTCCGCGACGAGGGGATCGGCATCGATCCGGCCGACGCCGATCGCATCTTCGATGTCTTCCAGCGACTGCACGCACGCGGTGAGTACGACGGAACGGGCATCGGACTCGCCCTCTGTCACCGGATCATCGAGCGCCACCAGGGCGATATCTGGGTCGAATCCGAACCCGGCGCGGGCTCGACGTTCTCGTTTACGCTTTCGGCGGTCGATCGCGACGCGTAGCGGATCCGAACCGACGCCCGCCCGATCGAGTTCATTCCCGGAGTTGATCCAGCCGACACGCTGCGAACGGAACGAGCATCTCCTCGCGAGTGAGTCCGCCGTGCATGCCGATCGACTTCATCGGGCCCCACCACAGTCCCCGGTTTCGACGGACCGCGATCAGATCGCCGCACCGACGGGAGAACGTGTCCGACGGCGTCCCCGGGCCAAATAGCCCGCGTTCGATCGCTTGGTCACGGGTGAACGTGCGCACGTCCAGCCGCGATTCGACGCGCTCGCGCACCTCCTCGAGTCGATCGGGTCGGACGTAGAAGTGGACGTTCCGCGGGCTGCCGGTCGGTAGTCGCGGGTTCCCGTCGGCGTCGCGCCGGAAGTCCGCCCGGAACGACGACCAGTCGTCCCACTCGCTCATCTCGACGTTTTCCTCGGGGACGGTGTCGACGATCCCGTGGTCGGCCGTCACCAGCAGCAGGGTTCGCTCGGCCAAGTCCGGGTCGAGGCGGTCGATCAGTTCCCGCCGCAGCCGATCGCAGATCGCCTCCAGGTTCGCCTCGTACCGTTCGGTGCCCGTCCCCTCGCGGTGTGAGATCACGTCGATCGTCGGCTCGTAGGCGTAGACGTAGGTCCGTCCCGACGCGCCTTCGAGCGTTCGACGGATCGAGAGCGCGAGGTCGGCGACGGTGTCGTAGCCGACGCGCTCGGCGCCCTCGGTCGTCGCGCGCGTGTACCCCGAGTCGACGAACGTCGACGGCTGGATCGCGTAGGCGTCGATTCCCGCCTCCAGAGCGCGGCCGTACAGCGGCTCGCCCTCGAACAGCTCCCGGGCTTCCGAGGAGGGGGACGCCGTCGCGAGCGGTTCGCCCTCGAGCGTCGTAAACGGCAGCGTCTGGACGATCCGTCCGGCGGAGTCGAGGTACTGGTTCCAGCCGAGCAACCCGTGTTCGATCGGCGGGCGGCCGGTGTGGACGGTCGTGATCGCCGCCGCAGTCTCGGAGGGGTAGATCGACGTCAGCGGCGTCACCGCGCCGCGATCGGTGATCGCCGAGAGGAGGCCGTGGTCGTCGTGCGACGCCGTCCAGCGCTCGTAGCCGAAGCCGTCGAGCAGGAAGAGCACGACGTTGTCGACGTCCGTCGGGACGCCGTCGAAGACGCCCTCCGGGAGCCGGCGATCGAAGCCGTCGTCGAGCACCGACAGCGCCGTCACCGGGACGTTGGCGAAGCAGTAGTCCTCGTACGACGGAAACCAGTAGCCGTCGTCCGCCCGTTCGCCGAGCGTCTCCGCGATGCGATCCCGCAGCATGGCACCGCCTACGGACCCGCGATAATAAAGTCCCACCCGGTCGTGTCAACGGCACACATACTTCGGGCTGGCCAGGAGCCCGGACGCCGTCCGTCGACCCGCACGCCCGGGGTCGGCTTCGATCGGCGTCAGTCCGCGCGGTCGACCGTCGTCCCCAGATCCTCGAGTACGTCGAAGAAGCCAGGGAAGGAGACGTCGACGTGTTCGGCGCCCTCGATCGTCGTCTCGCCGTCGGCGACCAGCCCGGCCAGCGCGAGCGCCATGACGATCCGGTGGTCGCCCCGGCCGCGAACCGTCGCTCCTTCGAGCCGGGAGTCGCCGCCGTGGACCGTCAGCGAGTCGCGCTTTTCGGTCGTCTCGACGCCCATCTCGCCCAGCTCCTCGGCCATCGCGCTCACCCGATCGGTCTCCTTGTAGCGGACGTGCTCGGCGTCCACAATGTGCGTGTCGTCGTCCGCGACCGCGCCGAGCGTCGCGATCGTCGGCAGCAGGTCCGGCGTGTCCGCGACGGAGACCTCGATCCCCGACAGCGGCGCCGCTCCGACGTCGATCGTCCCGGCGTCGCGGTCCCACTCGACGTCGGCACCCATCCGATCGACGATGTCGACGATCGCGGTGTCACCCTGCGCGCTCGGCTGCGCGCCCTCAACCGTGACCGTCTCGCCGCCGGCGATCGCCCCCGCCGCGAGCAGGTACGAGATCGAGGAGAAGTCGCCGGGGACGCTGTATTCGCCGCCCTCGGGGGCGTACCGCTGGCCGCCAGCGACCGCGAACCCTGCCTCCGTCCGCTCGGCCTCGACGCCGAAGTCCGCGAGCAGCTCGAGCGTCACGTCGACGTACGGCGCGGACTTGAGTTCCGTCTCGAGGTCGATCTCGACGCCTTCGTCGGTGACGGCGCCGGCCATCAGCAGCGCCGTGATGTACTGCGAGGAGACGTCGCCGGGGATCGAGACCGCGTCGCCCTCTACGGGTCCGGTGACGACCAGCGGCGCCTGGCCGTTCCCGCGGGTACTGAACGCCTCGCCGCCCAGGTCGGCTATCGCGTCGAGCAGCGGGCCCTGGGGACGCGATCGGAGGGAGTCGTCGCCGGTGAGGACCGACGTCCCGTCGGCCAGCGCCGCCGTGGCCGTGACCAGCCGCATCGTCGTGCCGCTGTTACCGCAGTCGATCACGTCGGCCGGGACGTCAGGACGGCCGTCGAAGCCCGAAACCTCCAGCGTGCCGTCGTCGGTGCGGGTGACGTCGCCGCCGAACAGCTCGACGGCGCGGGCGGTCGCTCGCGTATCGGCGCTCCAGAGTGCGTCGTGAACCGTCGCGCTGTCCGCATACCCCGAGGCGAGGATCGCCCGGTGGGTGTAGCTCTTCGACGGCGGTGCGCGGGCCGCTCCGCGAACCCGCGACGGAGAGATCGTAACGTCCATACGGTGTCTGTGTCCGGCCCCCCTATCACGATACCGGTGGTGGTAGTATTCCGAATCATCGTCGCCGAGGCGGACCCGAGCCGGTACCGTCTCCGGTTCGCGCCGTTCTGTCGCCGGAATCCGGGCAATTATGTGGCCCGATCGCACATCACCGGACATGGGTGCCGAGCTTTCACCGCTTCTCTCGTTCCTCGACGACGAGGACCTCGACGGATACCTCATCGACGACGACGCGTCGGACTCCGATCAACGGTACGTCTCCGGCTTCGACGCGCCGGACGCCTACCAGACGCTCGTCACCGCGGACGGCGCGGTCCACCTGCTGGTCTCGGGGCTCGAGTACGGCCGCGCCGCCGCGGACGCCGACGCCGACGCCGTTGCGCGCCGATCGGACTACGCCTTCCAGGAACTGCTCGCCGAGTACGGCCCCTACGAGGGGAAAATCCGGGGCGTGACCGCCTTTCTGGAGGATCACGATGTCGAGTCGATCGCCGTCCCGCGAAACTTCCCGACGGGAACCGCGGACGGACTCCGCGATCGCGGGCTTTCGGTCGCGGTCGAACCCGAGGGCATCGTCAAGGGTATCCGCGCGACGAAAACGGACGCGGAGATCGATCGCATCCGATCGACCCAGCGCGCCAACGAGGCCGCGATGGCGGCGGCGGCGGACCTCATCGCGGCCGCCGAGATCGAAAACGGGGCCCTCGTCCGCGACGGCGAGCCGCTGACCAGCGAGCGCGTCAAACAGGAGATCGAGATCACGCTGATCCGCCACGGCTGCGCGCTCGACGACACGATCGTCGCCTGCGGAGCCGACGCCGCCGACCCGCACGATCGGGGTAGCGGCCCCCTCGAAGCGAACGAACTGATCGTGATCGACATCTTCCCGCGGGACAAGGAGACGAAGTACTTCGCGGACATGACGCGAACCTTCGCCAGGGGCGACCCCGGCAAGGAGGCCCGCCGCCGATACGAGGTCACCAACGAAGCATTCGAGGCCGCGCTCGAGGCGATCGAACCCGGCGTCACGGGTTCGGACGTCCACGACGCGGCTTGCGACGCGATCGAGGCGGCGGGCTACGAGACACTGCGGAGCGATCCGAGCGCCGAAACCGGGTTCATCCACAGCACCGGCCACGGCGTCGGCCTCGACATCCACGAGCAGCCGAGCGTCTCCCCCGCGGGCGGCGAGCTGGAACCCGGCCACGTGATCACGATCGAGCCCGGGATCTACGATCCCGCGATCGGCGGCGTCCGCATCGAGGACCTGGTCGTCGTGACCGAGGACGGGTACGAGAACCTGACCGAGTACCCGATCGGCGACGGGCCGACGATCGAGTAACGATCGCGTCCGTCGGCGCGTCCGGGGAAGGTCAACGTTGACTGTGCCCGGGATAGTAGTTTCCTCCTGCAATGCTCGAACTGTACCAGGCGGAGGGCTGCCCGTTCTGTGCGAAGGCCCGCCAAAAACTGACCGAACTCGGCGTCTCGTACGTCGCTCACAATCCCCGGCTTCCGGGCGAGGAAGGGGGCGATGTGCTCAACGAGCAAACGTACCGCGAGATGACCGAACTGGGCGGCCAGGATCAGATTCCGTTCTTGATCGACACCGATCGCGAGGAAGCGCTTTACGAGAGCGACGCCATCGTCGACTACCTGGAGGAACACTACGGCTGAACGGGCCGGCCCGAACCGATCGCCGCCAGCACGCTACCGATCGTGCGCGATCCGCTCGCCAACGTCGAGCCCGTTCCGCAAGGCGGCGTGGAGTCGTCCCTCGCCGGCGATCCAGTCGCCCAGACAGTACAGGTTCGCGTCCTCGGCGCTGCGAACCGGCACCTCCGGGACGCCGTCCTCGGGGAGCGCGTACCGCCAGCCGTGGTGGTCGGTCCAGCCGGGATCGGCGAGCCGATCGGCGTCCAACAACGCGGCGGTGAGTTCCGCGAGCGTCGCCAGGTTCGATTCGGGATCGTCGTCGGCGTGCGCGACGGACCAGTCGTGATTGGCCTGGACGATCAGCAACGACTCTCCGTCGGGAACGTGACCCGGTTTACACTCCTCGCGGGCGATCCAGCCGATCTCGTGGTCTTTGTCCGTATTCACCAGCGCGTAGTACGGTTTTTCGAGTTCGAACGGGTAGTGGTAGATCGCCGTCCAGATCGTCCGGTACGGAACGTCGTCGATCGCCTCGACGAGCGCGTCCCGGCTGTCGGACTCCCACTGGGCCGATCGGAGCAGCTCGGCCGTCTGCGGGGCCGGCGGGTTCAGACAGAGCACGTCGAACGGACCCCATGTCTCGCCGTCGGCGTCCGTAAGGCGCCACTGGGGGTTCTCGGTTCCCGAATCGCTCTCTCGGATCACTCGTTCGATCCGCGTCTCGCGGTGGACGGTTGCTGCCGTCCGATCGAACAATCGCGTCGCGATCTGGGTGAGCCCCCGCCGGTAGGTCCATTTGTGGTCGTCGACGTCCCGTCCTTTGGATACGTTTCCGGCGGCATCGAACGTCCAGATCGGTTCGGTGACGTCGACCAGCCCCTCGGTGTCCAGCGTCTCCGTCAGCAACTCGACGACCCGATCGTCGTCCGACGTGACGTAGTTCGCCCCGTAGTCGTAGACGACGCCGTTGCGGCGCCGCGTCGCGGCCCGCCCGCAGACGCCGCGCGATTTTTCGAGGACGGTCACGGACGCGTCGTCGGTCGAGTCGTCGAGGACGAACGCGGCGGCCGCGGCCGCCGCACCGGCGCCCACGATTCCGATTCGCGTCATACGCGCCGATCGGATCTCGTGACGGAAATAGTTGCGCGCAGCTCCGGTGCCTTGCCGAAATTCGCGCGGGCGATCGTGGTGATTTTCGCGGGCGGAGCTTCGATGCTCCTTCTCTCCACGATTATCGAACCGATAGTCGACCCTGTAATTTAATATACAGTAACTTCCACAGACATCTATGTATCAACATAAACCCGCTAAAATCGGCGCAGGTATCGGTGCATTCGGCGCGTTGTTCCTTCTGCTGACGACGACACTGCTCTTTATCGTTCCGCAGGAACTGCTATCCCCGGCGGCGAGCACGGCCTACATCGAAACGTGGTCGCGATCGATCACAACCGTCGGGGGATTCGTATTCTCCGTCGGGATTCCCCTCGCTTGTACCGCGATCGCATATTATCTGACGGCGGCGGACCACACGCCGGGAAGCGTCGTCGTCGGATTCCTCGTCGGCGGGGTCGTCTTTATCGTCGGAAATGCGATTCTCGGGGTAACAGTAACCAACTTCTTCGTACACGGTGTCGGCGTCGAGCAGTCGTTACTCGGTCATATGCAACATAGCCTGTCCGATGGTCTGCGATTGTTCGTAGGGGGGCTCGTCGGGGTCGCCGGTGCGCTCGTCGTTGAGGAATATTCCTAGGTGTTCACCGAAGGAACGAACACCAGTACCAGCGCGATAGCGCTCGGTCGTGCTTGGCGTTTACGAGTGATCCAGCGTATTCCGTGAGAAGCCGTCAGTCCGCGTATCGTTCGCGTTCCGCGACGAGGACCTCGGTGCCGTTGCTCGACGCGAACACGCGGACGGTCGGGTCGTCGCCGTTTCCACCGTCGCCGCTATCGTTTTCCAGCTCTTCCGTGGAGAACTCGATCGCCCCGACGCTCCCCGTCTCCCCGACTTCCGGGATCAGCGTCTCGCCGACGACCGAGCCGTTGTCGGCGTCGAGTACACGAAGCCGGAAGTCGTCGTCCGTCGCAACGACGGCGATCGCGCGTCCGTCGATCGTGACGCCCGCGCGGATCGGATCGGTGGCGAACGAGCGGGTCGTCTCCCCGTCGACGGTGAGGTCGACGGCGTAGGCGCTCTCGTTGCCGACGACGTCCCAGCCGGTGCGCTCGGCCTCGACGGTCTCGCGCCAGCCGATCCCGCCGAGTTCGACCGAGGCGGTCCCGTCGTGGGCGATGACGTCGGCCCGCTCGGCGACGGTCCAGATCTCGCGATCGGAATTGACGACGATCAACCCGTCCTGGGTGGGCTGGAGGACCGCCTCCTCCTCGTCCAGATCGCCGGGATCGACGATCGGGCGCTGGCCGCTCGCCGCGTCCTCCTCGTAGGTCACGGTGTAGCCGCCGACGTCGACGCCGCCGGAGCCGGGGACGGCGTCCGCGCCGACGACGAACAGGTTGAGCGGGACGCTCGGCAGGGCGACGAGCACCGTCACCGAAAGAAGGATCGCGAGCACGGCGCCGCGGCGTATCTGTCCCGCGGACACCCGGGCGGGCAGGATCCGCGTCGCGATCGACAACGGCCCCGGAAGCGGCCGATCGGAGCCGGCGATCGCGACGGTGACCGCCATCGTCAACACGAGCACGAAGGCGACACCGGCGCCGCGATAGAGGACGAAGGTGTCGTTCTCGCCGATCCAGACGAGCAACCAGAGCGACTGGACCAGGCCGAGCAGCAGCGTCGCGAAGAAGACCCGCTGGGCGGGCGGGCGAACGTTCCGCCGCCGCAACAGCACCGCGCCGCAGAGCACGCCGAGGAGGAATCCCAGCAAGTGAGCCTGAAAGCCGATTCCGGCCCACGCCGGGGGCTCCGGCGGGCCGGTCGAGATCGTCTCCCTGAGTACGGGCTCGCTGAGCGCCAGGTACAGGGTCTGCAGCGCGCTCGCGGCGACGGCGGCGAGCACCGCCGCGATCGGGTAGGTGACGACGGCGAAGCCGACGATCGCGAACACCGCGCCCGAAAAGCCCAGGCCGGGGCCGAGGCCGAACGTCGACGTCAGGAACGCGGCCGCGAGTAACATCCCGGGGAACACGACGACCGCGCGGATCCAGGGCCGAGCGAGTAGTCCGTCGCCACCCGAACGATCGCCGGTCCCGGACGCGCCGGAAGCCGATCCCGGTCCGCCGGACCGCCGCGACGGCGCGTAGTGGCTCCATACGTACTCCGCGATCGGGGCGAACGCCAGCGTTGCCGCCATATTCGATGCGATGTGGCCGGGCGAGCCGTGGGCGATCCCCGCAGTGAGCAGCCCCGTCGGGTAGAAGTACGACCACGTGACGTACGGCAGCGTCACCGGATCGCTCCAGTCGCGCAGGCCCGCCTGGGCCAGCGAGTAGAACGCGACGACGATCGCGACGGTGACCAGCGTTCCCCACGGGACGCCGTAGAGGAGGCGGTCTTCGGCCAGCGATCGCCAGCGCCCGCCGCCGATTCGCCAGAGGAATCCGACTGCGACCAGTATCGTCACGAACACGGCGACCTGCGTCGGTGTGATCGGCATCGTCGGGTCGTTCGTACCGGGCTGACACAAAGATTTGGAACCGGACGCCCGATCGGGACGTACGGGTACTCAATCGGTACTCGTCCGTCTCGACTACCCGCTCGTGCCACCAGACCACCCGCCCGTCCGAACACTCAGCCGAACCGATCGATCGAACGGCTTTTGCGACGGCGGCGGATAGGAGACGCCGATGGAGGTACTGATCGTCGGCGCGGGCTCGATGGGGACGTGGTTCGGCGGGGCCGTCGACGCCGACGTGACGTTCGCCGACGTCGATCGCGACGCCGCGAGCGCGGCGGCCGAAGCCGTCGGCGGCGACGTCGCCGATCTCGACGGGAGCGATCGGTACGACGTCGTCTGCGTCGCGGTGCCGATGGCCCACGTCGTCGACGCGATCGCGGCCCACGCCGGTCGGGCGGAGCGAGCCGTCGTCGACGTCTCGGGCGTGATGGGAGCGCCGCTGGACGCGATGGCCGAGCACGCTCCGGAGCTCGAAACGGCGAGTCTGCACCCGCTTTTCGCCCCGGAACGCGCGCCCGGATCGATCGCAGTGGTCCGCGACGAACCGGGACCGGCGACCGAGTCGATCCTGGAGGCGCTGTCGGCCCGGAGGAACGACCTCGTCGAGACGACGGCGCCCGAACACGACGAGGCGATGGAGACGGTGCAGGCCGCGACCCACGCGGCCGTCCTCTCGTTCGCGCTCGCGGCCGAGTCCGTCCCCGAGGGCTTCGAGACGCCGATCTACGCGGAACTCCGGCGGCTGGCCGAGACGATGACCGAGGGGACGCCGCGCGTGTACACGGACATCCAGCGGACGTTCGATGGCGCCGACGCCGTCGCCGCCGCCGCCGCAGCGATCGCCGACGCCGACGCCGACGAACTCGAAACGATGTACCGCGAGGCGGCAGCCAAGTGGCACGACGGCCGGCCGGAGTCGGATCGATTCGTCCGATCCGACGCGAACCTCAGAGGTGACAACGAGTGAGCGACCAGCGCGAGGCGATCCGATCGAACGCCAAGTACCTGCGGAACGTCCGACCGATCGATCCGGACGAAATCTGCGAGTACGTGGAGGGGACGCCGCATCCGGCGGTCGTCCGCCAGCACCTGCGTGAGGATGCGGTCGACCTGGGCCTGCTCGAGCGCGAGGACGGCACGTTCGTCCCCGTCGAGGACGACCCCGTCCCGCCTCGTCGCGGCCCCATCGAACGGTTCCCCGCCCGCTACGAGTCGCGGGTCGAGGACTTCCTGGTCGACCGCTACGGGGTGAACTGGCACGAGGGTCCCACGGGCGAGTTGCTCCGATCGACCGTCCGCCGGTTCAAGGCCAGCTACCTCGACGGGCGACGCGTCGAGTACGACGACGACGTCGCGGCCGGCTACGCGATCTACCACCTGCCGGCCTACTACGCGGCCGTCCAGTACGCGCTGGACGACCTGGCCGATCGCGTCCTGCTCGATCGCACCCTTCGCGTGCTCGACGTCGGCGCCGGCGTGGGCGGTCCCGCGCTCGGCCTCGTCGACTACCTGCCCGGCGACGCCCTCGTCGAGTACCACGCGATCGAACCCAGCGCGGCCGCGGACGTGCTCGACGAACTCCTCGAAGAGACCGGTCGGAACGTCCACGCCACGGTCCACCGAACGACCGCGGAGGCGTTCGATTCCGACGCGGTTGCTGACGACGATTTTACCCCCGCGCACCCGGACGACGGCTTCGACCTCGTGCTCGCCTGCAACGTCCTGAGCGAACTCGAGGACCCCCGCGCCGTCGCCGAATCGTACCTCGAACTGCTCGCGCCGGACGGGACCTTCCTCGCGATGGCCCCCGCGGACAAGAACACCAGCATCCAGCTGCGCGAGCTCGAACGCGAACTCGAAGGTCGGCCGATCGACGTCGCGCTCGACGATCCGGACGAGCTGACCGATCGGCAACGCGGTCGCGCGGGGCGAGTCACCGTCTACGGCCCGACCGTTCGGCTCTGGTCCGGGAAGACTCCGTCCGATCGCGGCTGGTCGTTCGACGTCCGGCCCGATCTCTCGGTCCCGTCGTTCCAGCGGAATCTCGACGAGGCGACGCCTCCGAACGACCCGAACCACGACCCCGGCGAGTTCGTCAACGTCGACGTCCAGTTTTCCTACTCGCTGCTCCGTCTCGACGGCCGCCGCCGGATCGACCTCGACCCGGATACGTCGGAGTGGGCCCGGATGGCCGACATGGAACGCCACGTCACGAACCGGATCGACCTCGTGGCCGCGAAGCTCAGCCGATCGCTGAGCGGGGGCGACGATCGCGGCGACGGCCGATCCGGCCGATCGAATCCCCTCTTCAAGATCAGCGACGGCAGCGAGTCGATCGACCACTACGCCGTCTGCACGACGGAGACCTCGCTCAACCGCCCGCTGCTCGAGGCCGACTACGGCGACGTCCTCGCGTTCGAGCAGATCCTCGCCCTCTGGAACGACGACGAGGAGGCCTACAACCTCGTCGTCGACGAGGAGACGATCGTCGATCCGATCGGCTAGTACTGTGCCTCGAGGCGGCTAGATCTTCCGTTGAAAGCGTATTCAAAGAGTTCACTGCTGTATCCGTATCTATTGAAACCACTACGAAAGCCCCTGACGTGATCGACCATCCGGGCCTCGCTGCGCGCTTCCTTCACTTCGTTCAGTCCAGTGCTTACGTCGGCCATCTTCCCGGAGCCAGCAGGGGCTTTCGTAGTGTTGTCCGCGGACGCGGAATACGTTACGCGCCTATCAAAACCGATCGCACTACATTGTCCCGATAATCGATCGCGTCGTGCGAACGAGTGTCAAAAGCGGAGGGCTTTTCGCGTCGCCGACAAACCGACTACCTATGAGCGACGACCTCGAGATCCTGCTGACGAACGACGACGGGATCGGGAGTACGGGAATTCGGGCGCTGTACAACGCCCTCTCGGAGCGCGCGAACGTGACCGTCGTCGCCCCCGCCAGCGATCAGAGCGCCTGCGGCCGATCGATCTCGCACGAAGTCGACGTCCGGGAGCACGAACTCGGCTACGCGGTCGAGGGGACGCCCGCGGACTGCGTCGTCGCCGGCCTCGCGGAACTCGGCCCGGTCCCCGACATCGTCGTCGCGGGCTGTAACAAGGGCGCGAACCTCGGCGAGTACGTGCTCGGTCGATCAGGGACGATCAGCGCGGCGGTCGAAGCCGCCTTCTTCGACGTGCCCGCGGTCGCGACCTCGCTGTACGTGCCGGTCGACGACGAGACACCGTTCGAGGAGATCGAACTCACCGCCGAGGACTTCAGCGAGGCGACGCGCGTCACGAAGTTCCTCGTCGAGCACGGCCTCCGGTCGGGGGTCTTCGAGCACGCGGCCTACCTCAACGTCAACGTCCCGCTGCCGGACGGCGAGCCGGCGCCGATCGAGATCACGGAGCCCTCGAAGCGATACGAGATGGACGCCGTCCGACGCGACGGCGTCGTCCACCTCCACGACCACGTCTGGGAGTCGATGGACCCCGAGTCGATCCCGGACCCCGAGGGAACCGATCGCCGGGCTGTCGCCGAGGGCCGGATCAGCCTCTCGCCGCTGACGGCGCCCCACACGACGAACCACCACGAGATTCTCGAGGACCTCGTCGCGGCGTACGCGGACCGCGCCGCGTCGATCGATCGCTGACCGAGGCCACTCCGGTCGGTAGTTCCGGGCCGGGCCGATCGGTAGTTTCGAATCGGCCCACTCGCCGGCGATCGACCGGAATCCGGCGATCGTCGGCGGCCGGTCGGCGAGTCCCGATCGATTCACCGGGCGACGTCCGACCGGGGATGGTTTGTATCAGCGGGCCGAACGGGAGGTATGACGACGGTCGAAATCGAGTACTGCGTCCCGTGCGGCTTCCTCGATCGAGCCGAAGCCGTCCAGCACGCGCTCCTCTCGACGCTCGGCGAGGAACTCGACGCCGTCACGCTCAGGACGGGCGATCACGGCGTGTTCGTCGTCCGCGTCGACGACGACGTCGTCTTCGACACGGCCGAGGACGCGTTCGACGTCGACGAGATCGTCCGCGACGTTCGCGGTCGCCTGTAGTCCGGCCGCGGCGCCGAGAACCGATCGAAACGGGCTCGATCGGGTGTCGGAAACGTGATTGAATAACCGGCTTGCAGGTCGCAAGGCACGCGTTATTCGGTGACGGAACCGTCACGATACGCATACCCAAACCAACACGCGCACGGACATATATGGTCAGAAACATAAGATCAAGGTAGGTGCGCGTTCAATCAGCGACAACCTCAACGAAGGGTGACCGACACATGGTATTCAATACGCTCAAAGCACGGCTCTCGTCTTTCTGGTCCTCCACAGACGCCGACGAGGGGCAAACGACGGAGTCGCCACCGACCGCATCCGACGAACCGACACCCGATGATGACGAAACATTAAGTTACGCCGAACAGATCGAGTACGGCGTCGACGAACGCGAACTCCCCGACGAAGACAAAATTCTCAGATTGCTCGTCAAACGCGGCGGCCGCGTCGACGAAGCGACCGTTCGCGAGGAAACCGGCTGGTCAGCGGACCGCCTCAAATCGGTCATCGATCGGATGGAGGACGACGACCAGGTCAGCGCCATCACCGTCGGCCGCAAGCGCGTCATCTGCCGGCGCGGGTTCGAGCCGAAGGGGTATCGATCCCACTTGAACGAGTAGCTCGTTTCGTTCTGTTTCGTTGCGATCGCCGCCAGTTCTCGGCGGCAGGGTCGGATCGCATCCGGATGGTTCCACTGTTACCGGAGACGTTTCGGTTTCGCCGCGAACGATTCCGCTTTCGCCGGGCTCGTCCCGTCTCCAGCCGATCGAACGGTCCGTCCACCTCGCTCGCTGGCACCCGCCGTCTCTGACGGCGAGCGGCGACTCGACCTCCCATCGGCTCGGGATCGCGGCATCGGAACGCATCGCGGCGAGTGACTGTCAGCCCCACAAACTATTTGTCGGGGAGTTCCGATTCCCTTGCGTATGTACGGTCCCCGGAGTGACAGGAGTCGACGGGTTCGCAGCAATGTCGGGTGACGCGTCCGCCCAACGTGCGGGAGACGACCCCGCCCTGCGCGGCGAACTGCGAGTGGCGCCGTTCGAGGGCGGGGCGCTCACGCGTCACGTCGCGACGGCGTACGACGAATTACGCGAGACGTACGGGTACGAATTGGTGGATATTCTGGTTGTGAAACGGTTTCCGACGGGGATCGAGGCGCTCTCGCAGGCGCTGGTCGAGGAACTGGCGCTTCCGAGTCGGCCGAACGTCAAGACGATCGCGCGCCACGCCTCGACGGTGCTGACCGAGCGCGCGCCGGAGACGCGAGTCCTCTCCGAGGTGGAACGCATCGAAACCCTGGCGATGGTGCTCGAGGGCCACGCGTGGGAGCACGACTACTTCGCGTCGGCCGCCGACCACGAGTCGTTCGGCCGGGACGTCGGTCGCATCCTGCTCGCCGGAACCTACAGCGGTCAGTTCGATCGGCCGGACGTCGACGCGGGACCGCACGGCGAGTTGCTCGCCGAACTGCAAACCGTCCGCGACGACTTTCACGACTGGCTCGAGACCCAGGGGTGGGTCGAACGACCCGACGTGCTCCGGCGGGCGACCGCGGCGCTCGCCGACGACGCGGTCCGATCGACGATCGAGCGGGAGTTCGAGGCGATCGTCGCCGTCGGCTTCGAGGAGTTCGGCGCGCTCGAACGCCGCTATCTCGCGGCGCTCGCCGAGAACGCGACGCTCGTCGCCGTGGGCGAAGAAGACGCGAGCATCGCACGGGTGTGGAACGAACCCGGATCGGTCGCGGATCTCGGCGGCTCCCGTCCCGTCGAACGGGTCGATCGGCTCCGGGATCGCGAGACGACGACCGATCGGGTCGCCCGCTTTCTGGCGACCGGCGACGAGTCACTACTTTCCGGCTGTGACGACCCGATCTACCGGATCGCGGAACCCACCTTTCACGAACAGCTGTCGACGATCGCGAACGAGATCGGCTATCTCAGAGCCGAGTACGGCTGGGACTACGACGATATCGCCGTCCTCGTCAAGGACTCGAACGGACCGATTCGGCGGATCCGCCGCGTTCTTCGGCGGGCCGGCATCCCGACCGCCTCCGCGACCGCGAACGGGCTGGGCGGCGATCGCGCCGTCCGCGAACTCCACGCCCTCGCGACGTATCACGCGACGACCGATCGCGAGGAACGCGACCGCGCTCGAAAACTCGTCGCCGATCGGCTGGGACGCTGGCCGCAGGACGCCGTCGACGCCGTTTCGTCGGCGTCGAGCGCGGCAGACAAGCTCGGCCGCTGGATCCTCGAAACGGATCTCAAGCGGCGGATCGCCGAGAGCGAGCCGATCGAGGCGCGGGCCCAGTTTCACCACGTCTCGCGGGTGCTGGAGATCGCCGAGTTCGTCGAACGGGCCGATTTCGTGCCGAACGGGTGGGACGGCTTTCTGCGCGTGCTCGAGCGGGCGATCACGTACGTCGCCTCGGACACCTACTCGACGAGCGTCGACGTCGAGGAAAACGGCGTGGTCGTCGACGCCGTGCGGATCTGCAAGCACGAGCGGCGGACGGCCGTCTTCCTCGTCGACGTACACGAGGGCCAATACCCCGAATCGCCCCGCCTGACGCGGCTCTTCCCGCAGGAGTGGGTCCGGGCCATGCCGGGGTACCCCGGCGTGACGACCCCCGCGGACGCCGACGTCCGATCGACGTTCGAGACGTCGCCCGAGACGATCCACGAACCGTTCGAGGCGTACTACGCCGAACTCGCCAGACGCCAGCTGGCGATCGGGGCCCGGGCGGCGGCCGATCGGCTGTACTTCTGTACGGCCGGGAAGGACGATTCGGCGCTCGGAAGACGACAGCACCCGTCGCGATACCTCGACACCCTCGAAGAACACGCGGGCGTCGAGACGATCGAAATCGGCTCCGAGGACGCGCCCCGGGACGTCTACTCCCACGGCGAGGCGAGCGCGACCGTGCTCTCGGAGCCGTGGGACCAGCTCGAACGGATCCAGCAGGCCGCCAGCACCGGTTCCGCCTACGATCTGCGACGGGCCGAGCGGACGCTCGGCGCGATACAGACGCTGCTCGAGTCAGACGACCTCGACCCGCGGTTCGAACAGGCGGTGTACGCCCAGATCGATCGGGCGCTCGGCGATGTGGGTGCCGGTCGGCCGGCCAACGAGACGAACGCCGATCGACCGGTTGACGGGACGGAGGTGGATTCGAGTGGCGAGTGACGCGCCCGCGGAGACGGCCGGGGAGCGGTCCGAGCCGATCGATCTCGCCGAGGTCGAGACCTACCTCCGTTGTCCCCGTCGGCACCAGTACGAACACCGGCGGCGGATTCACACCGCGACGCGACGGGACGCGGTCGCCGCGCGGACCGCGATCTACCGGGCGGTGATCACGGCCGCGCTCGATCGGTGGTCCGCCGCGGCTCCGGATCGATCGACGCTGCGCGAGACCGCCACGGCCGCCCTGTACGAACACTTGGACGGCGCGTCGATCTTCGAGGGCCGACCGGGGACCTCCCGGCAGCGCCGCTACGACGAGGCCACCGTTCGAACGGCGGTCGAGAACTACGTAGACGAGCGCGGCGAGGCCCACGCCGAGAGCGCGATCGCGATCGGGGAGACGTACGCCTACGCGGCCGGCGGCGAGACCCTCGCCTGTCCCGTCGATCTCTTCAGGGAGGCCGACGGCGGATACGAGATCGTCCGGTTCGTCACGACGCTCGACGGCGTCGTCTGGGAGGACCCGTACAGCGATCCGGTTGCGGACTACCGAAGCGGAGAGGGCTTCTACCCCCGAGAGGTCGGGAGCGTCCTCCGGGCGTACGCGACGATCCACGCGGTCGCCGCGGCCCACGACGTCAGCGCGCACAACGTGCGATTCCGGTACTACGCGATCGCCCAGGAGACCTACCCCGCCCACGACGCCGGTGGCCGGAACCCCCGACCCGAGGTCGTCGCCGCCGATCGGAACGTCACCGATCCGTGCTGGGACGCCGGCTCCGAGTGCGAAACGTTGCTCCGGGAGGTGGCCACCTCGGTCGCGGCCCGGGACTGGGATCCCGCCGATCGGTGGGACGCCATCGCGGCCAGATCGTGTCGCGACTGCAAGTACCGGTCCATGTGTCTCGACTACATCAACGAGGAGGTGCGATTCTGAATGGCTGAACGAGACGCGCTCGACGGCACCGGCGCGGCGTCGGACGACGAAGCGGCCGAGAGCCGGGATGCCCACGGCGACATCGAGGAGATCCGACCCCGAGGCACCCAACCCGACGTCATCGAGGCGGCGGACGATCGGATCATCGTCTCGGCCGGCGCCGGCACCGGGAAGACCCAGACGATGGCCTGGCGGATCGAGGCCGCGATCGAGGGCGACACCGCGCCCGATCGGATCCTCGTGCTGACGTTCGCGAACAAGGCGGCCCACTCCATCCAGGACGACCTGGGCGACCTGCTCGACGACGGTCGAGGGTACGACGTCGACGCCTACACCTACCACTCCTTTTGCCACCGCCTGCTCGCCGAGTACGCCTACTACTTCGACCTCGACCCCGAGTTCGACCTCGTCACCGAGGACGAGCGCCGCGCGATCATCCAGTCGATCGTCGACGACCTCGAGTACCGGTTCGTCGAGCCGATCGACGCCCGGACCGGCGACGATCGGGTGGAACGCGACCTCGTCGACTTCATCGAGGAACTCAAACGGTCGGGAATCGATCCCGACGAGGTCGACGCGATCCTCCCCGAGACGGAAACGATCGCCGCCCTGTCGGAACTGGCGAGGCAACTTCGCGACCTAGGAATCCGGCTCTTCGACACCGATCGCAACCCGGCTCTGAAGGACGATCCGCTGGCCTTCGAGCGCCGGTTCGACGCCTACCGGCGAGTGCTCCGCCACCAGCGATCGAGACTCGAGGACGGAACGCCGATCGAGGCCGACGTCGCGGGCTACCTGGGATCGATGCTCGAACTGGTCGACGAGGTCGAGGGGCTGTTGCTCGACGGCGCTTCGAGCTGGTACGAGCGGTTCGTGCCGCAGGCGCTGTTCGCCGGCACCGTCCCGTCGTTCTTCGCGGACACGCATCAGACGCCGATCGGCCGTCTCGTCGCCTACGTCGAGCTCCTCCAGGAAGCCCACGACTTCCTGCCGGGCTATCGCGCCTACGAGCGAACCCTGCGCGGCGAGGGCGCCTACCGGTCGATGCTGGATTACGACGACCTCATCGGGTTCGCGACGGACTTACTCGACGACGACGGGGTTCGCGAGGAACTCGTCGGCCAGTGGGACGCGATTCTCTGCGACGAGTTCCAGGACACCGACGGCGCGCAACTCGAGTTCATCACCCGGCTGGCCGCCGAGTCGGAGCTGTTCGTCATCGGCGACGCGGACCAGGCCATCTACGAGTGGCGGGGTGCCCACCCCGAGAACATGGCCCGGATCACCGACGAACTCGACGACTTCGCGTCGTACAATCTCGACCTCAACTTCCGATCGCCGGACGCCGTCCTGGACCTCGCGGCCGAGCTGCCGGCCGACACGCACGGCCTCGACGCGCACAAGGACGACGTCGAGAACGCCGTCGTCAGGGTCGACGCCGCGGACGACGAGGACGAGCAGGCGACGCAGGTGAGCACGGCCATCTCCAAGCTGATCAAGGGCGAGTTCTCGTCGATCGACCGGGCCGACCTGGGCGACGTCGCGGTGCTCGTGCGGACGAACCGGCAGGCGAACCTGGTCGCGAGCCACCTCGACGAGGCCTGTCTCCCCTACGAGCTGCCCCACGACGCGGGCGGCGACGTGTCGCCGGGAATCGAGACGGTGCTCGCCTACCTGCGGGTGCTGGTCGACCCGCACGACGACGTCAGCCTCAACCGCGTGCTCGCGGTGTTCTACCGGTTCTCGGCGGCCGATCTGGATCGTCTCAACCGCGGCCCCGGAAGCGCGTACGACGAACTCACCGATCGACCCGCGAGCGAGTTCGACGCCCCCGATCGCGTCGGGCGGGCGCGATCGCACGTCGAGGAACTGCGCGAGGTTCGGCGCAGCCGCTCGATCTCGGAGCTGTACGCCGAACTCACGTCAACGACGAACTTCGAGTGGTTTCTCACCGCCGACGAGCGACGCGACCTCGCGGCGATCGAGCGGCTGATCGAGACGTTCGACGAGGGCCGGGTCACGCAGTCGACGCTCACGGAGGCGTTCGTCTCGTACGTCGAACTGCAGGGCGACCTCGCCGGCAGGGATCGCGGCGGGACGATCGAGACGGCCGAGAAGGCCGCGGACAAGATCAACGTCATGACGATCTTCCAGGCCAAGGGCCTGGAGTTCGACGTCGTCCTCCTGCCGTTTTTGAGCGCGGACGACTGGCCGCCGCTCCCGCCTGGCCGGTTCCCGAATCCCTACGCGAAGTCGACCCACTCGTTCGCGGCGATCGCTGACCTCGTCGAGGGCGATCGCGCGACCTCGCTGCGGACCGACCTCTCGGCCAGGGAGGTCCCCGAGGAGTGGCGCATCCTCCACGTCGGAATCACCCGCGCTCGGGAGCGGCTGTTCCTGTTCGGCCGCAACCCGGCGGATCCCGACGTCCCCGCGGCCCAACTGGATGGCTACCTCCCCGACGAGATCGAGTGGAGCGTCCGCGGGCCCCACATGGACGTCTGGGAGCGGATCACCGACGCCTACGAGACGCTCGACGATCGGTTCACGACCGATCTCACCGATCCGATCGACGCCGGGCTGGACCGCGACTCCGTCTCGCTGCAGTACTTCCAAGATCCGATCTCGCTGGACGCGGCGATCGACGAGGCGCTGGACCTGGCGAGCCAGCTTCGGGCGGGGACGCTCTCCGGAACCGATCCCGAGGCGATCGGCGTCCGGACCGACCCGACGCGAGACCTCGAGCGGCGGCTCGAACGGCGCCACAGCCACAGTTCGATCGAGACCGTGACGGGCTGCGAGCGGCGCCACGTCCTCGATCACGTTCTCTACGCGTTCGAGGATCCGCTCGCCTACAGCGTGCCCGACTCGCCCGACGCGACCGGGCCGACGCCGACCGCGGTCGGGACGCTCTTCCACGCCGTCGCGGAGGAGGCGTTTTGGCGCAGCTACGAGAGCCGGGACCAGTGGGCCGCCGCCTGCGAGCGGCTCGGTCGCGCGCACGGAACGACGGACGCGATCGACGAGGCGAAGCGGTGCGTCGACCGGTACTTCGAGACCGCCGCCGCCGACTGGGAGTCGGTCGGGGCGGAGATCCCGTTCGAACTCGACCCGAACGAGTCGGGCGTCTCCGGGACGATCGTCGGCGAGATCGACGCGATCGCGCGCGATCTCGACGGCACCGTCGTCGTCCTCGACTACAAAACCGGGAGCCGGCGGATGGCCCCGGAGGAGAGTTCGCAGCTCCTGCTGTACCTGCTCGCCGCCCGGCGGACGCTCTCGGTGCCGATCGAGGCGGCCGGGTACGTGTACGTCGGCGAGGCCGGCCCCGACGTGCAGCTAGCCGACGCCGAGCAGTTGCTCGACGCGCGTCCCGCGCTGGACCGCGCCCTTCGGACCGCGGACGAGAGTCAGTTCGGGGACGATAGCGACGGGAGACACTGTTACGACTGTCCGCACAAGTCACTCGGCTGCGCCTCCGACGAGTTCTACGGGCGCGAGTGATCGCTTCGCGACGCCGGGGGCGCCGGGGGCACTGGCGATCGCGGCTCCCGCTCTCGCGTCTGCCGCTACTACTTCCGCGTCCGCCACTCCTCGCGCAACAGGCCGTACCAGTACAGGTCGTGGTAGTCGCCGCGGAACCACGTCGCCTGCTGGAGCGTCCCCTTGCGCTCGAACCCCAGCGATTCCAGCAGCCCTGTGGAGGCCTCGTTGAAGCTCCCGCAGTGGGCGCTCACCCGACGGAGGTTCACGACGGGGCGATTGCCTCGGAGTACGATCGGATCGCCGGGTCACGCCGTCGATCGCTTCTCTGTCGGGGATGGGGCGACGCTTCGTCGAACTCAGTCCTCGATGGTGAGTTTCGACCCGACAGTTTTACTCTCCCGATCACCACCCCTCACATCGCTGTTCCGAAGGTCGCTCAGTGAACGTCCCTCGAACCCCGGATGGCACCAGAATTTGTATCCGTTTAGCGCGTCGTCCCGGTCCCGTCCAACGAGTTCGTGCAGGAGTTCCTTCGTTAGACCGGTGAACGAGTACACGTTCTCGTCGTGGTCCCACCGGGCGTTGTCGCTTCGACCGGTATCACCCGTGACGGTGGCCCACCAGAAGTCATCGTCCTCCGACCACTCGAGATCTGCTCCTTCCGGCACACGTTCGGGATCGAAATACACCTTCTCGCCGGGTTTCAGCACCTCGCGCTCGAGCAGAACGTTGATGGCCGCAGGTCGGCGCGACGTCTTCCGTTGTTTTTCTTGTTTCTCCCGGCGCTTCGTCATGTATTCCTCGGCCTCGGCAACCGGAATGACCTGCTGGCTGTTGAGGAGAACTCGACCCTGGTGTTCGTAGGCTTCGATCCTCGTACAGGTGATGTCCATTCCGTACTCCTCGATTAGCCACATCACGGGAGCCGTGATTTCAGTCCCGAACCGACCCGCCGCCAGTAAGAGACGAGGCTTCTGATCGAGTTCGAACTCGGCCCACCCATCACTCGTCAGAACGATCTTTTCCTCCCCTCCCTCGAGAAAATCGACGAAGGTCTGTCCGACTTCTTCGGGCGTCAGCTCCTCTTCGTTCCGTTCGCTCCAGAACTCGCGGTAGTCCTTTTGGATGTTTTCGGCGGTCAGCGTCGCGCAGTAGCTTGCGTACTTGATGGCCTGAAGGTCCGTGGTTCGGTCAGCTCTATCGCGTTTGAGCTCGATGACGACCAGCGTTCCCGTCCGGTCGAGGGCGAGAATATCGAGCCGATCCAGCGTGTCTTCGAAGTTGGCGTACTCGGACGTGATAACCAGCAGGTCGTCGCCCAGGATTCGAGGTTGCTCGATCGCCCATTCTTGGAGATCCTGGCGCTCCAGTATCCCCAACTCGGACAACGCCTGCTCCTCGATCCCCTCGAGAACGTCGTTTTCATCGTCGATACTGAATATCATGTGAGACAGTCATTCGTCAGGGATCAAACTTCTTTCTCTGACTACTCTGCCGGAACGCGCGTAGCAGAAGGCTACGAGACAGAACGGTCCCCTCGCCGCGTCCAGTATCCGTCTCGACGACCTCTCCAGGGAACGAGCTCACAGTTTGGCGAACAGAACAAACTGCTACAGTGGCCGACGATCCCGCGATCGACACGTTGTACTGATTAGAGGCGCGAGAGTTCGATCCGCAGTCCCTAATAGGCGGTGGCTTCTCAGCGAAGCTGCACCGTTGCAGGATTTCGCGCTGACCCTGCGGGTAACAACTGTTCTTCTCGGGGTCGGCCACGATATCAAACTCCCTCTCGCGGGTGTCGTACGGCTGAATTTCTCCCGTCTGGAGTGCCATACTTTCTCCGAGGGGAGTAGCGATCCAGCACCGATCGTCCGTGCGGTTAATCGAGGTTTCGGCAGGGGACAAGTGAAGGCCAGTTGTGCTATTGAAATCCGAGAGAAAACAGCTCCACAGTCGCGTCCCACCAGAATACTGGAACGACTCTTCACCTACGTATTCGAGGGCGATCGAGATGCGGGGGGTGTGAACCATCGCTATCTCGATTACCGTTTCTGCCGTAATGTCGAACCCGATATCAGCGAGAAGTGCGATTTTCCCCTCCTCGGCGATCGGCTCTGGGACTGCTTCCGCCGAGTCGTACGCTCGGATGTCTACGGACTCGAGCACTGCAAGTACGTCGCTACCCGAAGTCTCGTGATTGCCGTCGCCCCCATCAGTTCGAAGCGTCTCACTGCCGGGGAAACGGGGCAGATCTCGGGTCATAACGCGTATTCAACTGTACGGAGGAGGGGTAATAACATGTCCGTCGGATACTGATTGTATCAGTTTAATCGGTACGGCGAGTATGATGTCTGCGAAGCCTATCTTCGAGGGCATCCGTCCCGTAGTATGTATAGAGCAAGTATCTATTATCAGATGGATATACTGTCTATCTTCTTTTCTCAACTCTAATACCGCCGCAACTTCGACAGGAAGAAATTTCAGCTGAGCTAGTTGTTCGATACTTCTCACCACAAGACTGACAGACGTGACTTATGGGTCCGTTTCGTCGAGTTCGATCGCGTTTGGTAGTTCGCGTCTCGTCCTCTACTTCGTCTCGTCCAACTAAGTAGTAAAGAATAACGCTGAGTATCCCGCCAAGAAGCGTTGCAAGCACCCAAAGAAACGTACTCTGTGAGCTATTGACGCTCGCGTCCAGACCGATCCAAATAGCCAACACAACCCAGACAAATACTATCAGCCACTCCGGCATAATCGACTATTCAAAACTCTCATGTGAATATTCTTGGGAAATGTCGGAATAGAAACTAGCCATCTTGCACAGTTTGTACACGTAGTTACCGCGAATGCTGGTCCATGGTCCTAATCTTTGGACGTAGGAGGTGTCTGTGAACCCGTCTTTGTGGTCACAAGGGCGTCCGCATTGCGACTGTAGCAAACATCTCAAATCATATCGAATAATGACGCCTGATGGGAATTGCCGATGATAGGGAAAGTATGGAACTCCTCAAGAACCTATTTCAACCTCAGAAACATTTTTATTATTATGCGAAGACTCGAACTCGTGATTCCCGCCGAGTACAAAAACGACGTAAGTCGCGTGCTCGATGAAGAGGAAGTCGGCTACACGGCGAGTGGGCCACTCGACGGCCCGGACGAGGCTGAACTCGTCACCATCTCATTTCCCGCCCCGGTGAACGCGGTCGAACCGATCCTCGATCGGCTCTGGGACTACGGCCTCGAGGATGACGACGCCTCAGTCGTCGTCCTCCCCGCAGAGAGCATCATCTCAAATCGGGCCGATGCGCTTCGATCCCGGTATTCAAGTTCGGCCGAGTCCGGAACGCGAATCGCACGTGAAGAACTCCTTGCCCGCGCTCAAAACCTCGTCCCGGGAATGGTCGTCTATTTCGTCATGTTGATCTTAAGCGTCGTTATCGCCGTCGCTGGGCTCGTCGCAAATTCAGTCGCGGTCGTCGTCGGCTCGATGGTCGTCGCACCGTTGATGGGACCGGCACTGGCGGCAAGCGTGGGTACGGTTGTCGGCGATCGTGAATTATTCGTTCGCGGTATCAGTATGCAGATATCTGGCGTGGTCGTTTCGGTAATCGTTGCGATCGGATTCGCGAGTCTGGTTCGATATATCCACATATTCCCGGTCGACCAGATAATGACGATCGGTGAAATCTCGAGCCGGACGTCGCCGGACTTCCTCGCTCTTGTGGTGGCCATCGCCGCCGGTGCCGCGGGCGCCTACAGCCTCTCTACCGGCTCCTCGACGAGTCTCGTCGGCGTTGCCGTCGCCGCTGCGCTCGTACCGCCGCTGGGCGTCGTCGGAATCGGACTTGCGTGGGGGAGGCCGATGGTCTCCATCGGCGCGCTTATTCTGGTACTTGTTAATCTTCTCGCAATTAACCTCGTCGCTATCGCTGGCTTCTATTATCAAGGATACCGCCCACGCAACTGGTCTGAGATCGGTACCGTCAGGATTGCAGCTCGGAGACGGATCGCAGTCCTCGCGGTTTGTCTTCTCGTACTCTCGTCCTTTTTAGGAGTCGTCACGATTGGAGAACTTCGAGCGGCAACGATCAGGGAGGACGTTCGGGCCGACGTCACCGAGGTCATCGACAACCCAGCGTACGCCGACGCCAACTTAGTTGAGGTTCAGTTTATCAGTGACAATTCACTTCCGACTTCTCAGCCTGAACGCGTCGTCGTTACTGTTGGCCATCCCCCGGGGGAATCGTTTCCGGGCCTGCTCAATGACCTTCGCGACGCAGTCGACGACTCGATCGTGGTCGACCTCAACTTCGAACAGGAGGCCTGACGTGATAAGAGAGAAGCCGTGATACGAAACGAGTCGCTGACGAGGAGATGCTGCGACAGGCACTCCCCAATTGGGAGGGATCGACATGAGCCGCGATTTCGAACCGATCACGCTCCAGGAGGCGGTCGATCTCTACGTCGCGCACCGAGAACTGGAGGTGAGCGCAAAGACGCTCCAGAACCACAAGTACCGGCTCAACGCCTTCGTCGAGTGGTGTAACGAGGTAGGGGATCGACAACCTCGACGATCTCAGTGGGCGCGATCTCCATCGCTACTGCGTCCTGCGGCAGCAAGACGTGGACGTCGTCACCCTTCACGGGCAGCTGGCGACGCTCCGTGTGTTCCTCGAGTTTTGCGCGTCGATCGATGCCGTCGAACCGGGAATGCGCGAGCGCGTGAAGCTGCCCGACGTCGATCGCGACGACGAGCGCCGCGAGCAGGACGTCGACGACCTGGTGATCATTCAGCGGGAGCATCTTCGTCCTCCTCGTCGACGTCGTCCTCGAGGTCGTCGCGATCGGCGTCGACGTCCTCGAGGCGGGCCTGCTCGTTGTGCTGACGAATCCCCTCGGTCGCGATCCGAATCCCCTGCTCGACGCCGTTGAAGTTGCCGAGCAGGAACATCTGCGCGACGTTCCGGTTCATGTCCCGGTTCCAGACGACGACGTGCGAGACGAACCACGCCACCGAGACGCCGAACTGCCGGTTGATGTAGTCAGCGACGATCTCCGAGCGGGACAGGTCCGAGCCCTGCTTCCGGTACTGCTTCACCAAGAGGTCGCACTTACGACGCCACTCGTCGGCCTCGAGGTCGAGATAGTCGCGGGCGTTGTCGGCGTTCTCGAGGCGCTCTTCGCCGACGTGGTCGAACCAGAAGCCGGGGATGTCCCCGCTGATGAGCGCCTCGACGAGCGCCTTCATCTGCTCCTTGCGCTCGTCCTTCTCGGGGATCTCCTCGATGTGGTCGATTCCCATCTCGTCGTGAAGGGCGTCGACGGCTCGAAGCATCGAGATCTCTTCGCGGCGATAAGGCCGGTCAGGATGTCGCCGGCCTCTCCCTCGAGCATCTTTCCGACGAGTTGTTTCGTGAGTTGTTCCCTCGAGACGCCCGGTAGTCGGTCCATTCCCACCATGCGGAGCCCTCGCTGGTGTTCGCCGTCGCTGCTGCTTCGCTCGCCAGTGCGTCGATGACCGCCGGGTTCGTCGCGATCGCCGCGACGAGGAACATCAGCGTCGTGATGATGAGCGCCTGTCCCGGCGGGATCTCTTCGGTGACGCCCTTCGAGGAAATCCATTCGTCCATCGCGTCGCCGATCTCGAGTTGGTGGGCGAGTTCCTTGTCGACCCCCTGCGCCTCGTCGCCGCCGTACTTGGTGATGGCGGCGTTCGAGACGGCGCAGAGGCCGTTTACGTAGTGGTCGCCCATTGTCTTCCCGCCGGCGATGTCCTCGAGGGCGTCGTCGTCGCTCGCCTCCTGGTCGACGTCGTCGACGTCGTCGGTCGTCTCCTCGCTCTCCTCCTCGATCCTCTCCTTCACGGCGTCGAGGTCGATCGCGCCGCCGGAGACGTCGGGCTGCTCCTCCTCGTTCTCGTCCGGCTCGACATCGTCGACGTCGTCCGGGGTGGTTTCGTCGCTCATTCGATCATCGGCACCTCGTCACGGTCGACCGCAGGGCTTGTCTCGTCGTCCTCCTCGAGGTCAACGGGCTGCTGCTGACGGGCGCGGTAGACCCGCCAGACGACGAACAGGAGCAACAGCGCCGAGGCGATCACGAGGTACGTCGTGGGGCTCGCCGAGGGGATCAGCGACCCCCCTTCTCCCTGGTCGTCTGTCTGCTCGATCGGCTCCTCAACCTGCTCGTCCGTCGCTTCCTCGCTGGTCTCGTCCCCCTCGCCGTCCCCGCCTTCGGGGGCCTCGAGGGCGTCCGACCAGGCCCTTCGTCCCTGGCCTGCTGGTGGTCGTCGTCACCCATCGCGTTGGTGTGGCCCCTGAGCGCCTCGGGAGAGGCGAACGGGGGCTGGTCGTCGTCCCATTCGTCGTCGTGTTTCTCGCCCCCCTCTACGGGGCAGTAGTAGCCGGTCATGGCGTCACCAGTCGATTCCTTCTTCGGTCAGGCGCCGATCGCTAAGGATACTGTATGAGCCTGTGATGTAGCGAGCGAGGCGGCTATTTCTGGTCACTCGATCGTGGCCGTCGAATCCTTTGGGCGGCTCGCCCTCCTGGAGGGTCGATCGATGACGTCCTCGAGGTCGGGCATCACATGCCACGACTTCTGACCAGCGGGCGTTTCGACCCAGATCACTGGCCAGCCGTCGTGATAATAGTAACCAGCGTACCCTGTTCCCCAGGTCATTGCGACGATCGTCGCGAAGCCGATCGCGAGCAGGTTGCGGTCGTGATACACGTCGTCGATACTTTTCTCGGACTCGTCGGGTGGGTCCATACTCCGCTAAACCGGTGTGACACACATCACGGGGGGTAGAATTGAAACTTCAATAACCAGCAAAATACCAATCGAGACGTGTATTTTTGTAGGTGTATCACCACCTACCTCATGTGATGACAACTGCGTCGGCTCGCGCCCAGCAAGCAACTGAGGCCCACCGCGATGATGAGACGATCCCGTGTGGGATGGTTCGTGCACAGGAGAGCGGAAACAGCGTCTACTCGATCCTTCCCAGTCCGTTTAGTGATAACGAGGAGATCGAGCAAGGAACACCGCTCTACGTTGCGTATGATGTGAAAACGGGATCGTTCATCGTGACGCCGATCGAAGCGTAGCGGTAGTTGAAACACTATTTATCTATTTCAATCTTCCTACGAATATAAACGGACGGATTTGCTAAGTGCATATGCGAATTGAACGCCGATATCTCTCAAATATTGAACTAGTTCGACATTCTGTGGTCATGAGGTGCCGACCGTTCGCTCGAACTTCTGAATTCCGTCGTCGCTCCCCGCGACGATCACTTCATCGTCAACTCCAATTGTTGTACGTTCGTCTGTGCAGACAGTGTCACCGCGTGAAACGCCGATGAGGGTCCATCCATGTTCATCGGTGAGACGAGCGTCTGCCAATGATTTACCGACGAATGGGGCTGCGTCAGCCCGAACAAGACGAATCTGGCTTGTTGGATCAATAACCCTTTCACCGTGGACTTCCGTCGCGACCAGTCGAGCGGATACTTGCTGGATGGAGAGAACATAGTCGGCGCCAGCTCTGAACGCTGCTTTCGTTTTCTCTCCATCTGTTACACGCGCAAGGATTTCGATTTCGCTCGACATTGAGCGAGCTATGGCGATGGTCAACAATGCAGTCGAATCGCCATCAACGGTAACAACCAGTGCAGAGGTGTCGTCGATGCTGGCCTTGCGGAGCGTTTCAGGTTCAGTAACGTCACCGATAACGTCGGGGCTACGCCCTTCTGATTCGTCGACAGTTGTCACTGAGACGCCCGTCGGG
Organism: Halosolutus gelatinilyticus; assembly: GCF_023028105.1. Classification (NCBI taxonomy): domain Archaea; kingdom Methanobacteriati; phylum Methanobacteriota; class Halobacteria; order Halobacteriales; family Natrialbaceae; genus Halosolutus; species Halosolutus gelatinilyticus. The sequence goes on from NZ_CP095491.1 coordinate 2,765,622, forward strand.
AGCGCCTCGACAGCAGCTGTTCCGCCCTCACCAAAACCAGCAACAACGATCTTCGAGGGGGTCTCGATACGTCGTGATCGGACGCCCGCAACTTCGTTTGTTATCTCATCGATCTCGCTCGTTGGCCCGGCGACAACCAGAACGGTGTTAGGCGTGAGTTTGTCGTTGGGTGACGGCGGTAGGTGAAGTTTGCCGTTCAACCAACCGGCGATCAGCGTCAGGTCTGGGTGGTTCGCGATCGGCGAGTCGCGTACTTGGACGCCATGAAGCGGGCTATCTCGCCGGACAAGTATCTCGCGGATATCGACCTTATCGTTGTCGGACTGTTCATCGATCGTGACGGGTGTTGTCGCTTTCTCCGCCAGTCGCTGGCCGATCAGCGCGTGTGGGGCAACACTTCGATCGACGCCGACTTCTGCAAGCGCCTTTTGCCGGCGGGTCGACTCTGTGAAACTGATCACCCGAAGATCCCCATTGGCTTCCAGCGCGGTTAACACGACGTTTGCGGTTTTGTCGCCAGCATCGGTGATGAGCAACGCCGCTCGTTCGATCGTAGCACGGTCAAGGTCGGCTCGATCCTCAGGGTCGCCGTTGATAGCTTGATAGCCGTCATCTGAGAGCCGTTTCGCCTCTTCTTCGTTGGATTCGATGAGGACGTAGTCGATGTCGAGTTCATCGAGGAGCATGTCCGTGTCACGCTGATACTCCGCGATGACGACATGGTCATTCTTGGTGGTGAGACGGTCATCAAGGTTCAACGGTGTCCGCTCGAATAACGGGATGACCAAGACACGCAATGTGACGAAGCCGATGATGACACCGGTCAATTGGATCGTCACCATCAGAACGTTCATCACTGGCGTTTCCCAAGGCGAATCCGCGCCATACCCTGTCGTCGTCATCGTCTCAACCACCGTCTGGAACGACCGGAAGACCGACTGGGGACGGTTTTCGAACACTCGCATCCCCCAATTGTAGACGATCGTATAGAAGAGAACGACCAAAGCGAGACCGATCACGAAAACCACTAATAGCCGTTGACGTTTCGTGAAATCCCGCGGATGCAGCCCCTTACTGTCTCTGAGTTCGCGTATTGACGTCCAGTCATCGACACTATGACCCTCCGATCAATTAAATAACCGGTCGACTGTTGCGTGGATGTGCTACGGGAGATGGCTGTAGCAATATGTTTGCTCCTTGCTTAGGGCGGTGAGCGGTTGACCGGGAACTGTCCTGATGATTCTGAATACCTGTTCCCTGCTCCATAGGGCGTTATACAGAATTAACTGTTTGACGGTGATATCAACCGGTACCATGCTTTGTCCGCAGTGTCAACACCGACTCAAACCTAGAGCTACCGATAAGAACGTCGGCGGAAAAAACGTAGTGTTCATCAGCTGTAAAAATTGCAACACTGTCATTGGAGTCTTATGACAGTAATATAATAAAACAGTATTTTGAATGTCATGCATACTTACTATTTTGTGACACTTCGATGATTTACTGTTGTCAGTCGGTGGTTGGTACCTGATCGCGCTCTATCCTGGCGAGATACGGCCCGACGACTGCCCAGAGTGATTCGGAATACTGCATCAGCACGCTGCCGAGGATGCTCATCACGAGTACGTATCCCACTGTTAGATCGGGAATCGTCTCGGTCATGATAGGACCGGTACCGGCCGCTGCGATCGTCGCCGCAATGATCAGTGAGAACTCCCCGCGGGTGACCATACCGGTCGCGACCCGCAGCGATCGCCGCTCGTCGAGATCGTAGATACGACCGCCGAGGTAACCGCTAACGAGCTTCGTCGGCGTTGTCACCAGCACGGCGATCGCCAGTACAGCGACCAATCCGAGGTCGACGAATACTCGTGGGTCGGTCCCGAGTCCGACCCAGAAGAAAAATATCGCCGCGAACACGTCTCGGACCGGCGTCAGCAGCCTCTCGATCTCGTCGACGTGATCGGTGCTTGAAAATCCCATTCCGATGAAAAAAGCGGCGACGGCCTCACTAACATCCAACAGCAGCGCGATTCCCGCGACAAAGACGACGAGAGCGACCGTCCGGAGTATTGTCAGTTCCTGGGAGTCGATCGCCAGAAACCGCTGGAAGAATTCGGAACCGTAGAAGACGCCGACGACGAGGATAAGAAGAAAGCCGACAGCAACGCCGATGTCGGCCGCCGCCTCGCCGAGGTCGCCGCTCCCGATCACGATAGCGGAGACGGTTGCGAGATAGAACGCGATAAACAGGTCCTCAAACACCAGCGTCCCGAGCATCGGACTACTCTCGTCGTTGGCGATCCACCCGAGGTCGATCAGCGACTTAGTGATCACCGCGCTTGAAGAGATGTAGACGATCCCCCCGAGCAACACCGCCTCGACGAGCGACCAGCCTAGCGCAAGGCCGATTATGACTCCGGCTGGAAAATTGATCACCAGGTCGACGACACCCGCCTTTCCGATCCGGTCTCGACTTTCGAGTAGTCGAGTCATGCTGAATTCAAGACCGAGGAAAAAAAGGAGGAAAACGATCCCGAGCTCGGCCCCGAGTTCGATGAACTCACTCTCAGAGATGAACGGCTGCTGGATCTGTACACCGGCATCGCCAAGCGTCAGGGGCGCGAGGGTACCGAGGACATACTCGCTGGCGAGCATGCCACCCACGATGTAAAACGGGATGACAGACTGTCCAATCCGATTAGCTATTGCTCCCGCAAGGGCCACTGTAACGAACATGGCCCCGATTTCGATCAGGGGTGTCTCCGCCATCTACGACTCGTCGATGTACGACTGTTCGCCGTTCTCTGTAGGTTCGTCGAGGCTCGCTTCGCCGGCTGCGAGGCGTTCGAACTCTTGGTGGCTCTCTCGGTCACCGATTGAGACAAGCGTGTCGCCTTCTTCGATTGTGACGTCCGGCGGCGGGTTCTGGATCGTTTCCCCGCCGCGCTGGATGGCGATAATCGAGACGCCAGTCCGCTGGCGGATACCCGATTCAGTGAGCGTCTTGCCGATCAAGGAGGACTCGGCGGTCACCTTGGCCCACTCGATGATCGTCTCGTCGTCTAATACAGTGCTGATCTGGTCATCTCGAATGGGTTGGAAATATGCGCCCTCCATGATCGTGCCGACCTGCCGCGCGAGCTTATCTGATAGCTCGAACACCTTTTCGGAGTCGGCTTCAGGAGTCTGCCGTAAGAATAGCTCTCGCTTACCCGTGTTGTGGATGACGATGACGAGCTGGGCTTCCCCGTCAAGGTCGATCTCGAACTTCTTTCCGACCCCAGGAAGATCGGTCTCGTAGACGGCCATATCGAACAAAGGAACGAAATAGACAAAAGTCCCCATGGTCGTGAGCTGGCGAATATCACATCCGAATCATGCGCATACTCGCCTCCACAGTCGGTTTGATCTTACTAACCGAAGTTTGCCGGCTACTGATTGCTTTACCACACATCCCCAGCCGCGGATGCTCGGGACGGTAACGATCACCTCGACTCAAAAATTATGTTGAGTCAGGCCGAAGCTCCATATACGCCGTTTCAGGACCTATGAAAGAGATTGAATCCATGACAATCCATCCATTTGGTGATGGATTGCTTGTTGAACTGATCGGTATTGATGAACATGATGATGTCTCTACAGTGACGATTGAATTTGACATTGTAGATGATAACGGAGAAGCGGCTGCCCGTGAAGATATTCCCTCAAACTATAAAGAGGACGTTAAGGCAGTTCTTTCCAAGAATGGATATTCGATTTCTAATATCTAAGGCCACTCTTTGCTGTATACGCATCTGATATTGATCAGCCGATTCACGACTCAGTCGTAAGAACGAAACTTTGCTCTCGATTACATGCATGAGGGCATCATAGATGCCCCTATTACTCAGTTCGCGTTACCTTCCCGGTACTTCCACTGTTTCGGATCAGCGCACGGCGGTTTGACGTACCAGTTCCGCCAGCGATGAAGCGCTTCGCCGGAGAGACCGATCAGCATTGCTCCAAGCGCAACGAATCCCTGCTGCCGGAGAGGCATTAGCGCGTCTGGGAGTTCGTTCTTACTCACTTGCCGAGTCTCCTGGGCGATACTTCCAGCGTGACGCCGCTGGTAGATTTTCAGGTCTTCCGTCGCGTACTTGAGGCATGCTTCGTACAGTTCACGCAGCTGAGGATCAGCCGGATAGTACCCGTCGTCCCTACTGTCGACGTCGACGCAACCATACTCAGAGACTACGTCTTGCATCTGCTCCTCGATGACGTCGGTCATCGTCTCGCCGAGTGATTCGCAGGCGGCCTTGAAATCCTCCTTTAGTTTCGCGTCGACTTTCGCACTGAGACGGGTTTGACCGGCGCTACTGTAGCCTTCGGCACCCATCCGGCTCATCGACGACCACCTGCCGACGTGTACACAGAATCGGGGGTGTTTGACCCCATCGTGTTCACGGGTGAACACGCAGACGGCGTCGAGATAGACAGTTTAGCCACACGCCCCCTGGGGGATGCCCGCGGAGGGCTATCGCGCGCGGGTGCGTGCGTCATCGGTGGCACACCTCCTCCTGAGCCCGCTCTATGGCGCCGTCGAATCGTTCTCCGTCGAACGTCTCCCCGGTCATCTGCCGCATTTCGTGCTCGTCGCCGGGGCTGCCATCGGTTTTCTCGACGTCGATGAGTCCGATGAAGGCGGCTTTCCTGAGCGTGCAGAGGTGCGCACAGGGACCGTCGTGATACTTCCAGCCTTTGCAGTCGCACCGCCCGATGTACTTGTCCTCCTCTACTCCGAGGGCGCAGTAGTGGACGTCCTCGCCGCCTCGAAGCGTCACCTTGTAACCGAACCGTCCGAACCGCTCGATCAGCGCGGCGTTGGGTCGGGCTCGAGTCCACGATCGCGACTGCTCGTCCCGTTCGGTGTGGAAATCGAGTGGTTCTCCGTCCGTCGGTTGCGGAAACGCGCTCATGATCCTCGATACACCTCCCCGACGGGGTGCGGCCCGTTCTCACAGACAATCTGTGGGATACCGCCCGGACTCGTCTCCGGCTTCATCCGGCCGCCGCAGTGAGGGCAGTATCGGGTCACCGCCCGACACCTCCGCCGTGCAGGGATTGATCACAGTGGCGGTCGCCAAGTGCCCGCCCGGCGAGTTCGTTCAACCCATCGCACTCGCAGCGAAGAATCACGGTCGACATACCCCCTCCTCAAGCGCAGAGCACTTCCGATGGTCGTGGTCGATCGGTAGGCCGCAGTAGTTGCAGACCGGTGCGTAGGGGTCGTACTCCCTTTGCTCACCGCCCGACGTCGTCGAGGTCCGCCGAGTTTTCCGGTGCTCTCTCTTCCCTACGGCGGTGTCAGAATTAGCCGATTCTACTGATTTCGACCATTTAGAACCCTCTCCCGTGCGGTGATACTCATCGCTCGCGGGAATTAATTTCGAGTGGACTCGCCGGGATTTGAACCCGGGGCCTCTCCCATGCCAAGGGAGTGATCTACCGCTGATCTACGAGCCCTCGATCGCAGTAGCAGCTTTCACGCACGACCGTATAAACCCCTCGATATTCGCCGACAGCGTGGGGGAACCGCTATCGTGCTGATCGCTCACGGACCCCAAAACGGCTCCGATCGAAACCCGCATTCTCCGAACTATTGTTTCAGGTGTTCGATTCGCGCGTACCGGCCCGCTCGCCAGCCGGTGATCGCCGCGACGATCGTCCCGACGACGATCGCGAGGACGAACCCGATCGCGTACACGACGGGCGAGGTCTGTAGGAGGTTGTCGAACCCCACTACGGAAGCAGCCAGGGCGTTCAGCCCGTCGGCGATCGGGCGGGTAGCGAGGAGGCCGGCCAGGCCGCCGAGGACGCCGACGACGACCCCCTGGACGGCGATCGTGCCCGCGAGCAGCCAGCGGGAGAGGCCGATCGCTCGGAGGGCCGCGAGTTCGCCGCGCTGGCGGGCGGTCGCGAGCGCGAAGACGTTGACCGTCAGCGCGATACCGCCGACGACGGCGAGGACGATCAGCGTGGCGCCGCTGGCGATGATCACGGGTCGATCTTCGATCATCGATTCGACCTGCTCGTCGCTCGTGCGGACGTCGTAGTCGGGGTACTCCGCGGCGAGGTCGTCCCGTACCGCGTCCCGATCGGCGTCCTCCGTCACCTCGGCGGTGATGAACGTCGCGCGATCGGTGCCGCTCGTCCCGGCGACGGTCTGGAGGTCCGCGAACGGGACCGTGATCGCCTGCGAGCCGAGGAACTGCGAGTGGTAGGCGGAGATGCCGACGACGGTGAACTCGTACTCGGGTGCCGTCTCGCGGCTCGTTCCGACGTAGATCGTGTCGCCGACCTCGGCGTCGTGGGCTTTGGCGATCCGCGGATCGAGGATGATCTCGCCGTACTGCAGTTCGTCAGATCGTCTCGCGGCGGCTTCGTTCGCGGCTTCGAATTCGAATCCGCCGCCGGCTTCGTAATTGAACCTGTCGTGGGTCTCCTGGACCCCGACGGCGGGGTAGCGCTCCAGTGACCCGGGATCGGTCCCCACGTACACCTCGTGCATCGCGATCGGGCTCGCTGACCGGATGTCCTCTCGCTGGTTGATCTCCGCGATGGTGCCGTGGGCGCCGTCGATCGGGTTCTCCGTGCCGCTGGCGGATCGGTCGACCGGGTCGTTCGAGATCCAGATGTCACGATTGGCGTTCTGGAGCCCCTCCTCGCCCTTCTCGATGACGCCGACGCCGAGGCCGGCGAGCAGCGTCATCGAGAGCACGGCCAGCATCACCGCAAGGACGGTGAGCACGGTCCGGCCCGGCGACCGGCGAAGCTGTGCGAGCGCGATCCCGACGACGGCGCTCGCCCGCGTCTTCGCGCCGCGGACGCCCGTCGTCCCCTCGCGGACGCTCATCGGCTCACCTCCTGAAGGACGGACGTCCGGGCGGCGACCGCGATCGGATAGGGGACGGCGACGAGCCCCGAAAACAGCGCGACGACGATCGCGTACGGGACGAACAGCGGGTGAAAGGCCGCGACGGACCCCGGTCCGGCGGTCACGCCGGCGACCGCGTTCAGGACGGCGATCCCCGCGATTCCGAGCCCGATCCCGAGGAGCGCGCCGATCAGCGTCGTGGCCAGCGTCGTCAGCGCGACCACGAGGAGCCGACCGTGGGTGGGGATCCCGACGGCTTCGAGCACGGCGATCGAGCGCCGGTCGTCGTCGACGGTCATGCCGACGGTCGTCGCGACGAACGAGGCGCAGATGACGACGCCGACGACGAGCGCGAGCAGACTCGTCGCGAGCGCCAGGCCGTCACCGGCCAGCGCCGACGGGTCGTGCCCGTCAAGCGGGTCGACGCTGGCGCTCGGGTACGCCTCGGTGGCGGCCGCCTCCGCGGACTCGACATCCCCCCAGACGAGGAGGTGATTCGCGAGGTCGCCGTTGTCGGCGCCGGACGCCGACTGGAGGTCGTGCAGGTGGACGACGGCGACCGGCGTCCCGCTCGCTGATTCCGACTTGCCCGCCGTCTCGATCGCGGACACGTTCCACGCCGCGTCGCCGTCCGAATCGGCGTTCGAGGGGGTAAAATCGTTCGACTGGGCGAGGTCGTCGCCGGTCGACGCGTTGAGGCGCTCCGCGGCCGCGCGCGACAGGACGATCTTACGGTCGGACGGGCCGGCGTTCGAGCCGGTCGCGTCGCGACGGTCGCCCGACTCGAGTTCGTCCGTCGGGAGGCCCGCGACGGTTCGTGACTGCTCGTCGGGGACGACGCCGACGAGGAGAACGGTCTTCGGCTCACCGCCGTCCGATTGGAGCTGGACCGTCTCGTAGAGGACGGGCGAGGCGTGATCGACGCCCTCCTCCGATCGGATCGTCTCGGCCCGCTCGCTCGCGGCGCCGAGTCGCGGTCCCTCGACCTCGTCGACGGTCGACAGCGTCCCGCTGTCCGCCGGTGCGACCCGGACGTCGGCGTCGGTCTCGGTCGCGATCCCGCCGCCGGCAAGCGACAACGCGATCCCCGTCACGAGCAACAGCAGCGCGATCGTGAGGGCGACGGCGCTGACGGTCGCGAGCACCCGCCCCGATCGCGTCTTCGTCGCTCGCTTCCAGAGGCGAACGATCGTCACGCCGACGAGTCCACGCCAGCGGCTCCGGCGCGTGCCGGCGTCGTCGCCGTACGCCGGATCCTCACCGCCCATCCTCGATCACCCGTCCGTCCCGGAGCGTGACCACCCGATTGGCGACGGCGAGCGTGCTCGGGTCGTGGGAGGCGACGACGATCGCGCGGTCGCGTCCGACGTCGGTGAGCAACTCGAGCACGTCGGTCCCGGTGTCAGTGTCGAGTTCGCCCGTCGGTTCGTCGGCGACGACCACGTCCGGGTCCGTCGCGAGCGCTCGCGCGATCGCGACTCGCTGTTGTTCGCCGCCGCTGAGTTCGCCGGGGAGGTGCGTGACGCGGTCGGCGAGCCCGACCGCGTCGAGCAGCGCCGTCGCCCGCTCGCGCCGGTCGGATTTCGGGATTCCCCGCTGGACGAGCGGGAGCGCGACGTTCGCCCGCGCCGAGAGCGACGGCAGGAGGTGAAAGCGCTGGAAAACGATGCCGACGTGCCGGCGCCGAAGCCGCGTCCGCCCACGGCCGGAGAGGCTCGTCAGATCCGTCCCGCACAGTTCGATCGTCCCCGCCGTCGGCACGAGGAGGCCGGCGATTGCGTGGAGCAGCGTCGACTTGCCGCTCCCGCTGGGGCCCTGGAGACCGACGATCGTCCCCGGACGGACGTCGAGGGAGACCTCCCGAAGCGCGGTCACCGATCGGTCTTTCCCCGGACGAAACCGCCGGCTCCCGGTTCCGTACTCGTGAGAGACGGCGTCGAGACGAACCACCGCCTCGCCCTGCTCGTCGGTGCTGTGCGGCGAAAGCGACGGCGATGTCCGATCGAATTGTGTCACGGATTGCTCTTGGGCGACCGGACGCAGGCCGGGGCTATTGTTTCGGACTCGTTTGCCACAGATCAGGCGGCAGTTTCGCCGTCCGCGGCTGCGACGGGTGAGCGATACCCCCTCGTTCGAGGATCGGACGCCGCTGCGTCCGCCCAGGGCTCCCGAGCGCCGCCGTATCCGCGGATCGGGCCGAGTTTCGCGTCGCACAACTGGCTCGCGCCGATCGCGAATCGTGCGCGCGATCGGTTCGCGGCGATCACGAACGGTGGCAAGAAATTAGACCCAGACTATCGTCTAGTGCCAACGTATACCAGACCATGAAACAGGAGATGCGTACCACCGACTTCCTGGACCGGGCGGTCGACCTGTACGGGGACGTTACCGGCGTCGTCGCGCACGACGGCACCGAATACACCTACGACGAGGTGAACGATCGGGTCAATCGGCTGGCTCACGCGCTCGTCGACAGCGGGGTCGAACAGGGCGATCGCGTCGCGTTGCTCGCGCCGAATACGCACTACTTTATCGAGGCCCTGTACGCGACGAACAAACTCGGCGCCGTGTTCGTTCCGCTTAACTACCGGCTGGCCACGGGCGAGTACGAGTACATCTTGAACGACTGCGAGGCGGGAACGCTGATCGCGGACTACGACTACGCCGAGAAGGTCGAACCGATCCGCGACGAGATCCCGGCGGAGACGTTCGTCGGGTACCGGGCGGACGAGATAGCCGGCGACGACTGGCGCGACTACGAGGCGTTCATCGACGGTCGGTCCGCAGCGGAACCCGACCGGCCCGATATCAGCGAGGACGACGACGCCAGCATCAACTATACTTCCGGGACGACGGGCGATCCCAAGGGTGTCGTCAGAACCCACCGCACCGAACACTGGCACGCGCTGGTGCTCAACCAGCACATGGAGATCAGGGACGACGACACCTACCTCTGGACGCTGCCGATGTTCCACTGCAACGGCTGGGGCCACACCTACGCGATCACGGGCACCGGCGGCACGCACGTCTGTCAGCGGACCTTCGACGCCCAAGGTGTGTTTGATCGCGTGCGCGAGGACGACGTCACGTTCATGTGCGGCGCGCCGACGGTGCTCAACAACCTCATCGCGTACGCCGAGGAACACGCCGACGTCGAGACGACCGGCGATCGCGACGTCCGCATCGCCACGGCCGGGAGCGCGCCCGCGACGGCCACGATCGAGACCGTCGAGGACGAGTTCGGCTGGCGGATCATCCACATCTACGGCCTCACCGAGACCGCGCCGATCATCACGACGAGCAACTCGCCGCGCCGCCTCGCCCAGCGCGGGCGCGAACTCAAGGTGAAACAGGGCTTCGGGACGCTCTGCACCGACGTCCGGGTCGTCGACGAGGACGGCGAGGACGTCCCCCGCGACGGCGCGACGATCGGCGAGATCGTCGTCCGCGGGAATCAGGTGATGGACCGGTACCTGAACAAGCCCGACGCCACTGAGGAGGCTTTCAACGATCGCGTCGAGGGCTACTTTCACACCGGCGACCTCGCGACGATCGACGAGGACGGCATGATCGCCATCCAGGATCGCAAGAAGGACATCATCATCTCCGGCGGGGAGAACATCTCGAGCATCGAGGTCGAGGATATCCTCTACGACCACCCGGACGTCCTCAAAGCCGCCGTCATCCCCGTCCCGAGCGAGCAGTGGGGCGAGACGCCGAAGGCGCTGGTCGTCCCGAAGGACGACGCCGATCTCGACGAGGAGGGCGTCGTGAGCTTCGTCGGCGAGCACCTGGCGAGCTACAAGAAGCCGACCAGCGTCGACTTCGTCGACGACCTCCCCGAGACGGCCACCGGCAAGGTCCAGAAGTACGAACTTCGCGAGGAATACTGGGACGACGAGGCGCGCAAAGTCGGTCAGCAATAGGACGCTCGGGCGGACTTTTCGATCGGCCTTTTGATGGGGACCGGCGATCGCGATCGAGTAGAGGTGCGATCAGATACTGCCGTAGACCCTCGATAACTGCTGAAAGCACTACGAAAGCCCTCGATTCCCTTTCCACCCGTATCGGCTGATTGGACTGCCACCGCGGGCGGGACTGAAAGGGGCTGGCGGTATCCGGGAAGACGGGCGCCGTAAGCACCGACCGAAGTGAGGTCGTTCGAAAGACGCTCCGCGTCTTTCGTGATCTTCAAAAGAGCGCAATGCGCTCTTTTGGACCTCGCCGAGCTTCGCTCGGTTCAGTGACGAGAGACCGCAGGTCTCTCGAACCACGCGCAGCAAGCCCCTCGACTGGATACCGCCAGGGGCTTTCGTGGTATTCTCAACTGCGTCAGCGCTGTGAGATCACGACCTGACCGATACCGATCGATCGCGTGGCGCAACCCTTTAGTCGGTGCTCGCGATACACCCGATGGGAACCGCACGGCCGCAAATCTGACTCGCCGCCGATTCTGGCGGCTTGGGATTGCGGAAGTGCACCCGGCGAGAGCCGGTTACACGCGAGACGCGACTGCGGTCAGTGCGATTCCTATCCTCTACCAATGGCACGAATGCACACCCGCCGCCGTGGCTCGTCCGGCTCGGACAAGCCGGCGGCAGACGAACCCCCGGAGTGGAGCGACGTCGACCCCGAGAAGATCGAAGAGCGGGTCGTCGAACTGGCGGAGCAGGGCCACGATCCCAGCCAGATCGGGATCGCGCTGCGTGACGAAGGCGTCACGGGCACGCCCGTTCCGGACGTCAAACTGGCGACCGGCAAGAAGATCACCGAGATCCTTGAGGAGAACGACGCGAAAGCGGACGTTCCCGAGGATCTCCGGAACCTGATGGAACGCGCCGTGCGCCTGCGCGAGCACGTCCAGGCCAACCCGCAGGACCACCAGAACAAGCGCGCTCTGCAGAACACCGAGTCGAAGGTTCGCCGCCTGGTCACCTACTACCGCGGCGACGAACTCGAGCCCGACTTCACGTACTCCTACGACGTGGCCAAGGAACTGCTCGAAGGCTAACCGACTATCCACCAGATGTCCACCGAGGGTCGATCCGCCGAACAGACGTCCGCCGCGGCCGCCATTGAGAGCGCGAGCTTCGTTCGGTTCGTCACGCGAGCCGATGGGGACGGTCTCGCCGCGAGCGGCCTGCTCGCCCGATCGCTGGCCGATCGCGGGACGCCGTTTCAGGTGACGATCGGCCGCACCGTCGCGTCGCGGACCGCCAAAGCGGCGGCGAGCGCCGACACCGATCGCGCGGGCGACGAGACGATCGTGATCGGAACCGCCGACGCCGACGTTCCCCGCGTCGGAACGACGGACCGTCCCGCCACCTTCGCGGCCTGCGAGATCGTGCGGGAACTCGGCGCGACGCCGGATCCGATCCTGGCGCTCGCCGGCCTCGCGGCCGCCGGGATCGACCCCGGCGCGGGCGAGAGCGAGTGGCTCCTCGAGGCCGCTCGCGATCGGGGACTCATCGATCGACGGCCCGGAGCCGTCGTTCCGACCGCGGACCCGGTAGACGGAATCGCCTACTCCACGCGCGTTCGCGCGCCGTGGTCCGGCGATCCGGAGGCGACGCGCGAGGCGCTCGGAGCCGTCGCCGACGCGGCCCGCGACGACCCCGAGTCGCTCGACGGAGACGACCACCGGGCGATCGGCTCGGTCGTCGCGCTCGACGCGGTCGGCGACGAGACGGCGTCCGAGACGGCCGCGACGGCGATCCAGCGCGCGTTGCGTCCGTACGCCACCCCCGACGGCGCGTTCGCCACGATCGGCGGCTACGCCGACGTGCTCGCAGCGGCGGCCCGGACCGAGCCCGGGACCGGCGCCGCGCTTACGATGGGCCACGACGCCGTCGACCCGGCGCTCTCGGCGTGGCGCGAGCACGGCCGTCGCGCCCACGCCGCGCTCGACGAGGCGTCGACCGGACGGTACGACGGCCTGTTCGTCGTCGGCACCGACGGCGGCCCCGTCGAGGCGATCGCCCGCGTCGCCGCGGCCTACCGCTCTCCGGAGCCGACCGCGCTCGCGATCGGCGACGGCGAGGCGGGACTGGCTGCTCGCGAGGACGACCTCGGCGCGACCGTCGAGGCCGTCGCCCGCGAACTCGCCGACGAGACCGACGGCGAGGTCGAGTACGACGGCGCCCGCCGACGCGGCTACCTGCGCTACGACCCCGACGTGGACGAGTCGACGATCATCGCGACGGTGAGGGGATTCCGATGAGTCGGCGCGCGACGGCGACGATCCGGACGGAACACGACGATCCAGACGTGCTCGCGCGAGCGCTCGACCCGGACAACACCGACGAGATGGAGACGACCGCGATCGCCCCGACCGAGATCGAGCCGGGAGCGGTCCGCACGCGAATCGATCGCGAGACGACGAGCGGACTCCACTCGACGGTCGACGACTACGTCGTCAACGTAGACGTCGCGATGCGGGTTGCACAGCACGCGGAACCGACGGACGCGGGACCTGCGTCCGACAGCGATAGCGATCCAGATACCAACAATGAGTGAACGATCAGTTTCACGCGCGAAACAGGAGAAGCGGTGGTACACCGTGCTCGCACCGGAGCAGTTCGACCGGACGGAGCTCGGGCAGACCCCCGCTGACGAACCGGAAAAGGTCTACGACCGAACCATCGAAACGACGCTGGGCGAACTCACCGACAACGCCAGCGAGAACAACACGAAGCTCACATTCAAGGTGACCGACGTCGGCAGCGACGCGGCGTACACGGAGTTCATCGAGCACTCGCTGACCCGCGACTACCTGCGCTCGCTCGTCCGCCGCGGCGCCTCCAAGATCGAGGCGTATGTCACTGTCCTTACGACGGACGACTACCGCGTGCAGGTCCAGCCCGTCGCCTTCACCACCAAGAAGGCCGACGCGAGCCAGGAGCAAGCCATCCGCGAGACGATGGTCGAGATGGTCGAGGACGCGGCCGCCGACCGCACCTTCGAAGAGCTCATCGACGGCGTCGTCGAGGGCCGGCTCTCGTCGGCGATCTACGGCGAAGCCAAGACGATCTACCCGCTGCGCCGCGTCGAGATCCAAAAGGCGACGCTCGAAGCCCACCCCGAGGAAGTCGCCGAAGAAGAGGCGACCTCCGTCGACGTCGACGAGGAAGACGTCGCCGCCGACGACTGATCGCGGTCGTCGATCGGGTCCCGATTCTCGATTCGCGGTCGACTCTCGACTGCCGATCGGATTTTTCGACGCGACGGTCGCGGCTTCGCGAGCGATAGCCGGACTCATCCGACGCTGGCAACGCGCCGTCCGACAGCCGCTGCTACGGCCGGTAGCCCCATCCAGATCGGCGTCGCGACTCGATCGGTTGGTCCCTAAAAAACACCGTATACCTCGTGTACCCCTACCCGAGGTAATTCGAGCATTTGCCCGCCAATATAAATACTTTCTGTCGTGTACCGGATCGGTTACTCCGTGACGACGATCGTTCCTTTCATCTCGGCTCGTTCGTGCGGAATGCAGACGTACTCGTAGGTTCCGGGGACGTCGAAAGTGTGCTCGAACGTCTCGCGCGTCCCGAGTCGGCCGCCGCGGCTTTCCCCCCAGGCGTCGTAGGCGTCGGCCTGGTTCTCGAAGCCGCCGGTCGCGAAGTACGTCGCGTCGTCGGGGATGAGTTCCTCGTAGGCCGTCACCGTGTGGACGGCCTCGCTCGTGTTCTTCCAGACGACGGTCTCGCCGACGCGCACCTCGTACGTCTCGGGGACGAACTCGGTTCGCGTCATGCCGATGTCGCAGGACTCGCCGTCGCACGGGTCGCCGCCGGACAGGTTGAGAACGGACGAACAGCCGGACAGGCCGGCGGCGGTGCCGGAGCCGAGGGCGGCGAGCAGGGCGCGCCGATTCATACGCGACGATTGGGCGAGTCGCGATATAACGACCCTGGTTCGGCCGTCGAACACGTTCGGCGCTGGCCGGACCGCCGGTTCGCTCCTCGGTCTGCGACGTCGGTTCGACCCCGTTTCGCGATCGACCGTCGGCGATTGCGATCCGAACGAAAACACGTAAGGTATCGGCCGGTCGAAACCGGGAGTATGCTTCCCCGCTTCGTCGGCCGCCTGGGCGCGGCGGACGCGGTGACGATTGCCAACGCCGCGCTCGGCTTCGTCGCCGTCGTCGTCGCGTTCGTCGACATCCACCTCGCCGCCCGGCTCATCCTGCTGGCGGCGATCGCGGACGGGCTCGACGGCATCCTCGCGCGGCGCTACGGGGGGACCGATGCGGGGCCGTACCTCGACTCGCTCGCGGACGTCGCCTCCTTCGCCGTCGCCCCCGCCGTCCTCGCCTTCGTCGTGGTCCGCGGCGGCCTCGGGATCGGCTTCGATCGCGTCACGCCCGAGTTCCTGCTCGTAGCGGCCGTCAGCGCGCTGTTCGTCGCGATGGCCGTCACCAGGCTCGGACTTTACACGGCGTACGACACGACCGGCGCGTACACCGAGGGCGTCCAGACGACGCTCGCGGCGACCGTCATCGGCGCGTCGATCCTCGCCGGCGTCGCCGACCCGCGGCTCGTGCTGGCGATCACCGGCGCGTTCTGTTACCTGATGGTCTCGCGCATCCCGTACCCGGACCTGCTCGCGCGCGACGCCGCGATCATGGGCGTCGTCCACGCGCTCGCGATCCTCGTCCCCGACTTCGCCGGCCGGACGTTCCCGTACGCGCTCCTGACGCTCGGCATCGCGTACATGACGCTGAGCCCCTGGTTCTACTGGCGCGACGACGAGCCCCAGCCGGCCGAGACGGGCCTGCATGGAAACGCTTAGGAACGTGCTGACACGACCTGTACGCATGGTCACTGTCACGCGTCGGCGCCGTCCGGAGGTGGAAGTATGAGCGACGAAGACGCTGATACGGAATCGTCGAACGATGCCGAAGACGCCGAGCAGACGGCAGATGCGGACGCAGAGGCGGAGTCGGTCGATCTCGACGCGATCCGATCGGACCTCACAGCCCTCGAAGACGACCTCGAAGGGCTCGCCGCGGACCTCGAGGCCGCCGAGACCGAAGACGACCTCGACGTCGTAGAGGAGGACATCGAGGCCTTCCGATCGGACCTCGAGACGATCGAGGTCCCGGAGCCGCCGGAGGAAGAGGCGGAGGACGAAGACGAGGACGAGGAGTCGGTCACGCCGGAGGAGGAACTCCAGGAACGGTACGACGACATCGAGAGCGACGTGTCGGACCTCGAATCCGATCTCGAAGACCAGCGCGGTCCCTACGCCGAGGACGTCGTCGGCGAAATCGACGGCGTGAGCGCCACGATCACGGGAACCCGCTGGACCGAGGAGGGGAACGCGGAACTGATCGAGGCCGTCGACGGCTTCCTCGCCGAGCTAAACGACCTGCTCGGAAGCGCCGTCACCCTGGTCGACGAGGGCGAGGACGTCTCGGAACAGCTGGACGCCACCCTCGATTCCGCGGTCGAGGCGGTTGAGGGCGCCGATCTCGACCCCGACGACGACGCGGAGACGATCGCCGGCCTGCTCGACGCGACCGACGGCCTCGAGAGCGGCGTCGACGACGCCACCGAGTGGACGGACCTCGAGATCCGCGAACAGCTGCGCCGCGAGGGGTTCTACGACGTGCTCGATCACGTCAAGGACTTTCCACCCGAGTGGCACGCGCTGAAAGTCCACGAAAAGCGGGGCAACGTCGATATGATCCTGCTGGCGCTCGAGACGTTCGACTCTGGCTTCATGGAGGAACACTGCATGGAGGCCTTAGAACGGATGGGGCCCGAGGAAGCCACCGAACCGATGCTCCAGAAGGCGAACCGCCGGGATCAGGCTGCGATGCGCGTCCTCGGCAAGATCGGCGTCGAGGACGAGCAGGTCGTCGACACCCTGCTGGACTACGTCGACACCAACCCGAACCTCCAGCAGCCGGCGTTTCGCGCCCTCGGCGAGATCGGCGCCGAGGAGGCGGTCGAACCGATCGCCCAGCAACTCGTCGCCGACGAAGCGGACGTCCGTAGCTGGGCCGCCCGCGCGCTCGGCCTGATCGGCGACACCCGCGCGATCGAGCCGCTCGCGGACGTCCTCGAAGACGACGAGTCCGATCGCGTTCGCGCCAGCGCCGCGTGGGCGCTCAACCAGATCGGGACGCGGGAGGCCCTCGAGATCGTCGCCGAGTACGAGGACGATCGCGCGTACCTCGTCCAGGCCGAAGCCGAGAACGTCGATCTCGAACCGGTCGCCTGACCCGTCCAGATCCGGCCGCCCGAATCGATCCGAATCCCCTCGAATCGCCGCCGACACGCGTTCCTGTTCTGTCGACGCCGGAGTTTAAGTACCGAGGGGCGGCCAGACACGTCGATGTCCGATCGGGCGTCCATCGTCGGCCTCGTCATCCTGATCGCGAGCGCGATGCTCGCGCTGCCGGTCGGAGCCATCGCGACCGCGTCCGCGACGCCGGAACTGTCGCCGGACGCGATCGGTCCGGAGTCCGAAGCGCTGAGGGCGAACGCAGACGGAGACGCGGACGGTCTTCGTTGTCCCGCCGATCGCCACCGATCCGATGACCGATCGTCGGCGACCGTCGGTCCTCCCCGAATCGTCGAACTCTATCCGAACCCGACGGTGCACGGCAACGTCGGCGAGTACCTCGTTCTCGAGACGCCGCCCGAGACCGCTCTCGAGAACTGGACGATCACCGACGGGCACACGACCGCACGCCTGCCGAACGAGACCGTCTCGGGGCGTATCGCCCTGAGCGCCGATCCCGCCGCGACCGAGCCGCTGACCGCCGACCCCGTCCTCGAACTCGACGGAACGCTCCGGCTCGCGGTCGACGGCGACGAACTCTCCCTTCGAAACGGTACGACAACGCTCGATACCGTGGCCTACGATCGAGCGCCGCTCGCGGAACGGTGGTACCGGAGCGATCGAGCGGCCGAAAGCGATTCGGCAGCCGACGCCGCCGCTCGCGGCCGGTGGTGGCCCCGCGACGCCACCTGTCTCCCCGTCTCGACGTTCGATCCGGAGGAGGCGACGGCGTTCGTGCTCCCCGACTCCCCCGACGTTCCGCGGGAGACGATCCGGAACGCCGAGGACCGGCTCCTGCTCGCCGGCTACACCTTCACCGACGAGGCGATCGCCGCCGACCTCGTCGACGCGGCCGATCGCGGCGTCGACGTCGCCGTCTTGCTGGAGTCGGGTCCGGTCGGCGGCGCTCCCGAGGAAACTCGGACGCGAATCGAGAGGCTCGACGCCGCCGGAATTGACGTTCGCGTCATCGGCGGCGAGGGTGCCCGATACCGCTACCACCACGCGAAGTACCTCGTCGCAGACGACGCCGTCCTCATCACGACCGAGAACTGGAAGCCGTCGGGCGTCGGCGGTGCGTCGAATCGCGGCTGGGGCGTCCGCGTTTCCGACGGCGACCTCGCGGACGGGCTCGCGGCGGTGTTCGAGGCCGATTTTGACGGCTGGGACACCGAACCGGGGCCGGCACACGTCGAGAATGCGTCGTTCGTCGCGGACGACCCCTCGCCGGCCCGCGAGTTCGACGCCGACCACCCTCCAACGACGATGCCCGTCGAGTCGGCCGAACTCCTGCTCGCACCGGACAACGCCGAGCCGCGGTTGAAGGAGCTGCTCGCGTCGGCCGACGACGAACTGCTCATCGAACAGGCCGGCGTCGACCCCGACGTCTCCCTGCTCGAAGCGTCGATCGACGCCGCGCGACGCGGGGTCACGGTCCGACTCCTCCTCGACGGGTCGTGGTACGTCGCGGACGAACACGAACGCCTTGCAGCGCGCCTCGATCGGGCGGCCGCGCGCGACGACCTCGACCTCGACGTTCGTCTCGTAGACGACGAACGGTGGAACCGGTTCGAGAAGATCCACGCCAAGGGGATCGTCGTCGATCGAGAGACGGCGGTCGTCGGCAGCGCCAACTGGAACGACAACTCCCTGCGGGAAAATCGAGAAGTCCTGCTCGTCCTCCACGGCGAAGCCGCGGCCGCCTACTACGCCGACGTCTTCGAAGGCGACTGGGAGCGCGAGGGGTGGTCGTTCCCGATCGAGCTCACGCTCCCGGTCGTCCTCGCGCTCGCGGCTGCGGCGATCGTCGGGCGACGGTACGTTCGGTTCGGTGACGAACAACGGGCGGTTTCGGAAGCGCCGTCTCGAAAGCGGCGGTGATACATCTCCGGTGCGTTGCGCTGAGAACGATTCGTCGGCGCGGCCGATTCAGTCCGCGTGACCGTCGGCTTCGAGTTCGAGGTGCTTGCAGTAGTCGCGTTCGGGATCGAAACAGTCGGGGCACTGCTCGGGCCGATCGATGATGGTGTCGAGGCGCTCGGCGACGGTGTCGTCGATGACGCTCTCGAGCGCGCGGGCTTCCTCCCGGAACTCCTCGACTTCGAGGACGTTCGCGAGGAATCGCTCGATGATACAGTACGTCTGGAGGGCGTCGTGAGCGCGTTCGAGGCCCTCGTTGGTTAGGCTGGCACCCTTGTACTTCTCGTGATCGACGAGCCCTCGACCCTCGAGTTTACCGATCATCTCGTTGACGCTCGCCGGACTGACATCGAGCAGGTCGGCGAGCGTGCCGGTCGAGGCCGGACCGTCTTCGATGCGCTGGGCGAGGTAGATCGCTTTGAGATACTGATCTGCGGTATTCATTGACTCCCTCCATCGGTGATTGCGACGTATTCTGTGGCCGGTTCTCGCGGTCGCACGGCGCCTCGAAGCGCGGGCCGGGTGCGTCGAACGACGACTGACGCACCGGTCATGCTCTGTGCTCCATGATCTCGGTAACCTCCTGGACGCCGTCGCGTTCCTCCTCGCGGATGTCATAGAGCGTTTCGAGGAGCCGATCGCGATCGATCGCGAACGTCGCGTCCGAGGCTTCGATCGCCGCGATCAGATCGTCGTAGAACTTGTACGCCGTCTCCTCGTTGGCCAGTTGGTCGTAGAGGACGCCGTCCGTGTCCTCCGGCGGGCCGTACCGGGCGTCGACCAGTTGGTTGATCTCCTCGTATTCGACCGTCTCGGCGTCGAGGTCGTCGACCAGCGCCTCGAGCCGCTCGCGGTGGTCGGCCGACTCCGCGGCGGCCTCGGCGAGCAGCTCCTCCACCTCCTCGTCGATCGCCTCGCGCTGTTCGGCGGGCAGGGAGTCGAGGTGGTGGGCGGCGCGTGACTCGACGACCTCCTCGAGCACGACCCCGATCTGCAGCAGTCGGGCGAGCTGGTGGTCGCTCGAGACGCGCTGTCCCAAACTCATAGCTGGTCTTCCGTGTGCATGCTACTTAACTTCCTGCATCCGATCGTGGCGAGTCAACCCGTGTACCGCCACACGCGTCGGCCGCCGCCGCCGTCGATCGCGTCGACCTGCTTGAGCGTCCGCTTCAGACACGACCACCAGCCCTCGACCGTCTCGTACCCAGCGGGATGCCTCTCGTACAGCGCGTCGACGAAGTCGGATTTGCGCGCCCGCCCTCGGTCCTTGAGGAACGCGATCGCTCGGCCGGCGACCTCGCGTCTGGCCTCGACCTCCGCGTCCGACCGACCGGGGACCGACAGCGAGTCGAGATCGACGACGTCCGCGCCCGGTCGGATCGTCTCGTCGCCCAACTCGGTGGACGATCGGTACTCGAGGCCGGTTTCGACCGGCCGGTCCAACCGCGATCGCGTCTTCGCGACCGCCCGTCTGGAGAGTTCGTCCAGCCGATCGAGTTCGACCGTCTCGAGCACGTCCGCGTCCTCAGAGACGGGGTCTCCTCGGATGCGTACGACGCGCTCGGGTTCGAGTCCGGACGCGTCGGTCCCGGCTTCGTCGGACGCCGACGTTGATTCCACGTCGGTCGGCCGCGAGTCGGCCGTCCGTTCCCGCCTACGATCGGAGTCGGTTCGCTCGGTACCGTCGGGGAAATCGACGGTATCGACGGCCCGATCGCGGGAGACGGTGGTCCGCGGCGAGCCGCGAAACTCGATCGAGGGATAGCGCTCCGAGCGAGTCCACCCGCTATCGGAATCCCCGCTTGCTCTCGAGCCGTTCGCCGCCGCTTCGTCGTCGGGGTCCGCTGCGGTGGCGGCCGATTCGTCGGTAGGCGTCGTCGGTTGCGCGTCGGAGTCCGCTCTCTCGTCGCGATCGGCCAGTGTCGCGAGTCGGCGCTCGAGATCGACGATCCGATCGCGATACGCCTCGAGAATCCGCTCCGATCCGTCGGGTTCCTCCGTGATCGAGGCGCGGTGCTCGATGATCCATCGGACGTACGCGCTCCGGCTGTCGAAGCCGATCAGCCGTCGCTCCGTCTCGAGCGTCTCGAACGTCTCGTCGTCCAGTTCGACTGGCAGGGACCGCATCGACACCCGGTACACCACTGGCGTACTAAAAGGGTCGTCAGACGATCCCCTCGCCGACGATCGTCGAGAGAAAACTCAGGAGCGATCGCGAGCCGTGCGGACGCGGGAGCTACCGCTGCTCGATCGGCGGAAAACCGAGACGTAGAACCGCAAAATCCCGTTTCGAGGAAGAGTACCCGATCAGTTGCGCTGGCGGAGTCGCGCGGCGACCAGTTCTTCGAGATCGTCGCGCAGTTCGTCGACGGCGATCTCCTCTAAGACCGGCACGAAGAAGCCCTCGACGAGCATATTGCGCGCAGCGCGCGGATCGACACCGCGGGAGGTCATGTACAGCAGGTCCTCCCGGTCGATCTGGCCGACCGTCGCCGAGTGGCTGGCCTCGGTGTCGTGGTTGTTGATGATCAGCTTCGGCGAGGCGTCGGCCTCGGACTCGTCGGAGAGCATCAGGGTGTTCTCGCGCTGGTAGGAGCTGGTATCCCAGGCGTCCTTGCCGACGTCCTGGACGCCCTCGTAGACCGATCGGGCGATGTCGTCAGTGACGCCGCGGGTGACGAGGTCGGCCGTCGTGTGCTCGGCGCGGTGCCAGACCTTCGCGTCGAGGTCGAAGTGCTGGTCGTTGTGGCCGTAGAAGGCCCCGACGATCTGGGTCTCCGAGGAATCGCCGTTGAGCTCCGTGGAGACGCCGGACTTCGTCAGCTGGGTACCGAGGTTGACCTCGATCCAGTTGATCGTCGCGTAGGTGTCGGCGTCGCCGCGCTTGAGCGCGAAGTTGTAGGCCTCCTCCGAGAGGTTCTGGAGGCTGCCGTACTGAACCGAACTGTTCTCGCCGGCGACGACCTCGACGATGCCGCTGTAGTACTGTTCGTCCTGCTCGGCGCCGGTCGACTGGCGCTCTAGGATCGTGACCGAGGAGGACTCCTCGGTGACGACGAGCGTGTAGTTGAACAGCGAGCGGGAGTTCTGCTCGGTCCGAATCGTGACGTCCTCGGCGTCGACACCCTCGGGGACGTAGATCACGGTCCCGGTGCTAAACAGCGCCGTCGAGAGCGCCGTCAGGTAGTTCTCCTGGGGATCGACGACGGAGCCGAAGTGCTCCCGGAGGAGCTCCTCGTGTTCGTCGACCGCCTCGCTCCAGGGCAGGACG
Source organism: Halosolutus gelatinilyticus (assembly GCF_023028105.1). NCBI lineage: Archaea > Methanobacteriati > Methanobacteriota > Halobacteria > Halobacteriales > Natrialbaceae > Halosolutus > Halosolutus gelatinilyticus. The sequence goes on from NZ_CP095491.1 coordinate 2,788,019, forward strand.
TCGGCCTCATCGGGGCCGACCTGGTCTTTGTTCTCCGCCACGTTCAGCGGGTCCACGAGCGACTCGAAGTCGAGCTCGTGGAGGTTCGTCCAGTTGCGACCCGGCGTTCGGATGACGTCGGGCATGTCGAGCCCGGAGAGCGCCTCGAGCGCCTCGAGACGCGTCTCGAGCAGCCAGTCGGGCTCGTCGAGTCCCTCGCTGATTTCGCGTACCTGTTCTTCGGTCAGATTGGCGTGTACCTGCGTTCCTGCGCTCATATTATCCGAGGCTCCCTTCCATCTCGAGTTCGATGAGACGGTTGAGTTCGACCGCGTACTCGATCGGCAGTTCCTCCGTGATCGGCTCGATGAAGCCGGCGACGATCATCTTCTTGGCGTCGTCGTCGTCCAGACCGCGGCTCTGGAGGTAGAAGATGTCCTCGTCGCCGATCTTGCCGACCGTCGCCTCGTGAGCGACGTCGACCTTCGACTCCTCGATCTCCATGTACGGCATGGTGTCCGAGGTGGACTCGTTGTCGAACATCAGCGCGTCGCACTCCACCGCAGTGGAGGAGTTCTCGGCGCCGTCGGCGATGTGGACGAGACCGCGGTAGTTGGTGCGGCCGCCGTCCTTGGAGATCGACTTGGACTCGATGGTCGACTTCGTGTTCGGCGCGTTGTGGTAGACCTTCGCACCGGTGTCGATGTTCTGGCCCTTGCCGGCGAAGGCGATCGTGATGTGGGTGTCGGTCGCGCCGCGCCCCTTGAGGATCGAGCACGGGTAGAGCATGGTGGCCTTCGAGCCCATGCTGCCGGAGACCCACTCCATCGTGCCGTTCTCCTCGACGATGGCGCGCTTGGTGTTGAGGTTGAAGGTGTTCTTCGACCAGTTCTGGACGGTCGAGTACTGGACGTGGGCGTCCTCCTTGACGAAGACCTCAACGCCGCCGGAGTGGAGGTTGTGGGTGCCGTACTTGGGCGCGGAACAGCCCTCGATGTAGTGGACCTCGCTGCCGGGTTCGGCGATGATGAGCGTGTGCTCGAACTGGCCCATCCCCTCGGAGTTCATGCGGAAGTACGCCTGGACGGGCATCTCGACCGTGACGTCCTCGGGGACGTAGACGAAGCTCCCGCCGGACCAGACGGCGCCGTGTAGCGCTGCGAACTTGTTGTCGCTCGGCGGCACGCAGGTCGTCATGAAGTACTCCTTGACGAGTTCGGGATGCTCCCGAACGGCCTCGTCCATGTTGCAGAAGATGACGCCCTTTTCCTCCCACTGCTCCTGCATGTTCTGATAGACGATCTCGGACTCGTACTGGGCACCCACGCCGGAGAGGGCGTTCTTCTCCGCTTCCGGGATGCCGAGCTTGTCGAAGGTGTCCTTGATCTCGTCGGGCAGTTCCGTCCAGTCGTCGACGCCTTCGCGCTTGTCGACGTCCGGCCGGATGTACGGGACGATCTCTTGGACGTCCAGTTCGGACAGGTCCGGCTGCCCGGGCCAGTCCGTCGGCATCGGCATGTTCTGGTACTGCTTGAGCGCGCGGAGGCGCCGCTCGAGCATCCAGTCGGGCTCGTCCTTGTCCTCGGAGATCATCCGGATGATCTCCTCGGTCAGCCCCTTGTCGGATTTTACCGCGGCGTTCTGTTCCTTCTTGAACTCGAACCGCGCTTCGGTGTCGGTTTCTTTGAGGTGATCTTGTTCGGAACTCATAATTTGATTGTGTATATGGTTACGGCTGCAGGGTTATTACCGTTGTTCTAGCCGAATTCGGTTACGCAGCGCCGTAGACCTCGTCGCGGACCCAGTCGTACCCCTTGTCCTCGAGTTCTTCCGCCAGCGAGGCGTCGCCGCTCTTGACGACCTGACCGTCGAGCATGATGTGGACGTGGTCCGGCTCGACGTAGTCGAGGATGCGCTGGTAGTGGGTGATCTGGAGGATGCCGGTGCCGACGTTGTCGCGCAGCGCGTTGATCCCGTTCGAGACGTCCTGCAGGCGATCGATGTCGAGCCCGGAGTCGATCTCGTCGAGCACGGCGATCGACGGCTCGAGGATGGCGGCCTGCAGCACTTCGTTCTGTTTCTTTTCGCCGCCGGAGAAGCCAGCGTTGAGGTACCGCTGGGCGAACTTTTCGTCCATGTCCAGCTGTTCCATCTTCTCCTGGAGGAGCTGCTGGAACTCGGCGACGCCGACCTCGCCGTCGTCGGCGGGGCCTTCCATCGGCGAGGTCTCGTAGCCCTCGTCTCCCTCCGCTTCTTCGCCCTCGTCTTCCTCGAAGAGCTCCTCGCGCTCTTCGATCTTGGCGTTCAGTGCCGTGCGGAGGAAGTTCGTCATCGTGACGCCCTCGATCTCGGCCGGGTACTGGAAGCCGAGGAAGACGCCGAGCGCGGCACGCTCGTTGGGTTCGAGGTCGAGCAGGTCCCAGGTGCGCTGGTCCTCGTCGATCTCGACCTCGTCGCCGAACTCGTCGTCGTCGAGGTGGAGCAGCACCTCGCCCTCGGTGACCTCGTAGGCCGGGTGGCCGGCGATGACCTTCGCGGTCGTCGACTTCCCGGAGCCGTTGGGCCCCATCAGGGCGTGGATCTCGCCCGACTCGACCTCGAGATCGACGCCCTCGAGGATCTTCTCGTCGCCCTCCGCCACTTCCGCGTGCAGGTTGCGTAGTTCGAGACGTGCCATAGTACTCTGTCGTGTGAAGGGTGGGGCGTTCACCTCATAACGATTTCGTCTTCGACCGGATCGATTCTCAGTTCGAAAAGAAAACTTCCGACATCGAAAATTCTATCATCTCCGACGGGAGACGCGGTGACCGGATGGGGGATTCGCTGACGGCCGTCGGTACGCCGGTGGTCTTCCAGTTGACACTTAGCGATCGCTCGAACGGTGACCTGTTCGGAGGTGTATTAATACGTCTACGGCCCCAATACTAGGCCATCTGGATGGGCATAACCAGCTGTATTGTCATGTCGGAACTAGAATACTCGCCGACGTATCCAACTCGCATCACACAATAATGGAGTGGCTATTCATCTTTCTGGGCATTCTCGTCCTCTCGTCGTTCATCTCATTTGGGCTCAGCTACGTCGTGTATCGCAACCGCGACAAGGAAGGTGCACTACCCCTGATCGGCGTTCTCCTCGGATCCGGAATCTGGACCGGATCGGATGCGGCGATCCTGGCGAGCAACGACCCGTCGACTATGTTGCGATTACACGCCGTCGGGTTCGTCGGCTCGTCGCTGCTCGTCTTCTCGATTTTCCTCTTCTCGCTCTTGTACACGAACCGGGGGCGGTACCTGACCCGGCGAACCGTCGCGGCGTTGGCGCTTCCGTTCGTCGTCGTGTTGATATTGGTCTTTACCGATCTGTCGATGGGTCACGGGCTCGTGATCGGGGACTACCGCGTGGTCTCGGCCGGCGACTTCCTCGTGATAGATCCGACGTGGGGACCGGCGTTCACGATCAACGTCCTCTACTCGTACGCGCTGGTCGTGAGCGCGCTACTCCTGTACGTGCTCGAGTTCGCTCGCGCGGAGCCGGGGAACCCGCACCGACGACAGTTGATTCTGCTCGCGCTCGCGGTCGGCATCCCCTCGATAGCCAGCGCGGTGTACATCACTACCGAGCCGCTCGTCGATCCGACGGGGGTTGCACTCGCCATCACCGGAATCCTGTTTTACGCGTTGCTCTTCCGGTTCGAGCTGCTCAACCTGGTCCCGATCGCCCGCAGCACCGCCATCAAAGAGCTCGAGCACGGCTTCATGGTCCTCGACACCAATGGCCGGATCGTCGACGTGAACAAGTCGATGGCGGCGATGAGCGAGTCTTCTCGCGCGGTGCTCGTCGGCTCTCGCGTCGAGGATGCCTACGACGAGCACCCGGAGTTCGTCGAGATGATCGAGGACGACGTCGAGACGAATCGGGACTTCTCGGTTCAGTACGACGACGAGCTTCGTCACTTCAACGTCGACGTCTCGAAGGTGCACGCCGCCAACGGGAGGTTCGTCGGCTGGGTCGTCCTGGCCAGAGACGTCACGACGGACCGTCGTCGCGAGCGGCGGTTGCGAGAACAGACCGAACTCCTCCGGCAACAGAACCGCAGACTCGAGCAGTTCGCGAACATCGTCTCGCACGATCTTCGGAACCCGCTTACCGTCGCGACGGGGTACCTGGAGTTGGAACGCGAACGACATTCGCCGAGCAACCTCGAGGCGATCGACAGGGCGCTCGATCGGATGGACGAGATCATCGAGGACGTCCTCACCATCTCGCGACAGACCGCCGAGTCGATCGACGCCGAGCCCGTCGACCTCGAGCCCGTCGCCGGAGAGTCGTGGGCGATGATCGACACGCGAGACGGCGAGTTACGGATCGACTCGAACGAGCGGATCCTCGCGGATCGAAGTCGACTCAGACGACTGCTCGAGAACCTGTTTCGAAACGCGTTCGACCACGGTAAGGACGACGTGACCGTGACGGTGGGGTCGATGCCCGACGGGTTCTACGTCGAAGACGACGGGCCCGGAATTCCGGCGGCGAACCGAGAGCAGGTGTTCGAGGAGGGGTACTCGACGGCGGGGAGCGGGACGGGCTTCGGGCTCGCGATCGTCTCTGCGATCGCCGACGCGCACGGCTGGTCGGTGCGCGCGACGGAGAGCGAAACCGGCGGTGCTCGATTCGAGATCAGCGGCATCGACGAGGTCATCGGGGACGACCGTGCGGGGTTCGATTAGTGACCGCCGTATCGGCGGGCGTTCCCAATCGGTGGCTTCTCGCCGGGAAGTCAGTCACATGAAGTTGTCGAGTCCGGTCTGCTGCTGGCCGGACTTGACCTCCTGCCAGGAGACGTCGAGCGCTTCGAGGATGCGTTCGATCGGCCCCTGTAACGTCTTCTCGAGCATTTCGTCGTAATCGACCTCGAACTCCTCGGGGACCTGGTCTTCGTACTCGAAGCAGATGACGTCGGGATTGCGCTTGAACGCCCCGTAGAGGGGATCGGTGCGGGCGTCGAGTCCCTCCGCGTCCTCGATACGTTCGAAGAAGGACGGATCGACCCGATCGAGGTAGAGCCGCTTCGGTTTGCTTCCGCGCTGGAAGTTAGTCCCCAGCAGCAGGTTGGCGTACTTCGCGCCGCGAACCTGCGCCGTGTCGGTGTCGTAGTCGGTCAGACGCTTCCCGATTCCGCCCGGGATGCCGATCTCGTCGAGCGAGACGTCGCCGCTTCGGACCTCCTCGATGACCTCGTTGACGTATGCCTTGGCACCCTCGACGTCGCCCTCGCGGACGATCATCTCGATGACCTCGTGTTGCACCTCCTTGGTGATCGGCGCGATGTCCGATCGCTGGTACTCGAAGCCGACGATGTCGATATCGTCGACGTCCTTGCCCTCCTTCCAGACGATGTGGCCCGCGTAGCGTTTCTTCGTGCCCGCCTGGAAGAAGCGCCGGTAGAGTTTCTCGAACTCGATCTGGAACCGGTGTTCCTGGGCGTTCAGATCCTCGCGCGCGAAGTCGTCGTAGCGACCGTTGATGTGCTCCTCGATAGCGAACGAGTGCTCCAGCGCCTCGGATTTCGAAACGTCCGGGCCGAGTTCGAGCATGACGCTGTCGGTGTCGCCGTAGGCGACCTGGTAGTCGAGTTCGTTCGCGGCCGTCTCGGTGAACTCGATCACCTCGCGGCCGGTCGCGGTGATCGCCGAGGCCGCCTCCTTGTCGTAGAGGCGGAACTGCTCCCAGCCCGAGACGCCGTACAGCGAGTTCATGATGACCTTCACGGCCCCCTGCTGGCGATCGTACTGCTCGTACTCGGGCGTGCCGGCGTCGTACTCGTCACGCTGGGCTTTCTTCTCCTCGCGCTCGGCGAGCAGTTCGTTGACCATCTCCCGGATGATGCCGTCGGGTTCCTTCCGGAAGTGCGTTCCCGAGGGCGCGGTGTAGGTCTCGCCGTCGTAGGCGTCGGGGTCGACCTTCGTCTCGGGCGAGGCGTTGACCGTCACCATACACATCGGGTACAGTGACTTCAGGTCGAGTACGGTCACGTTTTCCATGACGCCCGTGATCGGCTCGAACACCGCGCCGCCCTCGTACTCCTCGCCGGCCTCCTGCTGGCCCTTCGAGGGGAGCGCGAACCGCCCGTTCGCCTCGTGGAGGACGTACATGTCCACGACGTCGCCCGGCGTCGGGGCGTCTTCGAGCTTGCAGCCGACGAACGTGGCCATCTCCCGCCAGAACGGGATCAGCTCCTGCTGGCGGTTGAGTTCGACGCAGAGTTCCACGTCCCGAAGGTTGTACGCCAGCAGTTGCGTCGGATCGGTCTCCCAGAGATCGCCGATGTCGCCGGCGTAGCGCTCTTTTCCGACGCCGAGTTCCGCCTCGCCGACGGCGTCCAGTCGGTAGGAGTCGAGTTCGGAGAACACGCGGCGCTGGTACGCATAGAGCAGGTCGAAGACGACCCGGCCCTTGATGTCCGGGCCGCCCCAGTTGCTCCGCCAGACCTCGTCGACGCGAGAGAGCCGATCGATCGAGAGGTCGTACTCGTGGTGTGATCCCTGGAGCTCCTCGAGTCGATCGAGGAGGTACGGCGCGTCGAAGTCCTCGAAGTTCCACCCCGTCAGGACGTCGGGGTCGGTTTCTCGGATGTACTCGATGAAGGCGTCGAGCATCGCCTCCTCCTCCTCGAACGTCCGAACGTCGTAGTCGATCGCCCCCTCGATCGGCTCGTAGTCGGCGACCTCGGCCGGGATCTCGCCGTCGCCGGTCGGCGCCTCGTAGAGCCACATGACGTACTCGTCGCGGTAGGAATCGTGGCTGGTGAGACAGACGATCGGCTCCTCGCCGTCCTCGGGGAAGCCGGAGCGATCGTCGACCTCGATGTCGAACGTCTGGACGCGGGGGGTCGCGTCGACGTCCGCGGCCTCGACCTCCTCGTGGGGGACGACGAGCGAGTCGTCGTCGGCGCGTCGTTCCGGGACGCGAATCCCGCTGCGAATGTCTTTGTCGATCAAGAACCGGTTCGGGAACAGGATGTCGGCCTCGTAGTGCTCGAAGTCATCGCGCACCTGACCGACGTCCCGCGGCGTCTGGCCGAAGATTTTCGTCAGCCGCTCCCCGCGGATGCTCTCGTAGGGACCGCCGGTCTCGTCTTCCTCCTCGCTGCCCGTCAGCCGATCGTACGCCTCTTCGGGCGGTCGATCGAGCGTCTCCGTCGGCGCGTAGAAGTACGGCCGGAAGCCGACGACCTGCACGTGCTCCAGTCGGTCGTCCGGCGTGCGGCCGAACACGTGCATGATCGGCTGCTCCGAGTCTCCGTATCCCGCGATCGTGTAATCGACCTGCATGACGGCGAGTTCGAGTTCGCCGTCGGATTCGGGAAGCGTCTCATCGAGTACGTCGATCACCTCGGCGACGCGCGTGCCGCCGTTGCCGGCCACGGCAACCGCCTCTTCGTCCGGCCGGTCCTCGGACTCCTCGGCAAACTCCGCGAGTCCGGCCTGGCCCGCCTCGGTCATGGTACCGAGGTTCGAAGCCGGCGAATAAAAACCCCCGTACTCCGTCCCGCTCGCGCGGCGAAACCTGATACTGCGCGGGCAAAAAGACATATAATGTGTTACCACATAACACGGTAGCAGGTGATCGACGTGTCCACACGCGCGAACGACGACGAGACGATGGATAGTAGCGAATCGCGTAGCGATCCCAGTGTCGAGGGCACCGCGACGATCGAATCGTACGAGACGGACGACGGCGTCGTCTTCTACGACGCGGAGAACCCGTTAGCCTGGGTGGAAACCACCCGACCGCTCGCGCTCAAGGATCTCGCCTGAGATCCCGCTCGTGCGAGCGAACGCGAACCCTTTTGCGCCCGCCTGTCGTCCACACGCTTGTGGTCTTCGATCGGACCGAGCACGAACCGGAAGAGTACGACCCCGAGGAAGATCTGCGGGATCCGGAGAGCGACTCGCTGACCATTCCGCGGGTTTCGACCGAGGACGCCGGGTCGACTCTCCGAGCGGATCTGCGATCGGAACGCACCGACTCCGAAGACGGCCTCTCGGCGGGTGAGACCGACGTTCCGCCCGAGCTACTCAAAACCTTCTGGGCGATCGTCGTGGTGCTCAACGCGGCGATCCTCGCCTTCTCGATCGGCGCGCTGTTGGCGTTCTTCGAGGGCGCGGACACCCGCAGCCTCGGGCTCCTCGTCGGCGGCGTCGTCCTGTTCGGCTTCGCCGTCAAGCGGTACCGCGACTACATGGAGCGAAGGGATGACGAGGACGATGCGTAACTCCCGATCCGACCGTCGGACGGGAGGCGGAGACCGACCGACGATCGGTCGAAACCTAGTTCAGCGATCGCCGACAACACCCGTCACGCGCTGTTCACAGCCACTATGAAAACCGTACGCGACGATACCGGGAAACGGTATCTACTGCTCAAGCAGTCAGAGAGTGCGAGTCTCGTTCGCGATCCCGAAACCGGAAACGAATGTTACGTCCGGAACGATCGTCTCGACGTCGTCGGCGAATCGGCCCTCGAGACCGCCGCCCAGACGATCGACAGCCCGATCCGAACGCTGCTGACGAACGTCCACGACGAACAGACCCTGGGGCTGCTGATCGAACTCGCGGATCGCGGCCCGCTCCGGATCCGAACGCTTCTCGACGCGTACGACGTCTGCGAGAGCGACCTCCACGGGAGACTCACGGTCCTCTCGGCGGCGGGACTGATCGACGAAACCGAGGTCGCCGGCGAGCGCGGCTACCGCATTACCGAGCCGTGCAGGCGCGCGCTCGACGTCCTCCGACCCGACCTCGAGGGCGACGACGCCGTTCCCGACGAACCGTCGATCGACTCCGCCTGATCCCGATCGCGAATTCGGCTTCGATTCCGGTTCCGATCACAGGTCCCTCCGATCCACGCCCGCTCGCGCGATCGTCGGTCACGGGTCGCGGTCCTGCGTCGCCGATCGCCGGTGTCGCTATTCGGCGCTACTCGGGCGCGAGCAACGCCGCCTCCGGTGGCTCGCCGCGTTCGAGTCTGGATCGGTTCGACGTCGCGTCCTTCTCGACCCGGACGATCGAATCGGCCGCGCCGACGAGTTCCTCGTCGTGGCTGACGACGACGATCTGTTCGACGCCGAGGCCGCGCATCGACTCCACCAGCGAGACGAGCCGCGTGACGTGGCCCGAATCGAGGAAGACCGTCGGCTCGTCGAGGATCAGCGGCGGCATCGGCGCCGTTCCCTCGACGCCCTCGGCGAGCAGCCGGTAGATCGCACACCGCAGGCTCAGGTTGAACAGGGCCCGCTCGCCGCCGGAAAGCTGTTCGGGATCGAGCGGCTCGCCGTCCTTCTGGTAGACCGTCAGCCGGTAGTCGCCGTCCAGATCGATCCCCGCGTACGAGTCGTTCTGGTAGACGAGATCGAACGTCTCGTTCAGGAGCCGTTCGAGTGTCTCGACGTTGCGCTGGCGGAGTTCCGCCCGCAGGTCGCCGTAGGTCGCCTGGAGCGTTTCTGCCTCCTCGTACAGCGATTCGAGCTTTTCACACCGCCGCTCAGCCGCCTCGAGGCGATCGCGGAGCCGTTCGAGGTCTTCGAGCTTCTCCTCGACGCGGCCGATCCGTCCCTGGACCTCGTCGCGGCGTTCCTCCAACGCCGAGAGCTTCTCATCGACCTTCTCGATGTAGCTCTCGGCGTTTTGCTTGTCGTCGCGCGCCGCTTCGACCCGATCCTCGTCGAACTCGGATTCGAGTTCGCGCTTGCGATCGCGCTTCGCCGAGAGCTGCTCCCGGCGCTCGTCGTTCATCGTCTCCCAGTCCGCGCGCCGTTCGCGCAGGGTCTCCGCCTCCCCGGCGAGATCCGCCCGCTCGTCGGCGATCTCGGCCAGGCGTTCCAGCGTCTCCAGATCCCCTCTGATCTCGCCGCGCTCGGTGTTGATCTCGCCGAGCCCGGTCCGCGTCTCCGCGACCGATTCCTCCAGCGCGTCCGCCTCGTTGCGCTTCGCCTCGGCGTCCCGTTCGTCCTCCGCGGCCGATTCGCGCAACCGCTCGCACTGCTCGCGGCGCTCCGCGACCGTCTCGCGTTTTTCCGCGAGCAACTGTTCGAGGTTATCGCGGTTGTCCGCGAGCCGATCGATCCGGCGCTCGGCCTCGCGAAGCGCTTCGGCCCGCTCGATTCGCTCGTCGAGCTCCTCGCGCTCGCGCTGGAGTTCGTCCCGGCGGTCCTCGAGTTCGGCCAGCTGCTCGCGCTTCTCGTCCAGCACGTCGACGTGGGGCGAGTCCTCGACCGGCTGCCCGCACTCCGGACACTTGCCCTCCTCGAGCAGCGTCTCCCCGTCCTCGATCGCGTTCTCGGCGGTCCTGATGTCGGCCGTAACGTCGCCGATCTCGTCGGTGAGTGCCTCGCGTTCGGCTTCGAGGTCGGCGAGGTGATCCGCCGCGTCACCGACCTCGACTGACGCGTCGTCGAACGACGCCCGCGCGGTTTCGATCTCCGACTCGAGGTCGTCCAGTTTCGTCTCGCGCTCGTCGATCGCTTCCTCGTCGGCGGAGAGCTGGCTCTCGAGGTCGGCGGCCTCCGTCCGCGCCTCCGCCGCGTCGGACTCGAGGTCGGCGGCCTCCTCGCGAAGGCGGTCGATCTCGCCGTTTTTTTCCGTGATCGCGACGCGGACGTCCTCGAGGTCGTCGCGGAGCTCCTCGTCCCGCGCTTCGAGCGTTTCGATCCGGTCGTCGATCGCGTCCCGGTCGGGATCGACCAGATCGAGGTCGGCTCCCTCGAGCAACTCGTCGCGTTCGGCCGCGAGTTTCGTCCGCCGTTCCTCGAGGCTGCGGATCTCGTCTTTCGTGTCCTCGCGCTCGCGCTCCGTCTCGGCGATCTTCTCCCGGAGCTCCTCGATCTCCGACTCCAACGTCTCGATCTCGGTTCGCGTCTCTTCGTGTCGATCGAGGACGTCTTCGGCGGCCTCCAGCGTCTCGCGGGCCTGCTCGCGCTGGTCCTCGAAGCGATCGATCTCCGCCGAAAGCTCCCGGCGTCGGGACTCGAGGTCGTTCAGTTGCTCGTGGAGATCCTGCGATTCCTTGTTCTCGACCTGGGTCCTGAGGTTCTCGAGGACCTCCCGTCTGCCGTCGAGCACCGACTTCACGCCGAGGCGGGCGTCGCTGGCCCGCTCGCGGTAGTCCTCGAGCGCCCCGAGCTGGAGGAGGTCGTCGATCATGTCCTGGCGATCGCTCGGCGAGGCGTGGATGAGCTTGTTCACCTCGCCCTGGCGGACGTAGGCGCAGTTGACGAACGCGTCGGCGTCCATTCGCAGAAGCGTCCGCACTTCGCGGCGGACGTCGCGTGCGCCCTCGATCGTCTCGTCGGGCGTCTCGAGGACGCACTTCGTCGTCACCGCCCGATCGCCGCGCAGTTTGAGCTCGCGTTCAACGCGGTACGATCGGCCGTCGTGGGCGAACCAAAGTTCGATCTCGGCGTCCTCCTCGCCGGTCGTGATCACGTCGTCGAGCGTGCGATCGTCGAGAGCCTTCGAGCCGTAGAGCGCGAAGAAGACGGCCTCGAGAAGCGTCGACTTCCCGCTACCGTTGACGCCGTGAACGACGGTGACGCCGCGATCGAGCGAGAGGTCGGCGTCCCCGTAGCACTTGAAATTCCGGAGTCGGACGCGATCGACCCTCACGCGAAATCACCCAGCGAGGCGTCGGCTTCTCCCGTTTCGTCGCTACCGCCCGATTCGTCCGTCTCGGCTGCGTCGGCGGCCGTCGTCGAACCAGTGGTCGCCCCGTCTTCGGACGTCTCGGCCGTATCGTCGAACGTCATCTCGTCCGCGCCGTCGAGCGTCGCTTCGGCGGAAGACGACCCGTCTTCGGCCGACTCGGCGTCGATCGCCTCCGCGTCGACCGCCGGCTCGCCCTCGACCGACCCGAGTTCGTCTGCGACCGTGGTCACGTCTCCGTCCGAGGGCTCCCGTTCGGGCGCCGGCTCGAACGCTCCCTGATCGTCCTCGAGCAGGTCTCGAACGCGGCGTTCGACGGTGTCGCGGACGTTCGAGTCCGGCAGCTCGTCGTTCCGAACGGTTTTGTCGATGCTTCGGGCGGCGTCGCTGAGACCCAGTTCGCGGATCCGTTCCCGGACCGCTTCGTCCGGATCGGCGAAGCTCACCCGCACCTCCTCGTCTTCGTCGGGGAGGTCCCGACGATCGTTGACGCGGGCGATCAGCGCCCCGCGATCGAGGGCCAACTCCTCGATCGCGGCCGGAGTGATCGGCCGGCCCTCGCCCTCGATCGTCACGACGACGACCGCGTCTTCGAGGTCGTGTTCCCGGACGCGCTCCTGGACGCGATCGACCCCTTCGTCGGCTTCGAGTTCGAGGTCGACGAAGACGAACTCGCGGGTGGTGTCGAGGCCGCGCCGTCGAATCGCGACCTCCTCCTCGAACGTGACGAGGTTGTAGCCACGGGGTTCGCGCTCGCTCGCGCTCGCGCGCTCCGTCGAACCGCAGTAGGTGACCCAGGTATCGCTCACCTCGGCGGTGCCCGGATCGTGGTTGTCGCCGACCAGGACGGCGTCGAACTCGACCGAGGATTCTGCGAGGAGCCGTTCTGTGTCCCAGTCCGCGTGCGCGAACGGTTCGAAGAGGCCGTGGCTCACGAGGACGGCGTGGTCGGCCTCGTCGGGAACGGGGGCGAACGCGTACTCGAGGTCGTCCCGGCGGGAGCGAGGTACGAAGTCGAGGCCGTAGAAGGCCGCGTCGCCGATCACGTGCGGCGTCGCGTCGAGGCGCGTTGCGAGGCCGAGGTCGGCGAAGAGGTCGAGCCACTGGGCGTCCCGCTTGCCCTCGTGGTTGCCGACGACGGCGAGAAACGGCACGTCTGCGTCGTTGAGGCGTCGGAGGATCTCGACGGTGCCCTGCAGATCGACCAGGCCGGGTCGGCGATCGTGAAAGAGGTCGCCGGCGTGGATCACCGCGTCGACGCCGTCGTCGATCGCGTCGGCGGCGACCTGCCGGAAGGCGTCGAGAAAGTCCCGTCGTCGCTCGGGCGCGTTGTACTGCTGGTACCCGATGTGGGTGTCGCCCGTGTGTATCACCCGCGTCATTGCTCACTCGTTCGAGTGCCCGCCCTAAAGGGGTTCCGCGACCGGAGTGAAAATAACGCGAGCCGATCGGTTCCAAGCGGCGACACGTCGCCGCCGCTCGACGGCCCGACCGTGGCGATCGGCGGCGAGAAACGGCGGGGATGGCGATCGATTACGCGTCGATATCGAGGCTGTAGAGTCGCTTGCGGGCGTCCGAAAACGAGAAGCGGGAGTCGATGACGTTCTCCTCGTCGAGGCGGTTCAGTGCGTATCGGACCGTTCGCGCCGGGAGCAGCGTCTCGTCGGCGATCTGTTGCTGGGTCATCGTGTCGTTGTACTCGAGTACCTTCGCGACGAGTTTGGCGCTCGGAGGGAGATCGCGCACGTCGTCCCACGTGCCCCGCTTGGTCTCTTGCTGTACGGATGCGCTCATCGTACTCACCCATTCTAAATACGAGGTGATAATATTTTCTGTTTCATTTTATTCTTCACAGTTATCGGGCCGCCGAAGTGCATCTACCCGAAGCCTCTTATGAACCAACACCCAAAGCATGGGTGATGAGTGACACTGTGGACGACGTCGACCTCCCGTACGACGAGGACGAGGCGTCCCAACAGGAGAAAATCCAGGCGCTCGAGGAACGGCTGGAGATCCTCGAGTCGCAAAACGAGGAGATGCGCGACAAACTCCTCGATGCGAACGCCGAGAACAACAAGTACCAGCAGAAGCTCGAGCGGTTGACCCACGAGAACAAGAAGCTCAAACAGTCCCCGCTGTTCGTCGCCACGGTTCAGGAGATCACGGACGAAGGCGTCATCATCAAACAGCACGGGAACAACCAGGAGGCGCTGACGGAGGTCACCGAGGAGATGCGCGAGGACCTCGAACCCGACGCTCGCGTGGCCGTCAACAACTCCCTCTCTATCGTTAAGACTCTCTCGAACGAAACCGACGTGCGCGCTCGGGTTATGGAAGTCACCGAGAGCCCCGACGTGAGCTACGAGGACATCGGCGGCCTCGAAGAGCAGTTACAGGAGGTTCGCGAAACCGTCGAGATGCCCCTGGAGAAGCCCGACATGTTCGATGACGTCGGCATCGACCCGCCGAGCGGCGTCCTGCTGTACGGCCCGCCGGGGACGGGCAAGACGATGCTCGCGAAGGCCGTCGCCAACCAGACCGACGCCACCTTCATCAAGATGGCCGGCTCCGAACTGGTCCACAAGTTCATCGGCGAGGGCGCCAAGCTCGTCCGGGATCTGTTCGACGTCGCCCGCGACCACGAACCCGCGGTCATCTTCATCGACGAGATCGACGCGATCGCCGCCAAGCGAACGGAGTCGAAAACGTCGGGCGACGCAGAGGTTCAACGGACGATGATGCAACTGCTCTCCGAGATGGACGGCTTCGAGGAGCGCGGCGAGATCCGCATCATCGCCGCGACCAACCGCTTCGACATGCTCGATCGCGCCATCCTCCGACCGGGCCGCTTCGATCGCCTCATCGAGGTGCCAAAGCCGAACGAGGAAGGCCGAGAGATCATCTTCCAGATCCACACGCGCGACATGAACGTCGACGACGACGTCGACTTCGCGGCGCTGGCCGCCGAGGCCGAAGACGCCTCCGGTGCGGACGTCAAAGCGATCTGCACCGAAGCCGGCATGTTCGCGATCCGCGACGATCGCACCGAGATCCGGATGGAGGACTTCCACAACGCCTGGGAGAAGGTCCAGCAGGAGTCCGATGCCGCCGAAGACGTCTCGAAGACGTTCGCGTAAACTCGGGCGGCAGGTTTCGACTCGGTTCTCGATCGCAGGCGTTTCTACTATACCCACCTCCTCCTGTCACGGACCGATTGCACACCCTCGTTGCGAACTGACCGTCGCCTCCGTGTCTGCTACTACCGAAATAATCAAACTCCTCTCGTCGAAGATGGTTCTAACCGATTTCACAGCGTAACTGGTGGGTCAAGACCGGGATCGATATCGATGATGGCTGAAAGCTGGGGCTCCAGCTGTTCGAACTGCGGTGTTGGTTCCACCAGTTGACGCTCTCGATCGTATTCGACGATCGAGAGGTCTTCCAACTTCGGGATGTGGGTATGGAGTAGCGAGATCTGAATGTCCGATATCTCTTCTCCGGAAAGCTCCGTTATGGCCGTATGATGATTCTGATCGACGATAATCTGCTTGAGATCGTTCATCGTTAGCGATCGGTTCTCGTGGGCGAGAGCTGCGAGGATGATGCGACGGTGCTGATCTTGACACAGTTCAAGAACTGCGTCGAACTCGGTAGAAGACCCAACCATTACCCCTACATAAACGACTTGCGCGGTTCAGGGTGGCTTTTGCATTTCCAACACTCTTTTAAGTGTCTTCTCGGGCTGAACTCCGTACGCCGGACAGCGTCGATCCAAGGACGTGCTGGATTCCACGCCGGAGTCGAGACGCAACGGCCTGGTGTGAGATTCCAAGTTCGTCTCCGAGTTCTTCCATCGTCACGTCGCGGGGAGAGTTGAAGTACCCGCGATCGTAGGCGAGTACCAGCGCCTCTTCTTGGGTATCGGTCAGTGCGCCCTCGGTATCCGACTCGATCGGCGTGAGTGCGTGAAGCTTCGTCAGCGTGATCGGGATGTCTAACTCTCGGCAGCGTTGCTGAAAGGTTGTGATGTCGTACTGGTCGTCCCCGCGAATGCTGAACGTCCACTGCTGGGCCGTTCCCACTGCCTCGATGAGTGGAATTTCCGTTTCTGTCAAGACGCTCAGGACGCCGTTGTACTCCATCGCCCACTCGACGCGCAACAGATATTGATCCTCGACTGAATCGATAAGTTGGATAGCATCCACGCCCGGATGGTCGGAAAATTCACTCTCGATATCGTCAACGACCGTTCCTCGAACCCAGAAGTAGGGAACGATCGACTCTCGTCCCGGAATAATCCGTTCCAGTTCGACCGTTATCCTCGGTAGCTGTGTGAACACGCTTCCCAAGGGGAACTGATCGGACGGAATCGTAAACGTCGCTTCGGTAGCCATCGTCCGGACAGTCGGACTCTGATCGTAAATGCCTACCACACGGACCATAGAGATCTGGCAAGCACTGAACCGCCCACGAAACTATCGTGTCGAAATGCAGTTTTTCGCCGCCCCGTAACGGACGCGGAATCACCGTAATTCTACCTGTTTGTATGCTGCTCGTCGATCTGTGGGCGCTGTATCTCGTCGACAGACGGTCGAGAGCGGTAGAAGAGAATGCAAGTCGGTCCTGATCGCGCAGTGCCGAACGCGATCGGCGCTCACCTACAGCGTCGCGAAGACGAGCCACGGGACGATGAACAGGGCGATCGTGAGAAGCGCGAGGATCAGCAGATATCCCGCACCCGTCCCCGCAGCGGTGATCCACGCCGGATGCTCGAATTCGCTGAGATCGACTGCCATATCCTACCAGTCCGGCGAATAAACTATAAACGTGTCGGTGACAGGAACCCGCTCGATTCTGATCGCGAGCTCGATCGGCGGCCGCGGATCTCCGATCGGTTCGGGCCACCGGCGACGACTCGATCGCCGACATCGATCGCCACGCCGCGAACTCGATCGACAGTCGGACGAAACCGGTCGACGGGAATCGGGGCAGTGTCTGCGATCGAACCGCGGTTTCGGACGGTTTTTACCGGGCCGCTCTCTACCCTCCTGCAATGACCAAGATCGTCGTGGTCGACAACCACGGACAGTTCACCCACCTCGAACGCCGGGCGCTTCGCGATCTCGGCGTCGACACGGAGTTGATCGACAACGAGACGCCCCCCGAAGAAGCCGACGCTGACGGCGTCGTGCTTTCGGGCGGCCCGGACATGGACCGCATCGGCCGATCGGCCGACTACCTCGACGCGGACGTCCCGGTGCTCGGGATCTGCCTGGGGATGCAGTTGATCGCAGCGGAACTCGGCGGCCGCGTCGGTGGCGGCGAGTACGGCGGCTACGCCGACGTGAACGTCGAGATCGTCGACGGCGGCGATCCTCTGACCGGAACGTTGCACCCCGAGACCCGCGTCTGGGCCAGCCACGCCGACGAGGTGAAGGAACTCCCCGAGGGCTTCGACCTGACCGCCCGAAGCGACGTCTGCGACGTCGAGGCGATGAGCGACACCGATCGCGACCTCTACGGGGTCCAGTGGCACCCGGAGGTCGCCCACACCGAGGAGGGCGAGGAAATCTTCGAGAACTTCGTCGAGATCTGCCGGCAGTAACTCCTGCCGACGGTTTTCTGGCCCACACTCGACCGGCCTCTCCGTAATTACGTCGGTTACGCTCGATTCGTTCGGACCGAACACCCCTGCAAGTCGACCGCACTCTCTCGCGGCGATCGCTCTCGACTCGGTTGTGCGATGCCGATTACACCGGTGTTACGTGGTTGCACTATTGTCGCCAAACGGATATATGGGTTAGAAAGCGAATCAGGTAACGTGATGCAATCAGTGTCAATCGACGCGCCGCGCGCGACCGTATCGAGTTCGAACCGCCCCGTCGAGACGGAGGGGAACTGAGATGGTCGAGCGCGTTCTCGTCACCGGAGCGACCGGAAATCAGGGCGGTGCGGTCGTCGACCACCTCTTGGCGTCGGATGCCGACTTCGACGTCTACGGCCTCACGCGGGACGCCTCCGGCGAGACGGCGCAGGAACTCGCCGGTCGGGGCGTGACGATGGTCGAGGGCGACCTGAACGACGCGGACTCTCTGGCGCCCCGGGTCGCCGAGGTGGACGCCGTCTTCGCGGTCACCAACTTCTGGACCGAGGGCTACGACCAGCAGGTCCAACAGGGCGAAAACATCGCCGAGGTCGCCGCCGCCGAGGGCGTCGACCAGTTCGTCCTCAGCGGCGTCGGCAGCCACTGGGAGGACACCGGCGTCCCGCACTTCGATTCCGCGTGGGATATCGAGCAGCACGCTCGGGACCTCGACCTTCCCCTGACCGTGCTCGGCCCGGTGTTCTTCTTCCAGAACTTCGAAGCGTTCGCCGAGGACGTCGTCGAAGACGGGACGCTCGCCCTGCCGCTCGAGGAGGGCGTCCCCCTGCAGATGGTCGACACCGACGACGTCGGCCGCGCCGCCGCCGTCGCGTTCGAGAACCCCGACGAATTCGTCGGCGATCGCATCGAACTCGCGGGCGACGAGAAGACTCTCGCCGAGGCAGCCGACGTCCTCTCCGAGGTCACCGGTCGGGACGTCGAGCCCGTTCACGTCCCGATCGAGGACGCCTACGACGCCTTCGGCGAGGAGTTCACCGTCATGTGCGAGTGGTTCAACGAGGTCGGCTACGGCGCGGATATCGACGCGCTCGAGGACCGCTTCGGCTTCGAGTTCGTCGACCTCGAAACCTATCTCCGCGAGAGCGGCTGGGAGGACAAGGAGGGGATGGCGTCGGTTCCGGGCTGGGTCAAGGCGATGCAGTGATCGGACCGGAGTAGCGTCCGCTCGCTTCGACTTCTACGCCGCCCGGGTAATCCGGGCCGCGTCCGCCCGCAACCGATCGATCGTCGGCGGCGATCCGCGGCAGACGATCGTCACGGCGTCGCCGTCGTACTCGACCTCCTCGACGGCCGTCCGATCGTACGCCCGCGAGACGAGCGACATCGCGTCGTCACAGTTCGGCATTCGGAGCGTCGCGCGCTCGGTCGGCAGTCGGCGCCGGATCGCCGATCGAAGCCGATCGAGGTTCGTTCCGTCGAGGATGCTCACCGGAACCGGATCCGCCGCCGACGCGGGCACGCGGTCCGACGCGAGTTCGCGACGGCGGACTCGCTCGTCCGCCGAGAGTCGATCGACCTTGTTCAGCGCCGGAACGATCCTCTCGCCGTCGACACCCTGTACGTCGAGCACCTCGAGTGCGACTTCGAGTCGATCGCGAACCCCTTCCCGAGGGCCGCTCGCGTCGGCGACGAGGACGACGACGTCAGCTGCGGCCGCCTCGGAGAGCGTCGAAGTGAACGACTCGACGAGATCGTGGGGCAGGTCGTCGACGAATCCAACGGTGTCGGTCGCGAGCATCGGTCGGCCGTCGATCGTTGCCCGCCGAGTCGTCGTCTCGAGCGTCTCGAAGAGTCGATCGGCGACGGCAGCGGTCGCGTTCTTGTTCGAGGCCTCGTCGGCCGAGCGTCCGTCAGCCCCCTCTCCGTCGGGGTGTGCGTCCTCGATCGACAGGTCGTCGGCGAGCCGGTGCAAAAGTGTCGACTTCCCGGCGTTCGTGTAGCCCGTGATGGTGACGAGGTCGAATCCCTCCTCGCGGCGGCGTTTTCGGAACTGCTCGGCGGGATCCGGGAGTTCCTCGAGTTTTCCTTCTAGTCGATCGATTCGATCGCGAACGTCGTAAACGGGGGATCCCTTCTCGGTCTCCTCGTTGAGCAGCCCCTCGTCCGCCGACTCAATCACTCGCGGCAGGTCGTAGCGAAGGCGCGCCAGTTCGACCTGGTGTTGCGCCCGTCGCGTTCCCGCCTGCGTCTCGAAGATTTCGAGGACGAGCCGATAGCGATCGATCACCACCGTCCCGTCCGGCATCGTCGATTCGATCGCGCGGTGCTGGCTCGGCGTGAGTTCGCCGTCGACGACGAGGCGCCGGGCGTCGGTCGCGATCACGGTTTCGGCCAGGTCGTCGAGCTTTCCTCGGCCGAAGTACGTTCCGGCGTCTTCGGGTCCGACTTGCGTTCGTTCGGCGACGACCTCGTCGCCGAGCGCGCGGACCAGCGCTCGAATCTCGTCGGTCGCGACGGGGGCGGTCGTCGATCGGTTCGCGATGACTGTGCGTCTGCTTTCGTTTCGTGCTCGTGCCATTTCGCTGTGGATCGTAGTGTCGTCATGGTAGTGTGAGTCGATACGGCGGCCCCCGCTTCGGCGTCTCGCGGAGCGGGGGCTCTGGAATCGAACGCGGACCGGGCTAGGCCGTCAGCTGCTACCGCGGAATCACGTCGACCGTCGTCGACGAGACGGCCGGAACGACCCCGGTTCAGCGAAAGGAAGAGGTCTCCATCGTGCTCGGACCGAACGTCACTGCGCTGGCACAAAATCGTTTCGGGTACCTCCCGCGGCGGATCGAGTACCGGGAGGGGACGTGGGCCGTCGGAATCGAATCCCGAACGATGCCTCTGGCGGTGTGGCTTCCGGAGAAGAACGGTTCGGCTCCCTACTCGCCGAAGAGGTCGTCGACGGCCTCCCGCGCGGCGAGAGCCGCGTCGTCGGCGACCCGATCGGGATCGACGTCGTCGTCGGGGGCGTTGAGGTAGACGTCGACCTCGAGGACGCCGTCCTCGAAGGTCACGGTGACGTCGACGTCACGCACTGCCGATTGCTTGTACCGGGAGAAGATGAGCCCCTCCGCGGCGTCGGCCGCCGTCCGGACGACCTCCTCGTCGGTCGGTTCGTCCGCGCTCATCTACGCGCCGCCGGCGCCGGGGCCGCCGGGGCCGGCCGGGCCGCCGCCCATCGCACCGCCGCCGAGCAGTTCTTCGAGGTCCTCCTGAAGGTTCTCGAACTGCTGCTGGATACGGTCTTCCTGCTTCTCCAGGGTCTCGAGGCGGATCTCGAGCGTATCGACCTTGTCCTCGAGGTCTTCCTGGGCCTCGTCGTAGTTCGTTTCGACGAGGAGTTCGCCGACGTTCCGGTACATCATCGTCTCCTCATCGATATTCTCGAGTTCGTCGAGGGCGCTCTTGGACTCGTTCAGCCGCGACTCGGCCTCCTGCTTTTGCACGGCGACTTCCTGGGCGGTTTCCTGGAGTCCCTGCAGCTCTTCGATTTTCTCCTGTGCTTCAGGCGGCAGATTGCCTTGCATGTTTCGTCCGTCGCCCTCCGGACTGATAAAGCCAAGCTTTGCCGATCGTCGTCGCCGACGCCGAGTATTCGGCCTGTCGGTCCGGTTTACGGGCTATTCGGAAGGTGCGTACGACGACGGTCGCCGACCGGCGGCTAGGTCGGCCGATCGCCGTCGGGTACGATCGCCGATCCGACGTCCGCGGTGCGCTCCGCGACGTCGATCAGCGAAAACCAGGTGTTCAGCGCCGCTCGGAGGGCGACGACGTCGGCGGCGACGATCTCAACCCGGACCAGCGTCTCGTCGCGGTCGATCGTCGTTCGCGACCGGTCGTCGTCGATCTCGCCGACTTCGCGGGCGACGCTCTCGGCCACGGTCCGTGCGCGAGACGCGGTCTCGTACTCGAGCTCGAGGGTTGCGTCGTGAGAAGCCACCGGCTTACTGGACGTCGACTTCCTTGACGTCGCGGCTGCGTTCTTTCAGGAGCACGCGGTGGCCGCAGTAGGGACAGCGGACCCCGCCGTACTCGTCGAGCTGGACGTCGCGTTTACAGCGAGAACATTTGTAGCTCATACTGGAGTGGTGTGCGAGCGCGGATTATTCGTCGTCGGCCAGTGCGGCGCGAATCGAGCGGCGGACGGTCCGGCCGGCGGGCGTCTGCGGGCGGTAGGCGCCGCCGGTGAAGACGTCGCCGGTCTCCTCGTTCTTCCAGATGCCAGTTCCGACGCGCGTAACGTCGTCGCCGTCGACCTGCGCGTGTTTCATCTCGTCTTCGATCTCGCTGACGCGACGTCGCGCAACGCGGCCGTACCGGGCGCCAAAGCGGCCCGCGCTGCCGACGGTTCCTTTATCGGCCATAGTACTGCTCACTATCGTCACCGGCTTCTTAAACCTGTTGAGTCACGGCTATAGTGGGCGACCGTCACCCGTTCGCGGCGAGTGCAAGGGGAACGTCCACGGCGACAGCCGTGAGACGTTACGACGATTCCTCGGCGGATCGCTCGGCGACCGGCCCGACGAGCAACTCCCCGATGACCAGCGCGAGCGCGGCGAGGTACCCCACCATCGCCAGCGGGGCGGCGAGCAGTCCTGTTCCGACTCCCGTCAGTGCGATCACCAATCGGAGCGCGAGTCCGCTCACCGCGAGCAGCGGAATCGCAGCCAGGACGACGTCCGGTCGCTCGATCATAGCTAATTATATCTAATTACAGTGAGCCGGATAAGGGGTGGACAACCAGCAGAGAGTGTCACTTCCATCGGCTCGTGACCATCTCTCACCGGTTCTGGTCGCCGCCGGCCAACGCGCCGCGATCGCGGGCACGAACTGTCGAAGCGGCGCAGTCGGGATCCGAATCTACCGGAATTCCGCCGATTCGAGCGCCTCGTTCAAATCCTCGCGGATCCGCTCGCCCATCTCCCGATCGCGGGCGGTCGTCACCACGCGGTTCTCCTGGACGCTCGAACCGTCGCGAAGGAGCATTCGAACGTTGCCGCCGTCGTCGGCGCGGGTCACCTTCGCCCGCAGCCCGGATTGGGACCCCTTCCCGCCGGCGTCGATCGGCCCCGGGATCACCTTCTTGACGTGCGGGTGACCGGCGACGGTCTGGATCGCCCGCATCCCGGTTCGGCCGCCGATGAGCGTCGTGTGGCTGCCGCCGATCTTCTCGGCGGGTGGCGTCTCGACGACGTCCAGGGCTCGACTGCCGCGCCGCTCGAGCACCGACTGGACCGGGTCCTCGCCGTCGACGCGGTAGAAGGGATAGTGAATGTCGTCCCGGACGGCCCGGATCACCGATCGGGTCCCGGCGGCGTACACCTCCGCGGGTCGCTTGCGCCGGATCTCGTCGCCGATCAGCCCCGCGAAGTTGCGGAGTTCGACGACCTCGTTCTCGCCGTCGTCCTCCGGCGTCGTCGTGATCGTTGTCTCGCCAAGGACGTCGTCCGTCGCGTTCTCGGTGTGATCGGGGTCCGTGTCGCCACCGGCCAGCATCGTCAGCGTCGCTCGATCACGCGACGCGTCGAGGACCACCGCCTCGGTGTTCGCCTCCCGGCAGATCAGACAGAAGTCGCCGGGTTTCTCGAGCGGCGAGGCGCAGTGGCGACACTCCATATCGCGTGTGTTCGTCCGCGGCGATAAAACGAGCGTGTTTTCGACCGGGTCGATTTCACCGTCCGTCTCGCCGCGGTCGGGAGCGATCGGTCGACAAACGTCGGTCACCCCGCGGATTCCGTCGCGTCGGCGAGTTTCGCTCCGCAGGCCCGACAGTATCGAGCGTCGTCTCCGACGACGGCATCACACTCGGGACAGACGTCGGTGTCGACCACCGGTTCCGCCTCGACGTCCCTCCCGCAGGAGGGGCAGTACGCGACGTCCTCGGAAACCGTCGCGCCGCAGTTCGGGCAGTCGAGCTGCCGCTCCCAGAGCACCCGACGCCGCGAGTTGGCGGCGTAGTTGTACGCGCCCCAGAGGACGTTTCCAAGCCCCATGGTCCACCAGATCGTCAGCATCGCCACGACGATGTGGGAGGCGACCGACCCGAACTCGCGATCGACCATCACGACCCGATCGGGCGCTTCGTCTTCGATCGCCCAGCCCTGTGCTACGAGGGTGTCGATCTCTCGTTGCAGGCGATTGCTTCGCATGGCTCCACTTAGGACGGGCGTTGGCAAAACCTTCCTACCGGCCGCGCGTGACTGTCGGTTCGCCTAACCCGTCGGGCGACGCCCCGCAGCGCACGAACTGCCGGCAGTCCGTCTCCCGGCCCGCGCTCACCGTTCGCTCGGCACGTCGCACCAGGATACGCGAGGCTATCTCCTTCCGGTGCGAGAGTGAGGTATGAACGGATTCGTGTGGACGTTCACGACGGTCGCGGCGGTCGCGCAGGTCGACGGAATCAACGTCGACGTCGGCACACCCGTCGGTCTCGTCGGCGGTGCGATCGGGGCGTTCCTGACGACGCTGGTGATCGGCGCGATCCTGATCGCGATCGCACCGGACTACACGGACCGGATGACGGATGTCGTGCTCGACGATCCGATCGGGTCGTTCATCTACGGACTCCTCGCCCTCCTGGCCGTCATCATCCTGACGGTCCTGTTCGCGATCACGATCATTGGGATCTTCGTCGCCATTCCGCTCGCGATCGCCGCTTACCTCGTGTGGGCGATCGGGTCGGTGTTCGCCTACCTCGCGATCGGCGAGCGACTGGTCGGCCGCGGGGACGGCTGGCTGAAACCCCTGCTGGTCGGCGCGGGGATCAACGGCCTGCTCACGCTGACCGGGATCGGCGGCCTCATCGCGTTCGCGATCGGTGCCACCGGCTTCGGGACGGTGCTGCGGACGTACTTCGAGTAACGGCGAGTCCACCTAGGGCCGCCCGGATGATCGCGGTTTCACCCGAGGTCGATCGGATCGACCTTCAGGTACTCCCGAAGGACGACCGTCGCGTAGGATCCCTTGGGCAGCGAAAACGAGAGCGCGAGCGGATCCGACTCGACCTCGACCCGCGTCTGGACGAGGATCGCCCGTCGCGTTCCGGTCGAGTGGAACTCGCCGGGCAGGTCGAAATCGGCGGGTTCGAGATCGAGGTCGTCGAGGACGGTCCGCTCGATCTCGCCCTGCTCACCGTCTGCGAGCTCCGTCTCGGTGCCGACCAGCGGCGCGGTCACGAACGCCCGGCCCCGCTCGCAGTGGCGCGTCACCGAGTTCACCCGCCGATCGTCGACCCGCTGCAGCCGGTCCGTATCGGGCAGCACGAGTCCCTCGGGAGCGTCCGAGTCCGCAAAGCAAACCACGTCACCGGCGACGGGTCGATCGAACGGCAACCCGCGTTCGAGCCGCTCGCTCAGCATCCGGTTGAACGCGTACGACTGGGCGGCGTGGACGAACAGTCGCTGGAGGTTCGAGGGCAATCGTTCGAGGGCCGCCCGGAACGTTTCGGGACCCGGCTCGCCGTCCGCCTCGGCCAGTTCGTGCAGCATCGATCGTTCGTATCGCAGCCTGTTCGGGAAGCGATCGAGGGCCGCTTGCCAGTTTCGCGTCTCCTGTACGAAGGATCGGGCCTCCTGCGTCGACGCCGGTTCCGCGTCGGTCGGGTTTCCGAGGTAGGCCATCACCGCCCCGTCCCAGTCGCCGCGGACGATCGCGAGGCCGACCTCGTGGGTGATCGGCCGTCGGCTGCCGAACCGCTGCTGGCCGAAGAAGTTGGGAACGCCGATCGGGGTGGCGTTCGGATCCGCCTCGGTTCCGGAACCGCGTCTCCGCTGCGGCTCCAGGCCGCCGAACTCGCACAACTCGTCCGTAATCGACTCCGCGTTCTCGGACCGCTCGGGATCGGTGACGACGAGTTCGAAGGCGTTGCCCGCGAGGTCGCCGAACTCGATCGATCGGCCCGCGCGGCCGAGCACCTCGATGTCGGCTCCGTCGACGTCGGGCAGGTCAGCGGGATCGGCGCCGTAGACCGAGAACAGCTGCGTCGTCACGGCGTACTTGTCCTTCGTGCCGGCCCAGTCGACCCGCTCGCGCGAGACGCCGATCGCGTCCGAGAGCCGGCTCGCGAAGTCGTTGGTGTCCCACCCGCGCAGCGTCGCGCGGAAGACGAGGTGCGGGTAGGCGTCGGTGTCCGCGTCCGCGGGCCGGGTTTCGAACCGTTCGAGTTCGCGCACCCGGAAGTGCTCGTCCGCCTCGCGCAGGCGACCGCCGATCCCGTCGGCGTCGCTGACGTAGTACTCCATACCGACGGTCCGCTCTGTGGGGTGGGCTGGGCGCATGCTCGTTGCGGGCGGCTTGGGGTGGCGCAGGTAAATCGGTTCGTTCTCGCGCTCGGGGTTTCACTTGCCGAGACTCCCTCTATGGGCCCGGCGGTGGTAGCGAGCAGTGATGGCTTCGACATCGGCCAAGGACGTCGATCCGACCGATACCGAGCACCGGGAGGTGGGCGCCGGACTGTTGGACGAGGAGATGGGACCGAGTTCGGCGATGGCCCACCTCTACCGCGGCGAGATCCACCGGATGAAGTACTGGCGCGAACGGCTCGATCGGACCTCGAACTGGGCGGTGATCGTCATGAGCGGGGTCCTCACGTGGGGCTTTTCCGGCGAGGATCGGCCCCACTACATTATTCTGCTCGGAATCGCGGCGCTGGGAGCCTTCCTATTCATGGAGGCACAGCGCTACCGGGCCTACGACCTCTGGCGCGGTCGCGTCCGAATCCTCCAGAAGAACGTCTTCGCGTACGGCCTCGATCCGTCCGCGGGACTCGCGGATCTCGAGTGGCGGAGGAAACTGAGCCAGGACTACCGCACGCCCGTCATCAAGATCACCACCGAAGAGGCGATCGCCCACCGACTTCGGCGGATCTATCTGCTGCTCTTTACCGTGATGCTCGGCGCGTGGTTCATCCACGTCACCGCGTTCTCGTCGACCCCGTGGCCCCAAAGCGCGGCGATCGGACCGCTCTCCGGTGTCGCGATGGCCGGTCTGCTCGGCGTGGTGTACATCGTCGCCGTCGTCATCGCCTTCCGGCCGCGGACGTGGCTGGCCGAAGACGAACTCCACGCGCGGGACGTCGGGAAGTTCCGGTAACCCGCCGGCCCACCTCACGGCGATCGAACCGTCAGAGCGGACCCGCCGTCCACCATCGATCGAGGCTCCGGATCGATCGTCTTATCAGCCTGCTTGACGATCCGATCGTATGGTCTCGTCCGACGATCGGAGCGCGATTACGGCGGTTGTCGGAACGGGCGCCGGGATCGTCGTCGCGTCGTTCGTCGCCGGCGACGGGCCCGGATTCGGCGTCTGGATCGGGATCGGCGCGGTCGCCGTGCTCCTGTGGGCGCTCGTCCGCGTCGATCGCCCTCTCTCGACGCGAACCGCGTTCGCCGCCGCGACCGCGCTGACGATCGTGCTCCTCGTCGCCGCGGGCTGGCTCGGCGGCTGACGAGGCGTTCCGTCCGCGTCTCAGCCGCCGAACCGTCGGTCCGCTCAGTCCGCGACGTCCGCGACGAGGCCCCTGACGTACTCTAGTTCGTCCTCGAGCACCGTGTGGCCGACGCCCTCGTAGATCCGCGTCTCCACGTCGGCGTCGAGGGCCTCGAACGCCCGCGCCGACTCCTCGACCCGATCGACCGGGATGTGCGGATCCCGATCGCCGCAGCCGATGAACACCGGCGTGCCGTCCATCGAGCCGTCGTACTCCCGTGGCGTGTCCTCGGGGCCGATCAGACCGCCGCTCAGGGCGACGACGCCACCGTACCGATCGGCGTTGCGGGCCGCGTACTCCGTGGCGAGGCAGCCGCCCTGCGAGAAGCCGAGCAGCACGATCCGATCGAGCGGGAGCCCGTCTCCGGCGTCGTCAAGATCGCCCGTCGTCACGGCCTCGACCGTTTCGCCGATGAACTCGAGCGCGGAGTCGAGGTGCGGCTGATTCGACTCGAGGTCCGCGAGAAACGAGTTCGGATACCAACTGCCGCGCCGGGCCTGCGGCGCGACGTACGCGACGTCGTCGCGGCCGATTTCGTTCGCCATGCCGAGCATCCCGCTGGCGCGTGCGCCGCGCCCGTGGACGAGGATCACCGCCGCCGAGGCGTCGGCGAGCGACGATCCCGCGCGTTCGATCGGCTGATCGCTGTGTGGACCGGTAACCATACCGGACGCAACGGCTCGCGACGGAAAAGAGGTTGGCGAGTCGGCGAACGGAGCCTAGAACAGCGAGAGATCGCCGGTCACCCGATCGACGCGGTCGTCCGCGGCCGGCCCGACGGCCAGCGCGGTGACGGTGCCGGGTTCGAGCTGGGTGTGGCCCGCGTCGCGGATGATCGCGTTCGGGATCCCCTCGCTATCTGCGATCGCCGAGAGCTCGTGCAGCTGGCGCTCGTTCTCGCCCTTGAGGACGACCTTCTTCTGGCCGCCCTGTTTCCACTGACGCTGCAACTGCGCGTCGGCCTTCTCGTAGGCCGACAGCGACGCGTGGGCGACCTGCGCGGCGAGTTTCCCCTGGCCCATGCCGATGTCGGTGCGAGCGACGATGGCCTGTTTCATGGCCGAACCGATGACAGGAGCGCCTTTAGCCCTGACTATCCGTCCCGTTCGGCGCCGTTCCGGTCAGCGAATGATCTCGCCGCCGAAACGAAGGGCCCGTTCCGTTCGTCTCGCCTCCGCGCCGGCCCCGACGAGCGTCGTTTCCGCGACCGGCTCCGAAAATCGATCGCGGTCCGGTTCGACGGGTTTGAGCATCGCCGAGAAGGTCGACCCTCGCCGGCTGCCCGCGGAGACGATCCCGCCGTACTTGCGCTCCTCGAAGGGAACTTCGTCCGGATCGGGGAACTGGTCGCGGAGTATCGCCGCCGCCTCACGGTGGAACGCCGCGGCCTGGCGCTGCGAGTACTGGCTCTCCGCGTAGTAGGTCTCGAGGTACTCCTCGGCCAGTTCCTCCGAGGAGTGTTCCGGGGATTCGTAGCGGACCGAGTCCGGGTCGGCGTACTCGCCGGCGAAGCGAACGTTCACCGTGAAGCTGTCCGGGTAGCGGAGGATCAGCGGCGAGAACACCATGTCGGTCACCGTGGCCTGCTGCTGGAGCCGCCAGAGCGCTTCGAGGTAGTACGCGGCGATCGCCCCGACCCTGTCGTCGCGCTCCCCGAGATGGTACGCGATCGCGGCCTCCCCGTAGTTGTCGCCCGCGACCCGTCGGAGCCGCCCTTCGAAGCTCTCGGCGATGCGGTCGACTTCCTCCTCGTAGGCGACGAGTAACGGGACGTCCGGATCGGCGAGCAGCTCCGCCTTCCGCTCCTGTGCGTCCGCGATCGTCATCATGTTCTCGTGAAAGAGCCGCTCCGCCTCCGCGTCGGGGAGCGGCGTTCTGACCGCTCGTTGATGCAAGACCCGCGTATCGCCGTTGAATCGGTCCTGCGTCCCACCCATGCGACCCCGTACGGAACGCGTCGTACAAATCGGTTCGGGCTGAAATCGGAACCCGCTCGGCAAATCCGGTTTCACTGACCCGTTCTGCCCGCAGCGGATCGGGTGATTTAGGGCCCCGTGGCTCGCTCTTACTCGATATGATCCTTTCGGACGCGGACATCCTCGACCGGCTCGAGGACGGCGACCTCGTCGTCGATCCCCTCGACGATCCCGAGCTCCAGATTCAGCCCGCGAGCGTCGATCTCCGACTGGGACGCGAGTTCCTCGAGTTCCAGCGGACGAACATCCCCTGCATCCACCCCGACTCCGAACGAGAAGTCGACGAGTACGTCAGCGAGACGGTCGTCGAGGACGAGGACGACTTCATCCTCCACCCCGGCGACTTCGTGCTCGGAACGACCTACGAGCGCGTCGAGATCCCGTCGGACCTGATCGCCCACGTCGAGGGCCGATCGTCGCTGGGCCGCCTCGCCGTCGTCGTCCACGCCACCGCGGGCCTGTGCGATCCCGGCTACCGCGGACAGATCACCCTCGAACTCTCGAACCTCGGCTCCGCGCCCGTCGCGCTCACGCCGGGGATGCGCATCTCCCAGCTGACCTTCACGGAGCTCAAAACGCCCGCCGAACGACCCTACGGCAGCGATCGCGGCTCGAAGTACCAGGACCAGACCGGCCCGCAGGCCTCGCGGATCCAAAGCGACGACGAGTTCGGCGGCGATCAGCTGGCGCGCGAGAACTGACCCGGACGCAACCGAGCGCTACGGGACGAGTTGCGGGTCGATCGCTCGGCTCGAATCGAGTCAGGGCTGTTCTTCGAGGTGCAGCGGCTCGCCCTGTTGCGATCCCCACGCGGCGGCGAGAAGTCCGACGACGGCGCCGGCGCCGAACGACGGCCGTCCCCCGAGCGAGACGACCTGCATCGCCAGGATGAAGCCGACGACGAAGCCGACGGTGAAGCCGGCGAACGCGCCGGTGAAGCGGCGCTGTCGCGGCGGGACGTCGCCCGTGAGCCCCGCGGTGACGGCCGCCGTCGCGACGGCCCCGGCGAGAGCGCCGATCGGGAGCCCGAGGAGCGGAGCGAATCCAACCCACTGTCCGGCGACTTGGGTGACGGTGATCGCGACGAGGAGAAACGTGGCGAACCCCGACGCGATCGCGAGTACGACGGATCTAGTTGCCATCGGTCGGGCGTACGTTTCGTCGGCGGACGTATAAACGTACAGAGCCCACCTCGTGCGGTCGGGCGTCGAGCGCCGCGACGGGAGCAGACACCTTTTTGTTCCGAGGAAAGAATCACCGCTCGTGAACGACGCCGTCCGCGCGCTCGCCGCCGTCTTGCTCCTGTGTTCGCTCCCGATCGCCGCGACGATCGGCGTCGGCGCGACGGCGTCGACCGGGAGCGATTCGGGAGCCGCGATCGCGACGGCGAACGCGACCGAACGGGACGGCGAGACGGTGCGTCACCGGCACCCGGACGAGTACGAGGGCGAAAGCGACGCCGACCAGCTCGAAGCTTGGCTCTCGAATCGGCTGCTCGAACGGCTCCGGAACAGCACGCGAGCCCTCAACGAGGGCGAGTACGAGCTGGCCCGCGAGTACCTCGGCGAGGAGTACCGGGAGCGGTACGAGCAGTACGTCGAGGTCGCCGGGGAATCGGACGACGGCAGCCGAGGCGACGGGGACGCTGCGGTGTTCGACGAGACGGCCAGCGAACAGGCGCGGTTGGTCGATCTCGTCGAAACCTACAACGAAACGACCGCCGAGTACGAACGCGCACGGGAGGCGGGCGAGGAGGACCGCGCTCGCGACCTCGCCCGCGAACTCGAGGCGCTCGCGGCGGAGATCGAGGCGACCGGCGGAACCGTCGTGACGAACTACGAGATCATCGCCGCGAAGTCCGGAGCGAACTCCTCGGAGGCGGGGACGAACGCCTCGGACTCCGCCGCCGCGGTCGAGGAGTCGGTGTCGAACGTCCGGCGACTGCAGGCGGTCGTTCGGACCGAACAGTTCGTCGAGACCGAGCTCGTTCTCGACGCCGAGGCGGAGACGGGATCGTTCAGCGATCCGATTCGGATTCGGGGGGAGCTCCAAACGGCGGACGACTCGATCGTCGCGAACGAGACGGTGCGCCTCGAGATCGACGGCCACCCGATCGACGTGCGGACGGACGCCGACGGCGCGCTCGACTTCGAGTACCGACCGACCACTCAGCGGCTCTCGGAGACGACCGTCACCGTCGAGTACGTTCCCGAGGCCCACTCGGCGTATCTCGGGAGCGAAACCGCCGTCAACGCCTCGATCGAGCAGGTCGAGCCGACGATCGCCGACCTCGAGACGACGGGCGCGATCGGGTACAACGAGTCGCTGTCCGTCGAGGGGACCCTCTCGGTCGACGGCGTTCCGGTCGACGACGTCCGACTCGAGGTCGCCGTCGGTGACGTCACGATCGGCACGGTCGCCGTCACCGACGGCGCGTTCGCCGATTCGATTCGGCTTCCGGCGGCGCTCCCCGCCGGCGATCGATCGCTGACCGTCGCGTTCCCCCACGACGACCGCGCGCTCGCGGCGACGAGTGCCGCGACATCGGTGTCCGTCGTCGAGACCGAGACCGACCTGCGCCTCGACGTCACCCCGATCGACGACGACGAGTTCAGGGTCGAGGGCCGACTCGCGACGATCGACGGTCAGGACGTCCCGAACCAGTCGATCGCGGTGGAGGTCGACGGCGCGCGAGCGGGCCCGGTCGCGACCGGGCCGAACGGCGAATTTTCGGAGCGAGTGACCGCGGCGGCGGCGATCGACGACGAGGCGACGGTCGTCGCCGTCTACGACGACCCGGAGACGAACCTCGCGGCGGCGGAGACGGAGGCGACGGTCCGACCGCCCGGAAGCGGCGGATCGCTTCTCGCGGGGGCGCTCTCTGCGGTGTCGCCGTCGACGCTTCTCGTCGGCGCGATCGGGCTGGCGGGCGTCGGAGCGGCGGTCTGGTGGCGCCACCGCGGGTCCCGGGGCGTGGGATCGACGCGCGCTCCGTCGGCCGAGGCGGGTGCCGGAACCGCGTCCGCGGCGTCCGCAGCCGAGTCGGGGACGCCGGAGACGGCGCTCGTCGATGCGCTGTTCGACCGGGCGCGCGAGCACCTTTCGGACGGGCGGCCGGAACGAGCGGTACGGACCTGCTACGCCGCCGTTCGGCAGGCTTGCGCGCCGGATTCGATCGGCACCGGAACGCTCACCCACTGGGAGTTCTACCGGCAGTTCGACCCGGCGGACGCCGACGTCGCTGCCGAACGGGGCGTCGACGACGCCGCGGCTACCGCGGTCGGCGATCGAGACGAGGACGTCGCCCGCGATCGCGATCGACTGCGCGCGATCACGGAGACTTACGAACGAGCGGTGTTCGCGCCCGAGTCGGTGTCCCGTCGGGAGGCGGCGCGGCTCCTCGACGTCGCTCGATCCCTCTGTGACGACGAGGCGGCGTCACCGCCGACCGAATCCGAGACGCCGATCGCGGACGATTGACCCCGGCTCCGGGTCGACGGTCGGGCGACCGGCGGTACCGAATTCGGCGGGCAGCCGATCGGCTCCGTTCTACGACTGGTCGATCGACCGACTTTTATCGTCCTCTCGCCGATGAAGGGGTGAATGGTCGATCGACGGACCCTCCGGTTGCTGCTGCCGCGACACGTGCGCGGCTTGCCGGCCGATCTCGCGGCGGCGCTCGCCGTGACGGCGCTGGTCAACGTCGCCGTCTTCGCGCCCGCGATTCGCGACTCCCCGCTTCGGGTCCCGCTCAGCCTCGCGTTCGCCCTGTTCGTCCCCGGTTACGTCTTCGTGGCGGCGCTCTTTCCCGAGACCGGAGCGCCGCCCGACGATCGCGCACCCGGAACCGAGGGAGACCCAGGGCGGTCGATCCCGGAGACCGCCGCGGGATTCGTTCCGGCATCCGATCGAACGGGGATCGACGGGATCGAACGCGTGGCCCTCGCGTTCGGCCTCAGTATCGCGATCACGCCGCTGATCGGCCTCGCGTTGAATTTCACTCCGTGGGGGATCCGGCTGTCCCCGATCATGGTCGCGATGACGGGGTTCACGCTCGCCGCGACGGCGATCGCCGCACACCGGCGCTGGCAGCTTCCGACCGAGGATCGGTTCGCCGTTCCCTATCGCAACTGGTATCGCGCGGGCCGCGCGGAACTGCTCGAACCCGACACGCGAACCGACGCCGTCCTGAACGTCCTGCTAGTCGCGTCGATCGTGTTGGCCGTCGCCGCCGTCGGGTTCGCGGTCGTCGCCCCGCCGCCGGGCGAGCAGTTCTCCGCCGTCTACGTCCTCACCGAGAACGACGAGGGCGACCTCGTCGCCGACGGCTACCCGACGGAGTTCGTCCGAGGCGAGAGCGCGGAGATCGTCGTCGGCGTCGACAATAACGAGCACGAGACGACCGACTACGCGATCGTCGTCCTCGAACAGCGAACCGAACAAGTGGAAAACGAGACGACCACGGCCGACGGTAACGTGACGACGGTCACCGAGACGGTCGTCACCGAGCAGCGCGAACTCGATCGTTTCGAGACCCGACTCGCGCACAACGAGTCCTGGCACCACCCGCACGAGATCGAGCCGACGATGACGGGCGAGAACGTCCGCATCGTCTGGCTGCTGTTCCCCGGCGGCGACGTCCCGGCGGACCCGTCGATAGACGATACGGAGTACCACGCCCACCTCTGGGTGACGGTCGAAGAGGCGGCTGCTGAAGCGGACGAGGGCGCCCATACCGACGCCTGACCGGAATCGGTGGCTCGATTCGATCGTGATCGTGTCGCATTCGACGCCTGCGGCGCTCGTGAGATCACCACGAAAGCCCCTGCCGTGCTCCGGGAAGATGGGGGACGCAAGCATGCGACTGGAAGGAGCGCGCAGCGAGCCCTTCGACCGGAGACCAACGGGAGAGCTTCGTTCTCCCGAGCATCGCGGAAGCAAGCTTCCGCTCAACGCCAGGGGCTTTCGTGGTGTTCTCAGCGCTTCGAATACGAAAATGGAGGCCCCGAAGTGCCGTTATCGATCGCGATCGACGGTTTCGCCGGGGAGGGTCGTCGCCCCGCCGGAGAGTTTCAGTCCCGGGGTCAGACTGGTGTTGATGCCCGTTTTGGCCTCGTCGCCGGCGACGACGCCGAACTTCCGACGGCCGGTCGAGACCCGCTCACCTTTCACCGTGAACCGAATGTCGGCGTCGTCGTGGCGCAGGTTCGCCACGTTGGTGCCGGCGCCGAAGTTGACGTCGCGGCCGAGCACGCTGTCGCCGACGTACGAGAGGTGGCTCACCGACGCGCCTGCCGAGAGAACGCTGTTTTTCACTTCGGCGGCGTGGCCGATCTTCGCGCCCTCGCCGACGAGCGTCGCGCCGCGGACGTACGCGTTGGGCCCGACGGTAGCCCCCGATCGGATCAGGGCTGGCCCCTCGATCACGACGCCGGGTTTGACGGTGGCGCCCGCCTCGACGACGACGTCGCCGTTCAGGTGGGCGTCCTCGCTCACGTCGCCGTCGATCCGTCGATCGAGGGCGCCGAGTTTCCACTCGTTCGCCTCGAGCAGTTCCCACGGTCGACCCACGTCGAGCCACCGGCGGAGCGTGACCGGGGTCACGTCGTGGTCGTCGATCACCCGCGCGACCACGTCCGTGATCTCGTACTCGCCCCGCTCGCTCGCGGGGACCTCGAGCCACGCCGCCGCTTCCTCGGGGAACGCGTAGGCGCCGGCGTTGGCGAGGTTCGTCGGCGGATCGTCCGGTTTCTCGACGATCCCGGTCACGGTCTCGCCCGCGGAATCGGCGCTCAACACGCCGTACTGACGCGGATCGTCGACTTCGATCGCACAGATTGCGGGACAGGACGCGAACAGCGCCGCGATCGCGTCCGGGTCGTACAGGTTGTCACCGTTGAGCACCGCGAACGGCCCGTCAATATGTTCGCTGGCCGCGTTGACGGCGTGGGCCGTCCCGAGTTGTTCCTCCTGGACGGCGTACGAAACCGGGACGCCGCGGTACTCTCCCCCGAAATAGTCGCGGACGGCTTCGGCTTCGTAGCCGACCACGAGCACGAGTTCCGTCGCGCCGGCGTCGACGGCTGCATCCACAGTGTGTGAGACGAGCGGTCGGTCGGCGACCGGAAGCATCGGTTTCGGAACCGATTCGGAAAGCGGTCGGATCCGGGTCCCCTCGCCGGCGGCGAGCACGATAGCGATCATCGATACGTCACGATACCGGGATTCGAGTTATAAGCGATTCGCTCGCGTACTCCGATCACCGGACGACGGAAGTCCGGCGCGCGTTCCGACGTTGATACATGTCGATCGAGAGAGTTAATTGATCCGAGATCAGTGTCCCGCTAATGGCTGCCCACGCCGGTTCTCCCGATCGTTCGGACGACCTGCCCCCGGTCGTCGACGCGGACGACGTGACGAAGTGCTACGCGCGGGGGACGGAGCCGGGCCGCCTCGGGCGGGCGCTCGGCCGATCGGAGCCGCCGACCGTTCGCGCGCTCGATTCGGTCTCGCTGACGATCGCCGACGGGGAGATCGTCGGCCTCGCCGGCCCGAGCGGGAGCGGGAAGTCGACGCTGCTGCACCTCCTGGCGGGACTCGATCGACCGACCGAGGGGGCCGTTTCGGTTCGGGGGAGAACCCTCTCGTCGCTGTCGACTCGCGAGCGGGCGCGGTACCGCCTCGAGCACGTCGGCATCGTCTTTCAACACTTCCACCTGCTCGACTCCCTGTCGGCGCGCGCCAACGTCGCCCTGCCGCTGGTCGAGCTCGGCGTTCGCAAGCGCGAGCGGCGGCGCCGAGCGACCGAACTCCTCGAGCGAGTGGGGCTGGGCGACCGCGTGACCCACCGCCCGCGGGAGCTGAGCGGGGGCGAACAACAGCGGGTCGCGATCGCTCGCGCGCTCGTCACCGATCCGACCCTGGTCGTCGCCGACGAGCCGACGGGCGAACTCGACACGGAGACCGGCGAGCGAATCCTCCGGGAGTTCGAACGCGTCGCGGAGGACCGCGCCGTCGTGCTCGCCTCCCACGATCGGGAGACGCTCGCCGTCTGCGATCGGATGATCCGGTTGAAAGACGGCCGACGAACGGATCGGGAATCGCGGGTTCGAACCGATCCATGAGGCCTCGCGCGCGTCTGGTCCGGTGGATCGGACTCGCAGGCGTCGGCGTCCGGCGAACGATCTCGCGAGCGACGCACACGGCCCAACAGCGGACCCGGTTCAGCGTCCTCGGGGTCGCGGTCGCGATCGCCTTGCTGGTCGCCGTCACCGGAATCGGCGTCGGCCTCGCGACCGGGACGACCGTCTACGACGACGACGTCGACTACTGGATCGTTCCAGAGCGCAACGGGGTGGACTCGCCGCTGGTCGCGACCGACGGGCCGCAGTTCGGGTCCGTCCACGAGACGACCGACCGGGTCGCCGCCATCGAAGGGGTCGACTCGGTCACGCCGGTCCTGATGCAGGTCGTGCGGGTCGAGACGGAATCCTCGACGGAGTACGTTCTGGTCGTCGGCGTCGTCAACGACTCGGACATCGATCGGATCGTCGGCGTCGAGACGGCGCCGCTGACGCCGGGCGATCCGTACTACGCCGACGGCGGGTACGACGGGGAGTGGACCGGCGAGGCCGTCCTCTCCGACAGCGCCGCGTCCGTCCTCGGGGCGTCGACCGGCGATCCGCTCTCGGTCGCCGGAAACGACTCGTTCACCGTCGCCGAAGTCGACGAGTCGACCGATCGCGTCGGCGGCGTTCCGACCGCGCTGGTGCAGTTGAGCGAACTCCAGACGCTTTCGGGCGCCGATCGGCACGACCAGGCCGATCAGTTCGTAGTGTCCACGAACTCGCCCGAGGTGAAAGACGACCTCGCCGGACTGTATCCGCAGTCGTCCGTCCTCACCCGCGGCGAACTCGCGGCGAGCCGGACGCTCGACTCCGACCTTCCGCTGGCGCTCGGGCTCGCGGCGGTCGTCGTCGCCGTCGCGATCGGCACGCTGTTCGTCGTCACGACCGCCGGCCTCGAACTGGTCGCCGATCGCGATCAGCTGGCGACGATGGGCGCGCTCGGCGTCTCCGTCCGGAGTCAGCTCGCGCTGGTCGGCGTCCAGACGCTGGCGACGACGGCCGTCGGCGGGCTCCTGGGCGGAATCGCCGGACTCGGCGTCATTCGGGTCGTCAACGAGCTCGCCGTCCGAACGCTGACGAGCGAGCCGATCGCCGAGTCGACGCCCCTGTTCGTCCCCTACGGACTCGCCGTCGGGATCGCGATCGGACTGCTGTCGCTGCCGTGGCTGCTCGTGGCGACACGCCGACTGACCGGAGGTGTCCCCTGATGCGGAGGACCGACGACGCGCCCGAACCCGAGCGACGGGGGGCCGAATCCGGCCGTCCGAGCGCCGAATCCGGGCGGCTGGCCCGAGTGCGCGAGCGCGTCCGGGCCGCCGGCGGACTGACGTTCGCACAGCTCCGCCATCATCGGCTCCGGCTGGGGCTGGCGATCGTCGGCGTGGCGCTCGCCGTCCTCGCGACGACGCTGCTCGCCGGGGCCGGCGTCGGAGTGCTCGAGACGGGACAACAGCAGTTCGCGGCGGCCGATCGGGATCTCTGGGTGACGGCGGGCGAAACCCGGTTGACGTCCTCCGGCGGCGGCGGCTTCGAGAACTCGCTGTACGATTCGCGATCCGTCGCCCGCGAGATGGAGGCTCACGACGGCGTCGCCACCGCGGTTCCGCTCGCGTTCGAGACGGTGTACGTCGGAACCGGCGACGGCGATTTCGCGACGTTCGTCGGCACCGGCGTTCCGGGCGGCGGGTCGTCCGTCCGGGTGACCGACGGAGCGGGGCTCAGCGGCGACCCTCACTACGCGAACGGGACCTACGAGGGCCCGCGGACGAACGAGCTCCTGCTCGACGAGGAGACGGCGAACTCGCTCGGTGTCGATGTCGGCGATACGGTCAACGTCGGCGGCTCGCTCTCGGTCGCTCGCAACACCGAGTTCACCGTCGTCGGGATCTCGCCCACCTTCGAGCGGATGCTCGGCGCGCCGACTGTGACGATGCCGCTGAGCGAACTTTACCGGGTGACCGGGACGACCCGGACCGAACCCGCGACGTTCATCACGATCACCGGCGAGGACGGCGCGGACGTCGACGCCGTCCAGCGGGACCTCCGGGAGTCCTACCCGGAGTACGAGATCCGATCGAACCAGGAGCAACTCGAGGCGGTCGTCCAGGAGCAGGTGCTCGTCCTCGCGGCCGGCGGTGCGCTCGTGTTGCTCGCGGTCGGCGCGGGCGTTGCGCTCACGGTGTCGCTGCTGTCGCTCGTCGTGTTCCAGCAACGGCGCGAGTTCGCCGCGGCCCGAGCGCAGGGGCTCTCGTCGTCGCTGTTGATCGCGATCGTGATCGGCCAGGGGGTGACGATCGGATTCGTCGGCGGGGTCGTCGGACTCGCGCTCACGCCGCCGGCCGTGAGCCTGCTCAACGGGCTCGCCGCGGCCGTCGTCGGCTTCGAGGGCCTCGTCCGGACGGCCGAACCCATCTACGTCGGCGGGATCGCGATCGCGGTCGTCACCGGCACGATCGCTGCGGCGATCGCCGGCTGGCGGCTCGGTCGCCGCCCGATTCTGCAGGACATCTGACCGGTCGGTTTGTACGGTTCCCGCCGGTCGACGCCGCGGTTCGAGTACGATCGAACACGTAGTCCACGCAGACAGTGTACCGGGCTGACCAGGCGTTTTTTACCCGCTGCGACGGGACTGTGCTATATGACAACACTCCTCGAACGAGTGCGGCGGCGCTACGAGACGACCGAGAAGAAGTGTCCGGAGTGCGGCTACGTCGACGAGAGCGGCAACTGGGAGAGTCGGACGGACGGGAGTCGAATCGTCTACCGCCACGTCTGTCCCGGGTGCGATGCGAGCCGCGAACATACCTTTAAGCTCGCGTAAGCTTCCTTCGCGCTCGGTCCCGACTCGCGGAGTCGAGAGGCGATCGTCCGCTGGCACTTATTTGTACGCCGCTCCCGAAGGTGGGAACGATGACCGGTGGTCGGTTCAAACTGTTCGGCGCGTACGTGACCCGGCCGGTCCGCGACGCGATCGCGGAGTCGGTGTACGAGACGGCCGGCGTCGTCGACCTCGACGACTACTTCGACGAGACGGCAGACTCGGTCCCCGAGGGCGATCCGGGCGCCGAGGCGACGGACGCGCTCGTCGAGGACGTCGTCGCGGAGTTCGCCGCGCTGTACGACCACGCGGCGTTCGACGCGGCGACGCGGATCGATCCCGACGCGTTCGTGCTCGTGCAACTCGCGGCCAGACCGGAGCGCGTCGCGCGCGCTCGGGAACTGTTCCAGGCCGCGGCGACGATCCGGAACTCGGACCTTCGGACGGTGCAGACTGCGATCCTGGCCGCCGCACTCGAGGTCCCCGTCGAACCGACCGAGGAATAATCGGGCGGCGACCCCGCCACGCGCCGGGGCGATCGACGCCGTCGATCGCGTTCCGACTCGACGGCGGTGCGCTCGAGGGACCGATCGGCGCTCAGTCCTCGCGCGTCGTGATGTCGGCCGACAGCCCCTGGGCCATCTCGATGTCCGTCGAGTTGTTCATCGTCCAGGCGGTGCGCTCGGTGACGGCCTCGATCGCCTCGCGGGCGCTCGGGTAGCCGTTGCCGGACTTCTTCACGCCGCCGAACGGGAGCTGGACCTCGGCGCCGATGCAGGGCAGGTTCGCGTAGGCCAGCCCGAGTTCCGCGTGATCGCGGAAGTAGTTGAGCTGGCGGTAGTCCTCGGAGATGATCGCGCCGGCCAGCCCGTAGGGCGTGTCGTTGTGGATCTCCAGCGCGCGCTCGATGTCGCCGTCGTACTCGATGAGGGCGACGTGGGGGCCGAAACACTCCTCTTTCAGGCAGCGCAGATCCGGGTCGTAGTCGATCTCGTAGACGAACGGGCCGACCCAGTGACCGTTCGCGAAGCTGCCGCTTCGCTCACCATCGGCGGCAGCAGCCGCCCCGTCCTCGTGGCCCTCCGGGATCTCGTCCGCGTCGAGTTCGAACCGATCGACGAGCACCTCGGCGCCCTCTTGTCGGGCCAACTCGTTGTGCTTGCGGATCTTCTCGACGTGGTCGGCCTCGATCGCGGGCCCCATGAACGTGTCCTCGTCGAGGGGGTCGCCCACGGTGACGTCCTCGGCGATGTCGACGAAGCGCTCCGTGAACTCGTCGTAGACGTCCGTGTGGACGATCAGCCGTTCGCTCGAGACGCAGCGCTGGCCGGTCGTCTTGAACGAGGACATGATCGCCGAGTGGACCGCGACGTCCAGGTCGGCCTCCTCGGTGATGACGATCCCGTTCTTGCCGCCCATCTCGCAGGCCGCGAGTTTGCCGGGTTCGCCGCCGACTTTCCCCGAAATTTCGTGGCCGACTTCCGCCGAGCCGGTAAAGAGGACGGTGTCGACGCGCTCGTCGTCGGTGATCGCCGCGCCGGCGTCGCCGAAGCCCTGAATCATGTTGAACACGCCGTCGGGAACCCCGGCGTCCGCCATCATCTCGGCGATGATCTGGCCGCACCACGGCGTCTGTTCCGCGGGTTTCCAGACGACCGTGTTCCCCTCGACCAGTGCGATCGCCATGTGCCAGAACGGGATCGCGACAGGGAAGTTCCACGGCGTGATGCAGCCGATCACGCCCCGCGGTTTGCGGCGCATGTACGCGTCCTTGCTCGGAATCTCGGACGGGACGACGTCGCCGTGGGGGTGGCGGGCGTTGCCCGCCGCCCACTCGACCATGTGCCAGGCCTCTGTGACGTCCGCCTTGCCCTCGCTGATCTCCTTGCCGCACTCCTTGGTGACGATCTCGCCCAGTTCCTCGTGGCGATCGCGCAGTTCGTGGTAGATGTCCCAGAGGTACTCCGCTCGATCGATGTACGACAGGTTCCGCCACTCGTCGACGGCGTCTTCGGCGGCCGCGAGCGCCGCGTCGACGTCGTCGACGGTGCCGCGCTGGAACGTCGCCAGCGTCTCGCCGGTCGCCGGGTTCTCGCTCTCGAACGTGTCCGACCCGCTCCCGTCGACCCATTCGCCGCCGATGTAGTGTCCGTACACGTGCTCCGTGGCTTGCTGGCTCATATTCGAATCGTCTACGAGCGGGGTGAAAACAGTGATGGTCGCTTACACGACCGCTCCGTGCTCGATTCCGTACTTTGATGACCGATCGCCGACCCTGGCGAACAGGTTCCGCCGGCGTCGAACGCCCGTTCGGTGCGGGCGGTCGATCTCCGCGACCGGCGCGTACCGTCGGGTTCGACGTCTAACGCGTCGTCACCGATTCGTCACCGATCGTCGTCGCGACCGCGATCCGTCGTGACCGTCCGTTCGCCGTCGTCCGGTTCGTCACCTTCCTCCTCGGCGGGGTGGCGCTCGGCGCCCGACTCCTGCATGTCGTCCGTCTCGGGTTGGACGCCCTTGCCCGATCGGCCCTCGCCTTCCGGGAGGTCGTCGGCGTCCGGTTCGCCGGCGCCCGGGCCGAGTTCCCGGCGCTCGCCGTCGACGAACTGGCCGCCGGTCCCCTCATCGCGATCGAAGACCGGATCGGTTCCCTCTGTGGAGAACGGCGCTTCCGTTAGGTGGATCGCCTCCGCGGTGACCGCGTCGACGGCGGCGGCGTCGATCGGGACCGTCTCCTCGGTGTCGAGATCCCAGTCGTGAGCCGCGCGAATCGCGTCGATCGCGCCCTCCTTTGTCGCGACGTACGCCGTCTCGTCCTCGGTCAGTTTGACGACGCCGATCGGTTCGCCGGCGGCGGTTTCGACGCGTTTGCCGACGTCGTCGTCGGAAAAGGACGGTGTCGGAGCCATACGCGACGATAGCGCCGGTCGTCGAAAGCGGCTGCTGCCTGCAACGGCCGGGGAGACGGGAGGTCGGAGATGGGCGCCGGGCGGCCGCTCGAAGACAGGGGCTCGATCGAACTAGCCGCGACCGAGGTCGGCCGCCTTTTCGACTTCGCTGCGCAGCGTCGTCGAGTCGAACTCGTGGTCCGGTCGCAGGCGGACGAAATCGAGGAAGCGTCGCGCGCGCAACAGCGCGGACGGATCGTAGACGGCGACGGCCGCGTCGACGGCGGCGCGGGCGCCGATACGGGGCTCGAGCATCGCGAGCGCACAGGCGAGGTCGTACGCCGACGTCTCGGTGACGCGGTTCTCGTGGACGTTCGTTGCGTCGATGAAGTAGAGTTCGTCGTCGTAGATAAGGACGTTCTCGGCCCGCAGGTCGCCGTGGGCCAGTCCGTGATCGTGGAGCGTCTTTAGCATCTCGAACAGCTCCCGGGATCGGTTCTCGACGACGAACGCGGGGACGTCCTCGAACGACTCGAACTCGGGGAGGTACTCCAGGACGAGGACGCCGAGCCCGTTGACCTCGAAGGCTTCGATCGGCCGCGGGGCGTTGACGCCGATCTCGCGCATCCGCTGAGTCGCCTCGTACTCGTGTTCGACCATCTCGCGGGGCGTGTCGAACCGCCCGAAGAAGCCCTCGGTGCGGGACGTGAACGCACCGACGTTCCGGCCGGTCGTGAGGACGGCGTGGACGAGCGCGTTCTGTCGCGAGACGATCTTGATGAACCACTCGTCGTCGATCACGCAGGGCGTCGAGAGCCAGTTGTCGGCGTCGAGGAACTCGACGCGGACGGCCTCGCGGTCGTGCCGGGCCGCCAGCGTCCGAATCACGCGCTCGATGCGCTCCCATTCGACGCTCCCTCGAGCGAGCTGGCGGATGTCCATGCCTGACAGAGGGCTCTCGAGGTTAAATGCCTCCCGAACTGTCGTCGTCGAGATGTGTTCGAACGGATGGTGGTGTCCGCCGACCCGCGGACGGCGATCGGTCGTGACGCGCTCGCCGGATATCGCGACCGAACCGGATCCCGTGGCGAGCGACTCCGCGGGGAACCGAGTCACCCGACAGAACAGTATCATTTTCACCTTCCTCGACGTATTCGCAACTATGGACGCTATCGACGATCTGGGGGACGCGATCGACGCGACGAGAAACCTGCTGACCCCGGTCCGCCCGAA
This sequence comes from Halosolutus gelatinilyticus, assembly GCF_023028105.1. Lineage (NCBI taxonomy): Archaea > Methanobacteriati > Methanobacteriota > Halobacteria > Halobacteriales > Natrialbaceae > Halosolutus > Halosolutus gelatinilyticus. Next base: position 2,830,882 of record NZ_CP095491.1, read on the forward strand.
GATGTGGCTCAAGCTGTCGATCGTCGTGCTGTTCGTCGTCGGGTTCGGCGGCGGCGCCTCGCCGCCGACCGGCAATTTCGAAGCCCCCGCCGACGATCCCGGGACCGGATCCGGTTCCGAGTTCGGGATCGATTCCGCGATCGAGCAACTTCCCGAGGATTTCTGGTTCTACGCGGCGATCGCGCTCGCCCTCGTGATCCTCCTCTGGCTGGTCTTCGGCCTGATCAGCGCGATCATGGAGTTCGTCTTCATCGAGTCGCTGCGGACGACCGAGGTTCGCGTCAGACGGTACGCGCGCCGCAACGTCGGTCGCGGCCTGCGGCTGTTCGGCTTCCGGCTGGTGCTCACGCTCCCGCTGCTCCTAGCCGTGGTGGGGCCCGTGGCGTACATCATCCTTCTCGATCCCGCACCGGAGCGACTCGGCGGCTCGATCGCGCTGGTAGTGCTCGTCGGCGTCGTCGGGTACGCGATCTACGCGATCGTGATGCGATTCACCTCCGAGTTCGTCGCCCCGATCATGTTGCTCGAAGACCGGGGCGTCCTCGGGGGGTGGCGGCGCTTCTGGCGGACGGGGACGGCCAACTGGGCCGAGTACGCGGTGTATCTGATACTCGCCTGGATCATCCTCCTCGTGGCGAATATCGGCATCTCGCTCGTGTTGCTCGTGGGCGGGCTGTTGCTCGCGATCCCGTTTCTCGTCCTCGGCGCTGTGGCGTACGTGGCGGGCGGCGCCGGGCTGTACCTCTTGATCCCGATCGGCCTCGTCGCCCTCGTCGCGTACCTGCTGTTCTACGCGGTCGTCTGGATGCCGGTCCGCACCTACTTCAAGTACTACGCGCTGTTGTTGCTCGGCGACACCGACGCGGACCTCGATCTGATCCCCGACCAGCGCGCGGCCATCCGATCGGACGGCGGGATGGCCGCGGGCGCGGAGACGCCCGACGAACCGGGCCGCCCCGGCGGACGCTGGGGAACCGCCGACGAAGACGAGTCGAGCGCGTGGGACGACGGGACGGACGCGGGTACGGGAGACGATCGGTCGACCGATTCGTGGGGATCCGACCGCGACGGGGACGACCCGTGGGGGCACTCCGACGATGAGAACGACGAGAGCGACGAGGACGATCGCTCCGATCGAGGCTGGTAGCGCTCGAAAGCGCTCCGCTCCCGCCGGTTCGCGCGGCGTTCGGCGCGAGTCCGTCGATCGCGGCTCGGACGAAGGTCGGTGCGTTTAACCTCCGGCCCGGCAATTTTTGCGTATGGACTTCGGCTTGCCCGACGAGCACCGAATGGTACAGGAGACGGTCCGGGACTTTTGCGAGCGGGAGATCGAACCGATCGCCCAGGAGATCGAGGACGAGCACCGCTTCCCCGCGGAGATCTTCGACCAGCTCGCCGCCCTCGACATGATGGGCGTGCCGATCGACGACGCCTACGGCGGGCTGGGCGGCGACACGCTCATGTACTCGCTGGTCGCCGAGGAGATCGGCCGCGTCTCCGGCTCGGTCGGCCTCTCGTACGTCGCGCACATCTCGCTCGCGTCGAAGCCGATCGAACTCTTCGGCACCGAGGAACAGAAGGAGCGCTGGCTGCGCCCGCTCGCGGAGGGCGAGCACATGGGCGGCTGGGCGCTGACCGAACCCGGCAGCGGCTCCGACGCCTCGGACATGGACACGACGGCGCGGAAAGAAGGCGACGAGTGGGTACTCGATGGCACGAAGCAGTTCATCACGAACGCCTCCGAGGCCGGGTCGGTGCTCGTCAAGGCGGTCACGGACCCAGAGGCGGGCTACGACGGGATCTCGACGTTCATCGTCGATCCCCGCGAGGACGACGGCTTCGAGGTGACGACGATCTGGGACAAGATGGGGCTGAACGCCTCGCCCACCTGCGAGATCCAGCTGGAAGACGTCCGGCTCCCCGAGGATCGCCTGCTCGGCGAGGAGGGCGACGGTTGGGAACAGACGAAAAAGACCTTAGACGGGGGCCGGATCTCGATCGCCGCCCTCTCGACGGGGTTGGCCCAGGGCGCCTACGACCACGCGAAAGCCTACAGCGGGGAGCGCGAACAGTTCGGTCAGCCGATCTCGAAGTTCGACGCCATCCGCGACAAGCTCGTCGACATGCACCGAAAGACCGAGCGGGCGCGGCTGCTGACGCGCAAGGCTGCGACGCGCTACGACGACGGGCAGCCGGTGACCAGGGAGTCCGCCCTCGCGAAACTCGACGCCAGCGAGGCCGCCCGCGAAGTCGCCGAGGACGCCGTCCAGGTGCTCGGCGGCTACGGCTACACGACGGACTTCGCCCCGCAGCGGTTCTACCGCGACGCCAAGCTGATGGAGATCGGCGAAGGGACGAGCGAGATCCAACACCTCGTCATCGGCCGGGAACTCGGCCTGTAGTCGCCCTACAGGCCCTCGTCGGATTCGTCCTGCTCGCGTTGGGATCGTCGGCCGGTCGATCGCTACCGCCGGCGGAACGGATCGAGCACCGCCGACACAGAGGAGAGTTCGAGCGGGTGGCGCTGTTGCCCGCGTCGAATTCGCGTCAGGATGACGACCGCAACGTAGCTTAGGACCGCGAGACCGATCCCGACCAGGATGTTTCCGAGCAGCGTCTGCCCGACGGCCGTTCCGGCCGAATCGACAGCGGGATCGCTCGACAGGATCGACCGGGTGCCGAGCACGACGCCGCCGACGTGGTAACTCGCGACGTAGACGGCCGGTTTCACGAACGGATTGAGGACGGCGACGCTGGCGAAGATCGCGGGTTTGTTGACCCACGACCACAGCGCCGCGAACACGAAAAAGAGGCCGATACCGAGTCCGCCCGTCGGGAGCGTCGTGATGAAGATCCCGACGGCGAAGCTGGCGCCGATCTGGTGTGGCGTGTGGTCCGTCCGAAACGCGGCTCGCAACTCGCTGCGGGCGCGATCGCGATACCGGTTGAGCCGCCGTCGAATCACGTTCTGTACGTCGATCCCATCCACTACACAAAAAGCGTATCGTCCTGCGGTCAAGCTTCCCCGCGAACCCTGAAAACGTGTTACCGGATCAGGGGAAGCTGCCGGCTTCCTCGTAGGCGTCCGCGACGCGCTGGATCGCGACGACGTAGGTTGCGGTTCGCGGGTTGTCGAGGGCGTTCGCCTCGAGCGCCTCGACGAGCGCGTCGAAGCCGTCGACGATGATGTTCTCGAGTTCCTCGTTGACCCGCTCTTCGGACCAGTAGAATCGCTGGCGGTTCTGGACCCACTCGAAGTAGCTGACGGTCACGCCGCCGGCGTTGGCGAGGATGTCCGGGACGACGAAGACGTCCTCGTCCGCGAGCACGGCGTCGGCTTCGGGCGTCAGCGGCCCGTTAGCGGCTTCGGAGATGACGTCCGCCTGGACGTCTTCGGCGAGGTCGCCGTCGATCGCGTTCTCGAGGGCGGCTGGGATCAGCAGATCGACGTCGAGCGTGAGCACGTCCTCGTTGGTGATCTCCGCCTCGGCGTCGTGGAAGCCGACGACGCTGCCCGTCTCGTTCTTGTGCTCCTTGGCGGCGACGGGATCGAAGCCGTCGGGGTTGTAGATCCCGCCGCTGGAGTCGCTGGCGGCGACGACGGTCGCGCCCATCTCGTCGATCAGCTTCGCGGCGATCCAGCCGGCGTTGCCGTAGCCCTGGACGGCGACGGTCGCGCCCTGGAGATCCTTGTCGAGGTAGTCGAATGCCTCGCGAGCCGCGATGACGGTCGATCGACCGGTCGCCTCGACGCGGCCCTCGCTGCCGCCGCTGTTGAGGTCCTTCCCGGTGATGACGCCGGGTTCGGTGGTGTTCTCGAGCGTCTCGTAGGTGTCCTTGATCCAGTTCATCTCCCGCTGGCCCGTATTCACGTCGGGCGCGGGGATGTCGCGGTCCTCGCCGATCATCGGCGTGAGTTCCTTCGCGAAGGCGCGCGTGATGCGCTCGAGTTCGCTCTCGGAGTAGTCGTCGGGGTCGATGATGATGCCGCCCTTGCCGCCGCCGAGCGGGATGTCGACGATCGCGGTCTTGTAGGTCATCCAGCCGGAGAGCGCCTTGACCTCGTCGCGGGAGACCTGCGGGTGGTAGCGGATGCCGCCCTTGTACGGCCCGCGATCGCCGTTGAACTGCGATCGGAACGCTTTGAACCGCTCGAGCGAACCGTCGTCGAGCTCGACCGTGAGGTTGGTCTCGAGCACTCGCTCCGGGTGTTTGAGCCGCTCGATCACGTCGTCGCCGATGTCGAGATACGCCGCCGCCTCGTCGATTTGCGACTGGAGGCTCTCGAATGGGTTGGCAGTCTCTGACATTGCGAGTACGTTCATAGGTTGGCGAAATAAGCGTGACGGAAGCCGATTAGTAACTAAGTCCCAATATAAGGTAATAGGAGATAATTATATTGTTGGTGTGCGCCCATCCGATCGGCCGTCGCCTGAGAATCGCTACCGTCTCACCGAAGCATCATCCTCGTCTCGCCGAGAAACCGCCCGCTCGTTACTGAGGAATCGCCATCGAACCACTGAGGGATCGCCATCGCGCCGCAGAGACGAGCTACCGCGAGGTAGTTCCACGGGATGGCGCGGGCGGCGCCCGGGTTACGCGCCGTCGCTGGCGGCCTCGGCACGATCGCGGATTCGTCGCGCCTGCGCGATCAGCGGCGCGTCGATCATCTCGCCGTCGACCTCGAAGACGCCCCGTCCCTCGGCCTCGGCCTCCCGCCTGGCCTCGAGAACCGCCTCGGCCCACTCGATCTCGCTTTCGTCCGGGGTGAACGCCTCATTGATCGGGCCGACCTGCGCGGGGTGGATCGCCAGCTTCCCGTCGTAACCGAGCCGAACCGATCGCTCGGCGTCCTCGCGCAGGCCCTCGTCGTCCTGGAAGTCGGTCACCAGGGTGTCGATCGCCTCGCAGTCGTGGGCCGCGGCCGCGACGACGACGCGTTCGCGTGCGTAGAGAACTTCCGTTCCCTCTGCGGTCCGCGTCGCACCGATATCGGCCGAGAGGTCCTCGGCGCCGAATACCAGCGCGTCGGTCGCCGGAACCGCCGCGATCTCCGGCGCCGCGAGGACGCCGCGAGCGCTCTCGATCAGCGCCAGCACCGGCGCGGAGACGCTCCAGGTGGCGAGTCGATCGGCGAGCGCGCGAACGTCGTCCGCGGCGCTCGCTTTCGGAAGCATCAGGCTGTCGAGGCGGACCTCGTCGGGGGACGCGAGCAGGGTATCGAGATCGGCCTTGATCGCGTCGTCAGTCGCGTTGACGCGAACGCAGACCTCGCAGTCGGGGTCGAATTCTGGGTCGGCGAGAACGTCGCGAACCGCGTCTCTCGCTTCGTCCTTGCGCGTCGGGGACACGGCGTCCTCGAGATCGAAGACGATCACGTCGGCCCCCGCGTTCGGGGCTTTACGGAGCATCTCGGAACGATCACCAGGGGTAAACAGGACGCTTCGACGTACCATACGGACGTGTGCGAGAAGCGGGACCGTGAAAGTACGGGACGCGGTACGGCGGGAATCGGGCGGATAGCCGGCGCGGAACGCGTTCGACCGGAACCGATCGAACTGCTGGGACGGGTCGAGAGGAGCAGGGCCCACATCGGGGGGTGGGCGATCGGATCGGACGGACCGGCAGCATCGTCATGGGAACCCCTCGTTCAGAGTGAAAACGAAGCGGGAATCGATGGGAGATCGATACCGAATTGCGATCGAAGAACGCACGAGGGTGGTTTCACTTTGAACGGGCGTATCGCGTGTCGATCCCGAATCACGCTGAACGAGGGGTGTGGGCGCCCGCGTTACCTGCGCACCAAACTCGGTCGCGAGGTCATGCTACGGCCACAGGCCGCGAGCGTCGTGCGCCTCGGCGACCCGGGAGAGTGCGACGATGTACGCCGCGTCGCGCCACGTGACGTCCCGCGCGTCGTACTCCTCGCGGACGGACTCCCACGCTCGGAGCATCTCCGTCTCGAGTTCCTCGTGGACCCGTTCGAGGCTCCACTTGCGGCGGTTGATATCCTGGAGCCACTCGAAGTAACTGACCGTGACCCCGCCCGCGTTGGCGAGGATGTCCGGGACGACCGGAATGGCGCGCTCCTCGAATATTCGATCGGCCGTCGAGGTCGTCGGGCCGTTCGCGCCCTCGACGATCAGCTCCGCGCTGACGTCAGCGGCGTTCTCGCCGGTGAGCACGTTCCCGATCGCGGCCGGGATCAACACGTCCACGTCGAGTTCGAGCAGGTCCGCGTTCGAGAGCGTCTCGGGGGCGTCGTAGCCCGAGACCATCCCCGGCGTCTCGTCGTGGTCCTCAACGTCGGTCGTGTCGAGGCCGTCCGGGTCGTATATCGCCCCGTCGACGTCCGACACCGCGACGATCTGCGCGCCGAGGTCGTCGAGGTAGCGCGCGGCGTTGGCGCCGACGCTCCCGAATCCCTGGACGGCGACGGTGGTGTCTTCGACATCCCAGCCGTAGTAGTCGATCGCCTCCCGCGCGACGATGCCGACGCTGCGACCGGGAGCTTTCTCCCGGCCGTAGGAACCGCCCACGACGGGCGGTTTGCCGGTGACGACGCCGGGTTCGGTCTCCCCTTCCTGCATCGAGTAGGCGTCCATGAACCACGCCATGGTTTCCGGGTCCGTCCCCATGTCGGGCGCGGGAATGTCCGTCATCGGCCCGATGACCGGCCGGAGTTCCTCCGCAAATCGCCTGGTGAGCCGTTCCTTTTCGGCGGCGCTTAGGTCCTTGGGATCGACGACAACGCCGCCTTTTGCCCCGCCGAAGGGGAGGTCCATCACGGCGCACTTCCAGGTCATCCACATCGACAGTCCGATACACTCGTCCTCGCTGACGTCCGGGTGGTATCGCAGGCCGCCCTTGTACGGCCCGCGGACGCTGTCGTGTTGGGCGCGGTAGCCGGTGTACATCGCTCGAGTCCCGTCGTCGCGCTCGAGCGGGATCGTCACCCGGTAGACGCTCGTGGGATGCCGGAGCCGATCGACGATTCCGTCGTCGACGTCGAGGTGGGCCGCCGCGCGATCGAGCTGCCGACGCGCCGTTTCGACGGCGCTCTCGGCCTCCGATTTGGCGTTCTCGGCTTCCGGTTCGACGGTCTTCGCCGTCGGTTCGGTGCGCTGCGCGTCGGATTCCGCTGTGGGATCGGCTGTTGTCATGGTCACGCCGTAGATCTCTCGCCCCGAATCGAAGCCGCGCGAGACGATCGCCCGTCGGGGGCCGGCTCCCGATCGTCTCCGGGACGATGCGAGGGGATTTCTCCACGATCCGGATAACCCTTGCTACTTCCTTCGGGTTCGTGCAATATTTGCACACCGCGCACTATCTCCCCTCTCATTCAAGCCGCTCGTCGTGGTCCGACCTCCCGTGACCATCGAGAGCATCAATCCGGCGACCGGCGAGGTCGTCGACACGTTCGACGAGGAGTCCGAATCCGAACGGGAGGAGCAACTGAAGCGGGCGAGCGAGGCGTTCGAGGACTGGTCGCGAGTCCCGATCGAAAAACGCCAGCGACTGCTGGCCGCGGCGGGCGAGGTCCTTCGCGAGAACAGCGACGAGTACGCCACCCTGATGACCGAGGAGATGGGCAAACCGATCGACCAGGCGCGATCGGAGGTCGAGAAGTGCGCCTGGGTCTGCGACTACTACGCCGAGCACGCGGCGGAGTTCCTCGCCGACGAGGTCGTCGCGGGCGAGCCGAACGCGACGACGAAGGTCGTCTACCAACCGCTCGGTCCGATCCTCGCGATCATGCCGTGGAACTTCCCGTTCTGGCAGGTCTTCCGGTTCGCCGCGCCGAACCTCACCGCGGGCAACGTCGGCTTGCTGAAACACGCCTCGAACGTCCCCGGGTGCGCCCGGGCGATCGAGGACGTCTTCCGCGAGGCGGGCTACCCGGAGGGCGTGTTCACCTCCCTGCTGATCAGTTCGAGCGAGATAGACCAGGTGATCGAAGACGATCGGATTAGGGGCGTCACGCTCACCGGAAGCGACGGCGCGGGCCGCGCGGTCGGCGAGACGGCGGGCAGCAACCTCAAGAAGAGCGTCCTCGAACTCGGCGGCAGCGATCCGTTCGTCGTCCTCGACGACGCCCCGATGGACAAAACCGTGGAGACGGCGGTCCAGGCCCGGCTCATCAACAACGGCCAGTCCTGCATCGCCGCGAAGCGGTTCATCGTGGTCGAGGACGTCTACGACGAGTTCCTCGATCGGTTCGTCCAGGAGATGGACGCGCAGACGGTCGGCGATCCGACGGACGACGAGACCGATATCGGCCCCCAGGCCCGCGAGGATCTGATGGAGGAGCTCCACGAGCAGGTCGAGGAGACGATCGACCAGGGCGGCGAACTGGAACTCGGCGGCGAACCGGTGGACCGCGACGGTGCGTTCTATCCGCCGACGGTGATCACGGACCCGCCGAAAGACGCGCCCGCGGACAAAGAGGAGATGTTCGGTCCCGTCGCGACGGTGTTCAAGGTTTCCGACGAGGCGGCGGCGATCGAGAAAGCCAACGACACCCGATTCGGTCTCGGTGCCAGCGTCTGGACGGAGGACCTCGATCGGGGCGAGCGAGTCGCCCGCGAGTTCGAGTCCGGCCTCGCGTTCGTGAACGAACTCGTCAAGTCCGATCCGCGGCTTCCGTTCGGCGGCGTCAAAGACTCCGGCTACGGGCGCGAACTCGCCCGCCACGGCATCCGCGAGTTCGTCAACGCGAAGACGATCTGGGTCCAGCACGAAGCCGGCGAGGAGACCGAGATGGTCGAATGAACGGTGATTTCGGGCAGGGTCACGGATAATCGGCGCCCCGCCCAAGACGACGCCGATTCTGAGAACACCACGAAAGCCCTAGCCCCTTTCATTCCCACCCGCGGTGGTCTGCCCGGTCAGCTGAGAGGTGGGAACGAGTCCGGGGCTTTCGGGGTGTTCTCGTCCGGTTTATCCTCGACAGTTGATGGTCGAGAGACGCCGCTAGACGCCCCACGGATACGTCTCGGGAGGCGCCTCACCACCCTCGATCCCCATCGGGTGGAGCGCCTCGGTCTCGTCGAGGTAGACGAACGCGTCGTACCGATCGGGCAGCACGGTGGGGACGTAGTTGCCGCCCTCGTAGGCGGGATCGTAGACGACGCCGATCGCGCGGTGGCCCCGAGGTTCGGCGAGCGGTCCGCCGTCGTCCTCGTCAGCCGTTCCGTAGCCCCGATCGAACTGGACAATGGCGTCGTCGAGGCCCGCCCGGTGGAAGACGTCCTCGTGGCTTCCCGATCGCGCCTCGGGGACGGTCATCCGTTCCATCGGCGCACCCCACTCCTCGCCGGCGATGACGGTCCCGCGGCGGGAGCCGAAGCCGACGGTCGCGACGTCCGCGTCGTCCTCGCAGACCTCCTCGCGGGCGAGTTGACCCAGATTCAGCTTCCCGCGATCGACCATGTTCGTCGCGCGGGCGTCGCCGACGTGGGTGTTGTGCGCCCAGACGATACCGGGGCCGTCGTGGAATTCGAGGAGTCGCTGGAGCGTCTCGCTCATGTGGCGATCCCTCACATTCCACGAGTTCGCGCCGCCGCGGCCCATCGCTCGATAGTACGATTCGGCGTTCTTCGCGACCAGCGCGTTCTGTTCGGCGGCGAAGGATTCGAGCGGATCGTCCCCGTCGTACCCCGCATTCTGATCAGCGATCTCCTCACGAAGCGATCGAAGCACGTCGATCACCTCCGCCTCGCAGTCTTCGGGAATCAGTCGGATCGACTGCGCGTACTCGCGGGCGTCCTCGCCGTACGGTTCGAAGCAGTGATAGGCGTCGCGGGCCCGATCCGCCAAGTCGGGGTCCAGGCCCTCCAGGTAGTCGATGACCGCGGCCATCGACTCGTAGAGGCTGTAGACGTCCAGCCCGTAGAAACCGGCCCGATCGCCGACGGGCCGATCGGCGTTGTACCCGGCCAACCAATCGACGAACGCCGCGACCTCCCAGTTGGCCCACATCCACGTCGGCCAGCGCTCGAACGACTCGAGGACCTCGCGGGCGCTCTCGGCGTCCGATCGGCCGGTCGCGTACCGCGTCACCTCGTAGCAGTCGGTCCAGTCGCCCTCGACGGCGACGAACTCGAAGTCGTGATCGTCGAGCAACCGCGCCGACAGTTGCGCCCGGAGGCGGTAGTACTCCGAGGTACCGTGCGAGGCCTCGCCGAGCAGGACCACGTCCGCGTCGGCGACGTCGTCGACGAGGCCGCCCAGGCCTTCACCGATCGGCGTCGCTCGATCGGCGACCGCGGCCGCCGCGCGCTCCGGATCGCCCGCCGTCGTCGTGTCGATTCGGTGTGCAGTCACGGAACTCACCCACCAGGACTGATCCCCGCGGTTCCTTCGGCGTACCCCTTGCTGTCGTCGGTGCCCGTTCGCGGGCCGCGTCGTTTCGACCTCCGGACACATTGCGCGAAGGACACGTTTTAGTGGGATCTCCGCGACTCCGAACCTATGCCCGGACTGTACTACGAGGAGTTCACCGTCGGCGAGACGATCGAGCACGAGCGCCGGCGAACGATCTCCGAGAGCGACAACCAGCGCTTTTGCGACATGACGATGAACCAGCAGCCGCTGCACCTCGATCAGGAGTTCGCCGCGGACACCGACTTCGGCGAGCGATTGGTCAACGGCCTCTACACGATGTCGCTGGCGGTTGGCATCTCGATCCCCGAGACGACCGACGGGACGATCGTCGCCAACCTCTCGTACGATACCGTCGAGCACCCGCACCCGGTCTTCCACGGCGACACGATCCGCGTTCAGTCGACGGTCGCGGACAAGCGCGAGACCAGCGACGGCGAGCGCGGCGTCGTGACCATGCACGTCGAAGTCTTCAAGGTAAACGACCCGGACGAACCGCTCGTCTGCGAGTTCGATCGGACCGTCCTCTCGCTGAAGCGCGAGCACGCGGAAGAGGGGGACGAATGACGGCCCCGGATCTGGATCCCGCCGACCTCGAGTGGCTCTCGCTCGACGCTGACGAGGAGGTCGTCTGGGCGAGCGGTCCCGATCGACGGACGCTCATTCCGGCGCTCCTTGTCGGGATCCCGCTCTCGATCGTCCTGATCGGGATTTTCGTCATCGTCGGCGAGTACTTCCGGGTGACGAACACCCACTACGTCGTGACGGACCAGGCGCTCTACAAGAAGACGGGCGTGTTCTCCCGCGACGTCAAGCGGATCGAACACGGGAAGATCCAGGACATCTCCTACTCTCAGAGCGCGCTGGGGAACCACTTCGGCTACGGGGACGTCGACGTCAGCACCGCCGGCGGCTCGGGTGTCGAGCTCTCGTTCGACTCCGTACCCGACCCGCGAGCGGTCCAGCAGCGGATCAGCGAACTGATCGACCGCCCGCGGCGCGAGGGCGACGACGAGCGATCGACCGACGACGCGCTCGCGGAGATCCTGACCGAACTCCGCGCGATCCGGGCGGCCGTAGAGGAGTCGAAGAGCGACGCGGCGCGGCCTTCGAAGGACGGCCGGGGCGCTCGTGATGGCGACGACCGCCGAAGGCAACGATGAGCGACGACGCCCAACGCGCGGACGCCGGGTCAGCGGCTGATCGGTCCGACGGTCTCGAATCGCCGACCGATCGCGCGGTCGAACCCGATCCGTCGACCGATCGGGAACTCGACTGGCTCGCGCTCGACGCCGGCGAGGAACTTCGTTGGGTCGGCGGGCCGCGGATCCAGACCGTCTACCCGTGGGCCGCCCTCGGGATCGTCGGCGCGATCGCGATCCTCGGTGCGATCGCGGCGGACGTTCTCTCGCCGTGGGCGGCGCTCTGTATTCCGCCAATCGCCGTTTCGGTGTGGTGGCTGACGCTTCGCGTCTCGCGGACAACGTACCTGATCACGAACCGTCGAATCGCCGCCAAAACGGGCGTTCTCGGCCTCTCCGTGCGGTTCCTCGGACTCGATCGAATCCAGAACACGACGTTCGAACAGGGCGTGACGGGCCGGCTGTTCGACTACGGTTCCGTCGAGATCGACCCCGCCGGCGGCGCGGCGCTTTCCTTCCGCAACGTCGACGACCCGGCGCGCGTTCGAGCGCGGCTCGAAGCGCAGCGCGGACGCGACTCGCCGACCGCGGTGCCGGGCAGTCGTGAGCAGTGGGCCGCCGTCCTCGACGAAGTCAGAGGGTGGCGGCGCGCCCTCGAACGGTCTCGGTGAGCCGATCGCCGGGTGCCGCACCGATCGATCCGTTCGTCAGCGTGGCACGCGTACCCATACCGTCGGCAAGGCTTTTATCCATCAACCCGACGACAGTATCATGGCGGATCTCTTCCCCGAAACGATCGAGACCGATCGGCTGCGCCTCGAAGCGACGGGACCCGAGACGGTAGACGTCTTCGAGTTGTACGAAATCTGTTCGTCGGATCCGGGGATCGAAGAGGTCACGGCGTACGTGACGTGGGACCCACATCCGACGCCGAAGGAAACCGCCGATCACGTCGAGCGATCGGCCGACCGGTTCGAATCGAACGAGGCCGCGTCGTACGTGATTCGCCCTCTCGAGGGCGAAGACGGGGCGGAAGAGATCGCCGGCGGTGCCGGGTGCGACGTCGACTGGGACCGTCGGACGATGACGCTCGGCGTCTGGCTCCGAAAGCGGTTCTGGGGCCGGGGTTACTCCGGCGAACGCGCCGCCGCGTTCATGCACGTCGCGTTCGAGCGCCTCGACCTTGAGGTGGTCGCGGTGCTCGCGCTCGTCGATAACGATCGGTCGAAGCGGGCGATCCGGAAGTACACGGAAGCACACGGCGGCGGTCGAGAGGGGACCCTCCGGAACTGGCAGGTCATCGACGGCGAGCCCGTCGACTGCGTCCGATACAGCGTCTCGCGATCGGAGTGGAGAGAAAATCCGACGGACGTAACGGTTTGTCTCGAAGCGTGAGCGCCGCGTCCGATCCACCTCGATCGCCGATCGCGATCACGCCACGGTCGCGATCATGTAGATGTTGATGAAGACGGCCGCCGTCCACGGCAGCGCGAGGCCGGCCGGAACGATCGCCCGGTACTCCGCGGGGAGCATCGGTCGGCAGACGAGACCGATCCCGATCGCGACCGCTTTCAGCGCGAACATTCCCGCCAGTCCGTGGCTATCGATCGCGCCGCGGGCGATCGGGTTCGACTCGGCCAATCCAAGTTGCAGGCCGACGAAGGTCGTCACCACGTCGCCGAGGAGCGAGACGACCACGAGTCCCCAGAACAGTCGCTCGAGGCGAACGGGCGTGACGCCGCCGGGCAGTCGGTGGCGCAGCGACGCGCCGTCGAAACTCATAGGCTCCCGATCGGAGTCGAACCGATCGCCGTCCGGCCCGGAGAGCGCGCGGGGCTACCGCACGCGCCGGTTCCATCACTCCCGGTATTGTTATGGCAACCGTAGGATGGACGGGGCCTCGGTTACGTGGCGGTAACTGGGCGCTGAGCCGTCAACGAATAGTACTAGTCCCGATGCACAGTCGCGGTCGACGCGATCGGCGACGGTAATCGGACCGGCAGCAACGATTCACCGCCGACGACCCGGCGATCGATCAGCGTCGTCGCCGTCAGAGGATGGTGCCGTGTTTCTTGTCCGGAAGAGACGTCTCCACGTCGGCGTAGAAGTCGAAGCGGGCAGCGAGTTCGTCGCGGAGCGCACTCGGCGGAACGATCTCGTCGATGACGACCTCGCTGGCCATCCGGTGGATGTCGATGTCCTCGCGGTACTCCTCGCGCAGCTCGCGTTCGGTGCGCTCGCGCTCCTCGGGATCGTCGATCGCGGCGAGTTTCCGAGCGTAGACGGCGTTGATCGCCGCCTCCGGCCCCATGATGCCGATCTCGCCGGAGGGGAGACCGATGACGCTCTCGGGATCGTAGGCGGGGCCGCCCATCGCGTAGATCCCCGCGCCGTAGGCCTTCCGCACGACAACCGTCTGCTGGGGGACCGTCGCGGCGGAGGTCGCGTAGATCATCTTCTTGCCCTGCTCCAAGATGCCCTCCTTTTCGACCTGGGAGCCGGCCATGAAGCCGGGCGTGTCACAGAGGTAGAGTAGCGGGACGTTAAACGCGTCCGACTTCCAGATGAACTCCGCGGCCTTCTCCGCCGCGTCGGGGAAGATCGCTCCCGCGCGGTTCGCGGGCTGGTTCGCGACGATTCCGATCGGTCGGCCGTCGATTCGGGCGTAGGCGGTGACGATCTCGGGACCGTAATCGGGCCGTAACTCGAAGTACGACCCCTCGTCGACCAGCCGCTCGATGACGTCGGTCATGTCGTACCCCTTGTTCGGGTGCTGGGGAACGACGGCGTCGATCCCCTCCGAGGACTTCGCGGGTCCGATCGGTTCCTGCTGGGGCGGCTTCTCGTCGGCGTTGTCCGGCAGATAGGTGATCAACTGCGCGACGAGCTCGCGAGCGTGTTCCTCGTCCCTCGCGATCAGATCCGCCGACCCGGATTCGCGGGCGTGGACCGCCGGACCGCCCAGGTCCTGCATGCTGATGTCTTCCCCGGTGACCATCCGGACCATCCGGGGCGAGGCGATCGCCATCGCGGACATCCCCTCGACCATGATCGTGAAGTCCGCGAACACCGGGGTGTACGCCGCGCCGGCGATACAGGGGCCGTAGAGGACGCAGATCTGCGGGACGCGCCCGGAGAGCATCGAGTGGTTGTAGTAGTACTTGCCGATCCCCTCTCGGTTGGCGAAGAAGCCCGTCTGCTGGTCGATCCGCCCGCCGGAGGAGTCCATCAGGTAGAACACGGGGTTCCCGCTCTTGAGCGCCCGCTGTTGCATCCGGAGGAACTTCTCGACGCCCTTCGCGGCCATGCTCCCCCGCTTGACCGTGTAGTCGTTGGCCATGAAGTGGACGTCCCGCCCCTCGAAGGTCGCGGCGCCGGTGATGAGGCCGTCCGCCGGGAGTCGATCGTCGTCGTCCGGGCCCGTATTCATCCCCCGCGGGTGCCAGTCGTCGAACGCCGCGAACTTGCCGTCCTCGAAGAGGAACTCGTCGTTCTCGCCGCCGAACCAGAGGTCGAGCCGATCGCGCACGAACAGTTTCCCCTCCTCGGGCAGTTGGTCCCTGTACTTTTCCGGCCCGCCTTCGAGGATGTCCGCGATCTCCTCGCGAAGCAGCGCTTCGCGTTCGGTGGGTCCGAGTTCTGCGTCGGCGTCGCCGCCGTCGGCGGGTACCGTCGGCCCTCGCCGCCCGTCTGCGCCCGATCCGGACGTCGGTTCCGTCTCGTGTTCGTGGGTCGCCATCGGCTCGTCGTCGGCGCCGACGTAGACCTCGATCGTGTCGCCGACGTGTTCGGCCAGCGCGGCCGCGATCGCCGACGCCTCCTCGTCCGACGCCCCTGCCGCGATTCGGACTTTCATGGCAAAATTTGTGACGGCCCGCATAAAAGTCGTTTTCCATCGCGGTTCGCGACGCCGAGGGCGTTCACTGGCCGAAAAGCGTAGCCGAGAGGCGCCGAAATCGGACGCCCGCCGCGAACCCGACCGCTCCGCGTCGAGCGGAACGAATAAAAACGGATCGCGGCGGGACGATCGCCACCGATCGGACGAACCGTCACGAACGAGCAGGCGAGGTGGATCACGAATCGCGACCCGACGCGAACCGCACGAGAGTGATGTCGCTGCCTCCGTGGTCACCAACACGGAGACGTCTCTGTGTGGGCGGGTGAGGGACACAAACGCTCACCTGTACTCGTACACGTATTATATGACCGCCCGACGTCCGGTCTCGAACACCCGATCGGAGGGGGCGCGCGTCGCATTTCGGGACCGGATATCACGGCCGCGGCAGTTGCAGGCACAACCCCTATCGACGTTTTCGTCGTCCATTCGACAGCTATGACTGGCTCCTGAAGGTCGCCCGTAGCGTCGGCGGAGCGGGAGTCAGCGGGAAACGAGTACGCGAATCGGAATCGACGATATGTCAGGCACCCAGTCGCCGTCTCTGGTCCACCGGCTCGCGAGCCTTCGCGATCGGTTGCACGCGGGGATGGATCGTCGTGAGTTCCTCAGAACGCTCGTCACCGGCGGCTACGCGCTCGGCGCGTCTCGCCTCCTCGGCGTCGACGATTTCCTCGCGGCCGACGACGGCGAGGTCCCGGTCGTCACCGCGCTCGTCCGGAACGCTCCCAACGATCCGTGGTCGCTCGAGGAACGGGTTCGCCACGTCCCCGCCGAGTGGTACGCGTCCGTCAAGAAGGCCCTCGAGGTGAACGAACTGCTGGCGCGGTACGGCTTCACCGGGTACCTCGGGAGCGTGGTCGTCCCCGGTGACTACGCCAGCGGGACCGCGACCGTCTCGGTCGGCATTTCCGCGGACGCCAAGTCGCTCAGGGAGACGATCGACCAGCTTTCGGGCGACGTCCCGGTGAGCGTCGAGACGATCGTCGAGTCGGGCGAGATCCATGACGGGCTCGAACCGCTCGAACCGCGAATCATCAGCTCCGTGGTCGACGATCGGGTTCCGAGCGGTGTCGCCTGCGAAACGACCACCAGTCTGGCGACGCTCGGACCCGCGCTGTACCATCCCGACGGTCGGCGACAGTTCTTCGTGACGGCCGCACACGCCTTCGACGGGAACGCGGAACTCGGGAGACGACAACTCTTCCTTCCGGTTCAAGACGCGGACTCCCTGGAGCTCGGGACCGTCGCGCACATCCACCCTGGCGAAGACGTCGTCGCGATCGAACCCCGTCAGCAGGTCGATCCGGCGCCCGCCATCGACGCGCCGACGACGACCCGAATCCGCGGCCAGTACACTCGCTGGGGATTGGCCGACCTCATCGCCCGGGGAAAGGAACTGGAGAAAGTCGGGGCGCTGACCGGCCACACGAGGGGTCGGATCCAGGGGATCGACGCGATCACCTGTTTCACCGACGACTTCTGCCGCCACGGTCAGATCCGGTGGGGCGGCGAGATGGACCTGACGGACGGGGACAGCGGCTCGGTGAGCTACCACCCCGATCCGGACGGCGAGGACGGCGACGTCCTCGTCGCCGGCTTCAACAACGCCCGAACCTGGTGGCCCGGACAGAGCTACATCTGGGGCGTCGCGGCGTACCGACTGACCGAGATGCACGGGTACCACTTCTGAGTGATCGACGAATGTTGCACATCAAGACGGAATTCGAATCGCGGATGGAACCGACGTCGCGACCGCTTCCGAGCCCGAAACGGACCGCAGGCACCCGATCGATAGCCGATGAGTAACGACGCCTCCCGCTCGAACCGGTCCGGGACCGTCCGCCGCGCGATGAGAATGGGGGCTCGCCTGCTCGTCGACCTGTTCGTCGTCACGCTCTGGGTCGTCTTCCTGACGCTCCTCTTTCTCACGGCTGGCTGGCCGCGCTGGGCGTTCTACGTCGCGCTACTGTTCGGAGTCGGCGGCTACGTACTGATCACGGCGGGGTGGCGGTAACGGGAGGTCGCCGTAGCGAGCGACGCCGATGCGAATCGAGAACGGGGGACCGTTCGATCCTTACTCGAGAGCCGCTTCGAGTCGATCGATCAGGTCGGTGTTACCGACGAAGAGGGGCGTTCGACCGTGGACGTCGTTCGGCTCGACAGCCAGAAGCGATCGCTCGCCGTCGGAGGAGCGGCCGCCGGCCCGTTCGACGATGTAGCCGATCGGGTTCCCCTCGAACTGGAGGCGGAGTTTGCCTTCCGGACGGGATTCGAGCCCCGGATAGGCGAAGATCCCGCCGTAGGTGAGCACCTGGTTGACGTCGCCGATCATCGCGCCGCCGTATCGGAGTTTGAGTTCGCGCTCGATCTCGCGGGCGTACTCGCTGAACGCGTCGGTCCAGTTGGGGACGCGGCCGCCGAAGCCGTAGACGACCGGCTCGTCGGGGAGCGTGACGTCTCGCCGAACGATCGTTCGCTCGCCGCCGGTCAGTTCGTACTCGGTGACGGTCTCCTCGGTGGCGAGTACCATCGTCGTGACCGGCCCGTAGAGGACGTAGCAAGCCGCGACGAGCGCGTCACCCCGGGCCGGCAGCGAGGCGTCGTAGACGCCGACGATCGTCCCCATACTGTTGTTCGACCGGAGGTTCGAGGAGCCGTCGAGGGGATCGACGGCGACCGCGTACGCGTCCGTCTCGGTATCCGGGTCGCCGCCGCAGTCGAGCACGTCCGACCGCTCCTCGCTCGCGTACTGTCCGACGCCGTCGATCGACGAGAGCCGATCGGCGAGCAGGTCGTCGGCCCAGACGTCCGCCTCGACCTGGGTCTCGCCGCTCGGGTTCGCCTCGTCGACCGTGTTGCGGCGACCGATCAGTCCCTGGCGGATCTCGGTGGCCGTCCGGCAGACGGTCGACACGACCGCCTCGACGACCGGGTCGGACACCGTCACGATCACTCCTCGAGCGCGGCGTCGGCGGTCGCCTCCTCGTAGATGACCTTCTCGAGGGCGTCGAGGATGTGGGTGGGGTTCTCGCGCTGCCAGACGTTGCGGCCGACGGCGAGCCCTTTACACCCCGACTGGACGGCGGCCTCGACGGTCGAGAGGAACTCGTAGTCCGAGGTCTTCGACCCGCCGCTCATGACGACCATCATGTCGCCGGAGGCCCTGCAGGCGTGTTGCATCGCCTCGGGGCTGCCGGGGTACTTGACCTTCGCGATGTCGGCACCCAGCTCGAGGGCGATGCGGGTCGCATAGGAGATGGTGCCCGGCTTGGTGTCGTTCTTGAGCCCCTGTCCGCGCGGGTAGGACCACATGACCATCGGGATGTCGTGTTCGCGGGCCTTCTCCTGGGCGTCGCGGAACTCTTCGAACATCTCCACCTCGTGGTTCGAACCGCTGTAGACGGTGAAGCCGACGGCGTCGGCGCCGAGTTCGGCGGCGTAGTCGACCGAGCAGTTGACCGGCGAGTCGGGCTCGCCCATCCAGAGGTTCGAGGTGCCGTTCAGCTTCAGGAGGAGGTTGACGTCGTCCTCGTAGCTCGGGTAGTAGCCCTCCGCGATCCCTTTCTGGACGGCCATGGCGGTGACCGCGTCGTGGGTCGCCGTCTCGAACACCGTCGACGGATCGAGTTTCTCCGGGACGTCTTCGAAATCGACCGGCCCGTGCTCCAGCCCGTGATCCATCGCCAGAATCAGACACTTGCCGTCGCGGACGATCGGTGAATCGTCGATCGGAATCATCTGGTAGTTGGTCCACCAGGCCGCTATATATCTCTGGTGGTCTCAATTAACTAAATTACTTACTGAAGTAGTAAACGATTTCGATCGCGGACGATGCGACGGGCCGGTCGCGATCGGCCGACCCGGTCGATCGCGATCACAGCAACTCGCGCGCGTTGTGTCGCCACGTCCGGACGTGCAACACGTTCAGATCGAGCGCCTTCGCCACGTCGAACGCGTTGATCGTCGCCAGCCGCTCGGCCGATCGGATGCCGGCCTCGGCGAGTCGATCGGCGTCCTCGGGACCGACGCCGGTCACCGCCGTCACCGCCGTCGGTTTCGGCCACGGGCGCTCCGCCGGTTCGTCCCGACCGACGTCGACGGTTCGCGACCGGGCGTAATCGAACGACTGCCAGTCCTCGGTTCCGCTGGCGGCGATCCACTCGCGCTCGGCGTCGTCGAGCCCCCGCACGGCGGCCGATCGCAGATCGAGATCCCCGTCGCTCTCGAACGACCAGGGGAGCGAAAAGCGCCGGCGGAGCGCGTCCGCAGCCTCGTCGTCGACGCCGTCGTCGAGCAGCATCCGGTAGGAGTACTCCTTGTTCTCGACGACGGCGGGGTCGACGCCGGCCGCCTCGAGGGCCGCTCGTTCCGCCGATTCGATCCGCTCCCCGGCGCGGTCCGGCGCCGATCCCATGCCGAACACCAGTTTCGTCGGAGAGACCGTCTCCCCGCCCCGATCGGTCACCGACTCGGACTGTTCGACGTCGTCCCGATCGGCGCCGCTGTCGGCCTCGGGGTCGCTCCGTATCAATTCCTTATTCACGCGGTTCACCGGTTACCCGTAGCTCACACTCTCACGTCTTGAAAGTTACCCAAACTTCTAAACGGACCATCACTCGCCGCCGGTTCGGAACGGAACCTCGGTTCCGGCGCCGTCGGCCCGGGCCCGCCGGTAGACAGCCGTCGCCGCGGTCAAGTCCATGACCGCGCTCCCGACGCTTTTCACCACCGCGAGTCCGTCCGCGCGTTCGATCGGCCGATCGTCCGCGAACGCCCTCGCCAGCGGCTCGAGATCGTCCATCTCCGCCCCGATATCCCGGAAATCGCCCGTCTCGATTGCCTCGCCGGGTACGTCGGCGAAGCGTCGATCGGCGCGCTCGACGAGCGCGGGTTCGAGTTCCCGCATCGCGGCGGTGTAGGCGCCGACCGCGACGACCAGCTCCGCGTCGGTCGCGTCGGCCGGGAACACCGGCTCGGTGCTCGTCGTCGCCGTCACGACGACCGTCGCGTCCGAGACGGCGTCCACAGGCGTCTCGACGGCTTCGGCCGGGATCCCGTCTGCGCAGAGGTCGTCGGCACACTCGTCCTTCGAGTCGCTCGGCGAGTAGATCGACACCGAGTCGAGGTCCGAGGTCGCCGCGATCGCCCGCGTCTGCCAGCGCGCCTGTGCGCCGGCGCCGATCACCGCCAGTCGAACGGGCTCGGCGGCGAGCGATCGGGCCGCGAGTCCGCCGACGCAGCCCGTTCGCACGTTCGTCACGCGCGTCCCGGGCATGTACGCGACGGGCCGTCCGGTCTTGGCGTCGGTGAGCGCGATCTGGGCCTGGATCGTCGGCAGTCCGCGGGACTCGTTGCCCTCGTGGACGCTCGCGAGCTTCGTGGCGTAGTACGGCTCGCCGCGGACGTACGCCGGCATCGTCAGCGCCGTGCCGCGAGGATCGTTTCCGTCCAGTCCCGCCCCGACCGGGAAGTGGGGCCGATCGGGCCGTTCGACGTTCCCCGCGGCCTGTTCGACGAGCGCGGTTTCGACTGCCGGCAGGATCGTCTCCACATCGCACAGCGATTCGACGTCGTTCGCGGTGAGCACCGTGACCATACCACCTGATTCGATGACGAGACTAAAGTGATACCCCTTAGCGGCGCCCGAGGTCCCCGTTGCGCGGTGCGTCGGCGGTAGTTCGGGGCAGGAACCAGCACACTTACGCCCGCCTCGGGAATACGGCCGTGTATGGTCCGCGATCAGATCGATCGAATCGGCGTCGTCGGCGCGGGAACGATGGGCAGCGGGATCGCGCAGGTCGCCGCGACCCACGGCTACGACGTCCGGATGCGGGACGTCGAACCCGAGTTCGTCGAGAACGGCTTCGGCAGCATCGAACACAGCCTCGATCGCCTCGCGGGGAAGGACGCCCTTCCGGCGGACCCCGAGACGATCCGCGATCGGATCGAGGGGACGACCGACCTCGACGACCTCGCGGACTGCGATCTCGTCGTCGAGGCCGCCCTCGAAAACATGGACGTCAAACGGGACATCTTCGCGGACCTCGAGTCGGTCTGCGACGATGACGTCCTGCTCGCGACCAACACGAGCACGCTCTCGATCACCTCGATCGCGTCGGTGCTCGATCGGCCCGAGCGCGTCGTTGGCCTCCACTTCATGAATCCGGTTCCGATCATGACGGGCGTCGAGGTCGTCGTCGGGCAGAAGACGACCGACGAGGCCGTCGAACTGGCCCACGAGATCGCCGAGGATCTCGAGAAGACGACCTGGGAGTCCGACGACAAGCCCGGCTTCGTCACGAACCGGATCCTCATGCCCTGGATCAACGAGGGCATCCGAGCCTACGACGAGGGGGTCGCCACGAAGGAGGACATCGACGCGGGCATGGAACTCGGCACGAACGTCCCGATGGGACCGCTGACGCTGGCAGACCACATCGGCCTCGACATCTGCTTGCACGCCTCCGAGACGCTGTACGAGGAACTCGGCGATCGGTACAAGCCCGCCTACCTCCTGAAGCGGAAGGTCGAAGCCGGCGAACTCGGCAAGAAGACCGGGAAGGGATTCTACGAGTACGATTGAGCCGATCGAGTAGCTCACTCCACGGTTTCGGTCGTGGGTATTCTCTGCGATTCGCGTCGCGGAGTCATCGCTCTCGGAGTCGTCGCTCGTCTTCGCGCATTCTCTGTTGAATCCTGTTCTCAACTGTAGGTAATTATTTACGATCGCGCGACCGATTACGCGCCGATGCGTACGTCCCTTCCCGCCCTAGTTGGCTGCAGTCTCCTCGTCGTCCTCGCGACCGCCGCCCTCGTCGGCGCGGCTCCCCCGCCCCTCGCCGTCTGCAGCGTCTGCGACGGACTCGACGGGGCGACCGATGGCGGCACGCTCGACATTCACGTCGACGAGAACGGGGACTCGGAGTGGATCGCCCGCGTCCCCGTCGATGGCAACGCCGCCGACGCGTACCGGAGCGATCCCGCGGCGCTCGACGCGGCCGTCGAAGACGGCTGGCGTCGCTACGACACCGTCGGAGACGATCGCGACGACGTCGACGCGTCGATCTCCGAGCGAACCGTCGTCGTTCGGTACGCGGTCGACGACGTCGCCACGGCGGGCGTGGGCGACGGCTGGGTCTTCGATTACCTCTACGCCGGCGGGACGAACCAGCGGTACGAGCTCGCGGCGGACCGCGTGACGATTCACCTCCCGGACGGATACCAGGCGGCGAACGAACCGCCGAACGCCGTCGCCGAGGACGGAACGGTGACGTGGATAGCGAGCGACGCCCGCGGCGGAACCGGCGCTCCCGTCCAGAAGACGTACGTGACCTACGGCCGATCGGACGTCGTCGGAACGCTGGAATCGTGGGGATCGGGCTCGGTCGTCTTCGGGCCGCTGGTCCTCGAGCACACCGTCCGAGCCGGAATCGCTCCCGTCGCTCTTCTCGGGATCGCGACCGTCGCGGCCTCTACGGCCAGGACCGGTCGACTCTTGGTTCCGTTGGGTGGACCGGGTCGATCGGCGATCGAGCGCGGCGTCGATCGGCTCGGCGGGACCGTCGGTCGACGGACGCTCGTCGGAATCGCCGCCGGAACGGCGGGGGCCCTCGGCGGCCTCGGCTGGCTCCTCTCCGGTCCGGCCCTCGCGCTGCTCGCCGCCTCCTTCGGCCTCGCCGCGGCGCTGTTTCTGCCGCTCGGGTACGCGCTCGAGTGCGGGGAGTCCGCCTGGCAGTTCGGCGCGATAGCGGTGATCGCGCCGCTCGTCCCCGTCGCAGCGTTTTCACCGTACTACGTCTTCGGATTCGATCCCCTGTTCGCCGGCGTCCTCTTCGTCCCGTGGGGGGTCGGCGCCGGCGCTGTCGGTTATCTCTGTTCGCAGATCGGGCGACAAACGGCCGTCGTTCGGCGGGCCGAACCGAACTAGAACTCGAGACGTTTCGGCGTCGATCAATCGTGGAGCGGTTTCTCGGCCATCTCGCTGCGGAGATCGGCGAGTCGCGATCGCGGGACGCCCTCCTCGAACTGCTGGAGGAGCGCGAACACCTCCGCGCGCGAGACCTTCACGTCGCCCTCGCGGATGACGTCTTCGGGCCGTTCGCGAAGTTCCCGCATCGTACCGACCGCGAGCAAGTACGGAATCGCCCACGCCGAGAGCCGGTTGCCGTGGGTCTCGGGGACGACTTCGAGGTAGCGCTGGGCGTCGTCCAGGTACGTCTCCGCCCGCCCGGTGACCCGTCTGATGACGTTCGTGACTCCGCTGTGATTCGAGGCGTCGGTGACGTTCTCGACGGCGACGTCCTCCTCTTCGAGCCACTCGGCGGGCAGGTAGACGTTGTTCTCCTCGTGGTAGTCGTTCTCGACGTCCTTGGCGATGTTGACGAGTTGCAACAGCAACGCGAACGAGCGGGCGTTCGAGCGCAGCTCGTCGGCGCGCTCCTGAGAGGCGCCGCGGGCCACGAGCCCGGTGATCAGCGTCCCGACGGTGCCGGCGGCGTACCAGCAGTACTCTTCGAGTTCCTC
This sequence comes from Halosolutus gelatinilyticus, assembly GCF_023028105.1. Taxonomy (NCBI): domain Archaea; kingdom Methanobacteriati; phylum Methanobacteriota; class Halobacteria; order Halobacteriales; family Natrialbaceae; genus Halosolutus; species Halosolutus gelatinilyticus. The sequence continues at coordinate 2,854,828 of NZ_CP095491.1, forward strand.
CAGGGTCTGCAGCCGTAATCCGCCGTGGTCCGCGTACCGATCGGTGAACATCGCCATCCCGTCGACGAGCTCCCGAACGGGATCGCGCATGATCTCCCGAGGCTCCGCCTCGAGCGATTCGAAGGTCCGCAGGACCTGCGGCGTCTTGGCCACGACCTCCCAGTCGCTGTCTCGGCTGTCGGGGAGCCACGGCTCGACGGCGTCCATGAACTCGCCGACCGTCAGCTCGTCGTCGGGATCGAGCAGCCGATCGTACGCGGTCAGCAGCTCCGTCTGCGTCTCCGGCGGGATGTGGCCGGCGTCTTCGATGGTATCCGCGATCCGACAGAGCAGGTAGCCGAGGCAGATGTGCGTCGCCATCGGCTCGTCGAGTCGATCGATAGTGATCGAAAAAGTCCGCGAAACGCCGTGTACCGCCTCGAAACACCATTCGAGGTCGGCGTCGACTGTTTCTTCGTGCTGGCCCGTGGTCATCTAACGGATGGGTTTTGTTCCCATCCGGGAAAAACACCGTGGTCCCGGCGGGATATTCCGATCGTTGACAAATTTGCCAGCGGGAGACGGCAGACCCCGCACCTCGCGAGGACGAACATCGCGATCGCGATACACGAGAGTGAACGGGAGACCGATTGGAACAACAGTAAAGAACCGACCGATCGACAGTCGTGGTATGGACTTCGCGCTCTCAGCCGAACAACGGCAGATCCGGGACATGGTTTCGGAGTTCGTCGACGAGGAGATCGTGCCGATCGCCGGCGAGATCGACCACGACGACGAGTTCCCCCGCGACCTCGTGAGCGAGATGGCGGAACTGGGGCTGCTGGGAATGCCCTTCCCCGAGGAGTACGGCGGCGCCGGCTTGGATTACCACTCCTACGCGATCGGCCTCGAGGAGATCTCCCGCGGCTCCGGCGGGCTGGGAACGATCGTCGCGGCCCACACCTCGCTGGCGGGCAACATGCTCTACGAGTTCGGCGACGAGGCCCAAAAGGAGGAGTTCCTGACGCCGCTCGCGGAGGGAACTGACATCGGTGCGTTCGCGCTCTCGGAGGCCGGCGCGGGGAGCGACGTGCCGGCGATGGAGACCACCGCCGAAGAGGAGGGCGACGAGTACGTGATCAACGGCGGGAAGCTCTGGATCTCGAACGGCTCCGTCGCGGACACGATCACCCTGTTCGCGAAGACGGACCCCGACGCCGGCAATAAGGGCATTTCGTCGTTCGTCGTCCGGCCCGAGGAGGACGACGGCTTCATCGTCGAAGGTACGGAGGAGAAACTCGGCGACAAGGGGTGTCCGACGGCGGAACTCCGCTTCGACGACCTCCGGATCCCGGAATCGCGCCGGCTCGGCGAGGAGGGCGAGGGCTTCGTCCACGCCCTGAAGACCCTGAACGGCGGCCGCATCACGATCGCCGCCCGGAGCGTCGGCATCGCCCGTGCCGCGTTCGACGAGGCCCGCGACTACGCCCGCGAGCGCGAGCAGTTCGGCCAGCCGATCGGCGAGTTCCAGGCGATCAAGCACAAGCTGGCCGACATGGACACGAAGATCCAGGCCTCCCGGATGCTCATGCACAAAGCCGCGGACAAGAAGATTCGCGGCGAGACCTTCATCAAGGACGCCGCCCAGGCCAAACTCTACGCCTCCGAGGTCAGCCGCGAGGTCGCCAACGAGGGCATCCAGATCCACGGCGGCTACGGCTACACCAAGGACTTCCCCGCCGAACGGTTCTACCGCGACGCCAAGCTCAACGAGATCTACGAGGGGACGAGCGAAGTGCTCCGGAACACGATCGGCGATCAGGTACTTTCCGAGTAAGCCGGATCGACCCGATCGGCGCCACGAGTTACCCGGCTCGATCGAACCGAGCCCGAAAGACGGGGTTCGTATCCCGGCGATCGTGCCCGTCCGAAGCCCGCAGAGAACGGTGACGGCTTACGCCGATCCGCTGTGGCGATGGGAGTCGATCCGTTTCACGTCCCGTTCGAGATAGTCCGGAGCGTCCTCGCGGTCGGCGATCTCGGCCGTCGACAACCAGAAGACGTCGACGACTTCGGCGGGCGATCGCGGACGTGCGGTACTCGACTCGTGTTCGCAGAGGGTCACGATGTTGAGACACCGTGTTCCGTCGTCGGCTTCGAACGTTCTACTCAAGACGTATTCGACGGTGCCGACCTCGACGCCGACCTCTTCGCGCAGTTCGCGCCTCGCGGTCGCCTCGATGGTCGCTTCCCCGCCTGGTTCCTGTTCGACTTTTCCGCCCGGGAATCCTAGCTTCCCGCCGGCGTGGTCCTCTTCGGCGGCGCGTTCGATGAGGAGGTATTCCTCGTCTCGAACGACGGCGCCCTGCACGTTCACTACATACTCGTCCGAGCCCATTTGCCCGCTGTTCCGATCAGTCGTAGATAAACCTGCTGACCCGAGCCAGTCGTCTCCGACAGGGTGTCACTCGGTGTCGCCGTTCGCGTCGAGGCTCGATCGCATCCACTCGTAGTGTTCTCGCACCCGCCGTTCGCCGGCCTCGGTCAGCGCGTACACGTCGTGGATCCCCTCGGTCCGCTCCTCGACGAATCCCGCGTCGACCAGCGCCGACAGCGAGCCGTAGAACGACTTCGGTTCGATGTGCTCGTCGTAGTGGGACTCGAGTTGGGATTTCAGCCGCTGGCCCCGCATCTCGCCGCCGGCCGCGAGCAGAACACACGTGTCGCGTCGTCGACCGCTCTGGAGCCACTTCGCCATGCGTTGGCTCGATATCGATCGGGGAATCGCTCGAACGTTACGGTCCGCGATCCCCACACTCGGCGACGCGGGTTCGGCCGCGTCGGGATCGGTCAACCGAGCGCTCGCCACAGCCGATCGATCGCGACCTGTACGAGCCCGCCGGCGATCGCGACGGCCGCCAGCAGCCGGGCGCCGAGCGCGAGGTGGACGCTGCCGCCCGGCTGGCGTTCGTGTCGGAAGAGCAGCCAGCCGTCGCCGGCGAGGACCACGTCTCCGTCGCCGACGGTCAGCGAGTAGAAGACGAGGACGAGCAGTGCACCCGCGATCAGGACGGTCGCGGCGACGACGCCGAGGACGAACCTCGAGAGCGCACTCGGCTCCGAGAGCCGTTCGTCGCGGGCTTCGGTCGGTCCGTAGATGCCGAACCCCCGCCCATCACCGTCCGGGAGCGCAGTGATCCGAACGTCGGCCGGGTACCGACAGAGGACGCCGGCCATCCAGCAGTCGCCGATCGAGCCGGCGACGTTGACGGCGAGCGCGACGACGAGCAGGGTCGAGGGGACGATCGCCATTGCCAGGACGCCGACGGCTGTGATGCCGACGAGCGGGGCGAGCACCACGACGAGTACCTGATTGCGCGAATAGCTCGCCCCGTCCGCCGCGGCGTAGGCGTACGGCAGCAGGAAGCGCGAGACCCCGACCCCGTAGGTGCGGGATCCGCCGTACCGGGCCATGAACAGCCCGTGGACGAGTTCGTGCGGAGCGACGACGAGCACGATCAGCCCCAGCGTGGCGACGAGCCAGCCGATCGCGTCCGGCGGCGCGGTCGCAGGCACGACGATCGGTTCGAACGACTCGCCGCGAACCGCGGCCCGGAGGTGTCCGAAGCCGTAGGCGGACGCGAAAAAGGCGACGACCGAGACGACGATCGTCCGGACCGCGATCGCCCGGCTCACGCGAACGGTCGCGATCGGCCGGGAGGGCTGTGACGTGTCGGCCGTCGGCGCTGTCACGACCCACACTCTCGACGGAGCCGAAAAATGAATGTCGGTGTCGATTCGTTCGACGTGGGCGCAGGTGCGGAGTCCGCGGTACGGAAACGATTACGAACACCACGGAAGTCCCTGGCGTTGAGCGGAAGCTTGCTTCCGCGATGCTCGGGAGAACGCAGCTCTCCCGAGCATCGCAGACGCTCCGCGTCTGCTCAACGGCAGCACCTTTCAGTCCCACCCGTAGCGGTTGACCAGGATGCCACCGCGGGTGGGACTGAAAGGTGCTGTCGTGGTGTTTTCGATGCTGACTGACCACCCAAGATAGTACCCAAATCCCCCCGTCGATCGGAATCGGATGACTCCTAGCCGGAATCGACAGGTTCCCGGTGGTCGGTTCCCGAGTGACACGCATGACCGACGCGGACCACATCGCCGAGGCGAACGGCATTCGGGCCAGCTACGAGGAGACCGAGACGGAGCGGATCCTCGAATTCCGATCGATCGACGACTCGACGCGCGCGAGCGGGACCGCCGCGATCGCCCAGAACAGAGAGGGCTACGCGATGTTGAAGGTCCGGTCGACGGCCGACGGCGACGAACTCGAGCGGTACTACGGGTTCGATATGGCGCTCGATCACGCGGGGGAAGTACTCGGCGTCTCGCCACGCGAGTTGCCGGTTCCAGAGGCGGCCGCGGATATGGGGATGTGACCCGCACGAATCGTTTCGTGCTCGTCGATCGCCGCTGACGGCGCTCGGGTGACAACCGCCGTTCAGGCGACAAGCGCGTAGACGATGAGAAACAGGAAGTACAGCAGGATGAGCGATCCGAGGACGTACAACCGAAATCGGCGGAGTGCCGCGGTTTCCTCGCGGGCGGCGCGTTCGAAGGCCGCGCGCTCCCGATCGGAGAGCCGATCGGGGTGTTCGATCCCCTGATGGAGCGATCGCTGGCGCCGCCGTCGGAACGGCCGACCGCAGTAGGGACAGCGGACCGCCGCTGCTTCGTCCGGCACGGCGGTCGCCGGAATCGAGCGGGTCGTCGCGCCCCGCTGGATGTCGGTCTCGGGTTCGGATTCGGCGTCGCGAGTCGCCACGATCGCAGGGACGACCTCGACACTCATTGTTCTTCGGCCGACTTCCGCATCCGGTAACCGCCGTACTGCGTGCCAGACACTCGCGTAATCGGTCACTACCGACCGGGAAAAAGCGGGAGCCATAAATATCCAGAGTCGAAGGTTCACACGAGAATAGCCGTGACAACCGAGCCGTTTCCTCGCCCGATCGGCACGCAACGCCGCTTTGCCGCGCTGCTCACAGCGACCGCGGTGGGCGTCTACCTCCTGTTGATCGTCGGCGCGACGACGTCGCTGACGAACGCCGCCGCGGCGTGTTCGACGTGGCCGACGTGTCACGCGCCGACCGATCCGTTGAACCAGACCCAACTCGCGATCGCCTGGGGGCACCGACTCGCCGCGGTCCTCGTCGGCTTCCTGGTCGCGGCGACGGCGATCACCGCAGCGCTCGGTGACGCGACCCGACGCGTTCGGGCGCTCCTGCTCGTCGGCGCCGTCCTCTACGTCGTCCAGATCGGCGTCGGCGCCGTCACCGCGACGGTCGGCCCCGCGGCGATCGTTCCGGGGCTGCACCTCGCGCTCGGGCTCGCCATCTTCACGGCGGTCGTGCTCGCGCTCGCCTGGGACCTCGAACTCGCGACGGGCGAGGAAGACGACGCGATCGAACGGCCGAACCCGGAGCCGATCGACGAACCCGGGGCACCGGTCCCGAAGCGATCGACCCCGTCCGGCGGACTCGAACGCGCCCGGCTCACCGCCTTCGCCTACTTCAAGATGATGAAGCCCCGCTTGATGTGGCTGCTCTGTCTCGTCGCCGCCGCAGGGATGGCGCTGGCCGCCGGACCGGCGCTCGACCGCCACACGATCGTCGCCACGCTCGGCGGCGGCGTCCTCGCGATCGGCGCGTCGGGGACGTTCAACCACGTCCTCGAACGCGACGTCGATCGGCGGATGTCGCGGACGGCCGATCGGCCGCTGGCGACCGATCTCATCCCGGTGCGCAACGCCCTGCTGTTCGGATTCTTCCTGACGGGCGCCTCGATGGCCGTCTTCCTGACGGTCAACGCCCTCGCGGCCGCGCTCGGGTTCGCCGCGATCCTGTTCTACAGCGTCGTCTACACGCTCGTGCTCAAACCCAACACGGTTCAGAACACGGTCATCGGCGGCTTCGCGGGCGCGCTGCCGGCGCTGATCGGCTGGGCCGCCGTCACCAACGAGATCGGCTGGCCGGCGCTCGCGCTCGCGGGCGTCATCTTCCTCTGGACGCCGGCGCACTTCTACAACCTCGCGCTGGCCTACAAGGACGACTACGCCCGCGGCGGGTTCCCGATGATGCCCGTCGTCCGGGGCGAGACCGAAACCCGGAAACACATCCTCTACTACCTCGCCGGGACGCTCGGCAGCACGATCGCGCTCGCGTGGATCACCGACCTCGGCGCGCTGTACGCCGCGACGGTCGCCGTCTTCGGCGGAATTTTCCTCTGGGCGGCGGTTCGGCTCCACTTCGAGCAGACCGAGACCGCCGCGTTCCGATCGTTCCACGCCTCCAACGCCTTCCTCGGCGCGGTGCTGGTCGCGGTGCTCGTGGACGCACTCGTTCTGGGAAGGCCCTTCTGACGCGGTTCGATAATCGCGAGACGGACCGCCGGCCATCGTCTCCGAGGCCGCGAGTTTCGACCGACGACCTCGCCGTCCGGGAACGTCAGCGATAACACGCCCCAGCCGCTAGCTCCCTCATGAACCGTCGCTCGTTTCTCGCGCTGACCGGTGCGGGCGCGATCGCCTCGATCGCCGGCTGTACGGGATTGTTCGAGGCGTCCCTTCCCGACCAACTCAAAGAGGTCGACCCCGATCCCGACCAGCTTCCGGCCCCGTCGATCGGCGCCGGGCCCGTCTCGATCGACGCCTACAGCGACTTCGCCTGCCCGCACTGCCACGACTTCGACGCGGACGTCCTCCCCGAACTCGAGGAGCGCATGCTCAACCCGGACGACGCGACCTATCGCCACCGCGACTTCCCGCTCCCGGTCGACGACGACCGATCGGTCCCGATGGCGAACGCCGGGCGCGCGGTCCAGGCCGAAACGATGACGGACGACGATCCCGCAGGGGCGTTCTTCGAGTACAAGCGCGCGGTCGCCGGCGTCGACGACCAAAGCGACGAGGGGCTGGCCGCGCTCGCGGCCGACGAGTTCGACGTCGACCGGGATACCGTCGCGGACGCGCTGGCGAACGACACGTACTATCCCGTCATCGCGGCCGACTGGCAGCGCGGCGACGAAAACGGCGTGAACGAGACGCCGACGGTGCTGGTCGACGGCGAGGCGGTCGAGGATCCGTTCGACGCGGACGCGATCATCGACGCGGTCGAGAACGCGCGGTAACTGAATTCGGGGATCAGTCGTCCGACGACCGGGCCGCGTCGATCCGATCGAACTGCTCGTCCGTGAGGTCGATTTCGACCGCGCCGACGTTCTCCTCGAGTTGGTCGGGCGATCGCGCGCCGACGATCGGCACGCAGGTGAATCGATCCTGCTCCATCAGCCAGCGCAGGGAGACCTGCGCCGGCGCGGCGTCGACCTCGTCGGCGACCGACTCGACGGCCTCCAGGACGTCCCAGGCCCGATCGGTCGCGTAGCGATCCTCGAAGACGTCGTTCAGGCTCCCGCGGGAGCCGTCCGGCGCTGCGACGCCGCCGTCCTCGGTGCGATCGTACTTGCCCGTCAGAAAGCCGCCGGCCAGCGGCGAGTAGGGGCACACGGCGAGGTCCTGGTCGGCGCAGACGTCGAGGTAGTCCCCGACGGCGTCGTAGTGGGCGGCGTTGACCATCGGCTGGGTGACGTCGAACCGTTCGAGCCCCTCGACGTCGCTGGTCCACAGCGCCTTCGTGAGCTGCCAGGCGGCCATCGAAGAGGCGCCGAGGTAGTGGACTTTCCCCTCGCGAACGAGGTCGGTGAGCACGGAGAGCGTCTCGCGGATCGGCGTATCCTCGTCCCAGCGGTGGATGTAGTAGAGGTCGAGGTAGTCGGTTCCCAACCTGTCGAGGGTGCCCTCGATCTGCGCCCGGATGTGCTTTCGGCCTAACCCGGAGTCGTTCGGCCCGGGCTCGCCCCACCCGTCGAAGGGGAAGTAGACCTTCGAGGCGATGACGAAGTCCTCGCGGTTCTGGTCTTCGAGCCACTCGCCGATCCACTCCTCGCTGGTGCCGTCGGGGTCGCCGTAGACGTTCGCGGTGTCGATGAAGTTGATGCCGTGGTCCCGGCAAGCGTCGAGCAGTTCGTGTGCTTCTTCGCGATCGGTCTCGACGGTGTCGCCGCTCTCCTTGCCGAAGCGCCAGGTGCCGTAGCAGAGTCGCGATACGGTCGTTCCGGTGTCTCCGAGCGTAGTATACTCCATGGGAGCGGGTTCACGTCCGACCGTGAAAACGGATGGGGAAGCGGCGATCGGGTACTCTCGGTCAGTACGTCAGAATTTCGAGACCGTCGACTCGCTCGAAGTGATCGACGGTGTTCGTCACTACCGGAACGTCGTGAACGCGGGCCGTGGCGGCGATCATCACGTCGGCATCCTCGATCGGTGCTCCGTCACGTCGTAGCGTCGCGTTGATCTCTCCGGCGACCGTCGCGCACTCGCGATCGAACGGCACTTCTCGAAGGTCGCCGAGCAGGTTCTTCACCACCGTTCGCTCGCGGTCGGTCGACTCGGCGAGATGGATTCCCTCCCAGAGTTCCATCACTGTAGTCGAACTTACCCGTGACCGATTCGGCTACGGCTACGATCACACCTACTGTCTCGTGTTTTCGAAACCCGCGACGGAGGGGGCTCCGGATTGACGCTCACCGGAACGACGGCAGCACGTCCTCCTCGTAGAAATCCATCGCCGCCTCCTGCTCGGGGCCGATCTGGTGGACGTAGACGTGATCGAAGCCGGCGTCGATCGCCTCTTGGATGCTGTCGACGTGGGCCTGCGGATCGGAATCGGTGACGGTGCTTCCCTCCGCGATGTCCGCCTTCTCGACCATCTGCGTCGCCTGTTTGAAGTGCGCCGGGGTCGAGAGCTCCTGGGAGAGTTCGCCCGGCAGCGCGCCGTTCGGCCAGTTCTCGTAGACGGTCTCGATCGCCTCGTCCTCGGTCTCGGCGACGCAGACGTCAAGTTGCGTGTATTTCGGACCCTCGCCGCCGGCATCCTCGAAGGTCTCGCGGACGCTCTCTTGCGGGCCCACGGTCCAGAGGCCGTCGCCGTGCTCGGCGGCCCACTCCGCCGTTTGCGGGTTGAACGCGCTCGCGATCGTCGTCGGCTGCTCGTCGGGGCAGGTGTAGAGGCGCGCGTTCTCGACCGTGTAGTGCTCGCCGTGGTGGCTCGTCGTCTCGCCGGTCCAGAGCGCGCGCATGACGTCCATCGCCTCCTCGAGTTTCTCGAGCCGAACGTCGTGTTCCGGCCAGCGCTCGCCCGTGACGTGCTCGTTTAAGTTCTCGCCGGTGCCGACGCCGAAGGTGAACCGATCGCCGAACATCACGTCGATCGTCGCCACGGCGTGGGCGACGTTCAGCGGGTGGATGCGCGTCGTCGGGCAGGTGACGCCGACGCCGACGTCGATCTCGCTCGTTCGCGCCGCGATCGCGCCGAGCGTGGACCAGACGAACGGTGACTCGCCCTGGGCGGAGATCCACGGGTGAAAGTGATCCGAGATAGAGACGAAGTCGAAGCCGACCTCTTCGGCGTGGCGGGCGTTCTCGACGAGCACGTTCGGTCCGTGTTCCTCGCTCGAAAGGGTGTAACCGAGTTGGGTCATAGCGGCCCGCTACCACCGTCGTCCGGGTAACGCTTCAGCCTGCGACGGCAAGAGCGACCGGCGACCTCCGACGGACGACGAAGCGCTTCGGGAACCGGAATCGAACCGCTTACCCACCGCCGGCGGATAGCCGCCCGTATGGAAGCCGTAGTCGAGGCGACGGACGTACGGAAAACCTACGGCGAGACGACGGCACTGTCGGGAGCGTCGCTCGCGGTGGAGGCGGGCGAGGTGTTCGCGCTGATCGGTCCGAACGGGGCCGGCAAGACGACGCTCGTCCGCGCGCTGACCGGGACGACCGAACCCGACTCCGGGACGGTGCGGGTGCTCGGCGAGTCGCCGACGACGGTCGATCGGCGTCGGCTCGGCGTGCTCCCGCAGGATTTTTCGCCGCCGGATCGGCTCGGCGCCCGCGAGCTGCTCGCGTACTACGCCGGCCTCTACGACGAGGCTCGCGATCCCGACGGCGTTCTCGCAGATGTCGGCCTCGCGGACGCTGGAGGGACGTGGTACGAGGACCTCTCGGGCGGCCAGCAACGGCGGGTCTGCGTCGGCGCGACGCTGGTCAACGACCCGGACGTCCTCTTCCTCGACGAGCCGACGACCGGCATCGACCCCGCGGGCCGTCGGACCGTCTGGCGGCTGATCGAGGACCTCGCCGCCGGCGGGACGACCGTCGTCCTCACCACGCACGACATGGCCGAAGCCGAACGGCTGGCCGATCGGGTCGGCCTGCTCGCCGACGGCGCGATCGTCGCACAGGGAACGCCCGAGTCGCTCGTCCGGGACCACGGCGGCTCGAACCGCCTGACGATCGAGACCGCGGCCGACCCCGACGCGTTCGCGGACCTCGCGTACCCGATCGACGCGGACGGCCGCGGCGAGGCGGTCGTCGTCCGGGACGTCGAACCCGCCGAGATCGGGACCGTCGTCGACTACCTCGACGATCAGGGCGTCGAGTACACGGGGCTGGCGTGGGCCGAACCCGACCTCGAGGACGTCTACCTCGCGCTGGCCGACGACGCGGAACGCGCCCGCACCGATCGGATCGGAGCGCGCGGCGACCTCGCGAAAGCGGGTGAGACGGCGTGAGCCGCGTCGGTCGCGTTCGCGCCGAAACCGGCGCCGGCTGGCGATCGTTCGTCCGCCGCCGGACCGCCGTCTTCTTCACGTTCTTCTTCCCGGTGATCCTCATCGTCATCTTCGGGGCGCTCGTCCGAACCGATCCCACGGGCGAGGGGTTGTTCACGGAGCCGGCGGCCTACTACGTCCCCGGCTACCTCGCCGTCGTCGTTCTCTTCACGCCGCTGTCCCGGATGGGCAGCGAGGTGGCGCGCCACCGGGAGGGCAACCGCTTCGAAAAACTCGCGACGACGCCGTTGACGCGAGGGGAATGGCTGCTCGCTCAGACGGTCGTCAACGCCGTCATCATCGGGCTGGCGAGCGTGCTCATCCTCGCGTTGGTCGTCTTGCTGACCGGCGCCGAGATCGTCTTCTCGCCGTGGCTGGTGCCGTACGTCCTCGTCGGCGTCGGCTGCTTCTGCGGCGTCGGCGCCGTGCTCGGCAGCTACACGGGCTCCCAGGACGGCGCGATCGCCGCCAGCAACGCGATCGGCCTCCCGCTCCTGTTCCTCTCGGAGACGTTCATCGCCCTCGATCAGCTTCCCGGCTGGTTCGAGCCGCTGGTGAACCTCTCGCCGCTGACCTACTTCGCGCGCGGCGTCCGGGCCGCGACCTACCCGCAGAGTGGTGCGCCGCCGGTCGCCGGCGTCGATCCCGCGATCGCGAACCTCGCGATCCTCGCGGTCGTCGCCGTCGTCGCGTTCGCGCTCGGCGCGCGATCGATCCCGCGGACCGATTGAATTGCAGGACGATACCTCTCACCCGAGTTTTCCGATCGGTCGTCCGAACCGCGGACTCGCACCACGGTCCCGTCGACCGCGACGTGCTACCGGATCGTCACCGAATCTCGATGCCGCCGGTGTCGGCGCCGCTACCGCTATCAGCGGGGATGCCGGTTCGACCCGCGAGACGGACCGTCTCCCGGGCGTCGCCCGATCGACGACGAACCGTGAGATCGACGGCTTCGCCCGGCCGTTTCGCCGTGAGCAGATAGCTCGTCAGTTCCTCCGTCGATCGAAGGTCGCGATCGTCGATCCCGACGAGCACGTCGCCGCCGACGGGGACGGCGCGACCGCGAACGCGACGGGTCGAGTGACAGCCGCCGAGAACGCCGCTCGCGGGACCCTCGCGGACGTCGACGACGAGGACGCCGCCGGGTTCGTCGAGGCCGTTCGCTTCGGCGACCGTTGGCGAGACGTCGAGGGTGCTGACGTGGAGCGTCGCGTGGTCGCACCGGCCGCGTTCGATCAGTTCGGGGACGACGCGGGAGACGAGGGCCGGCGAGATGGCGAAGCCGATGTTGTCCCCGCTTCGTGCCCGGTTGACGCCGACGACTTCCGGCGCCCCGTCCGCCGTGACGGCCACGAGCGGACCGCCGCTGTTGCCTGGGTTGATCGGCGCGTCGGTCTGGACGACGTCGGGAATGGCGAACCCGCCGCCGACCGGCGTCGTCCGTGAGATGCCGCTGACGATGCCGGTCGTGATGGTCCCGTCGAGACCCATCGGGTTCCCGAACGCGGCGACCGATCGTCCGGGCTCCGGATTCTCCGAGGCGACCGGCAACGGATCGACGTACGACGGGAGCGCCTCGACTTCGACGACGGCGAGGTCGGTGTAGGGATCGGTTCCGACCACGCGGCCGACGCGCCAGTCGCCCTCGCTGAAGCGGAGTTCGAGCGTCGGATCGGCGACTCGACCGGCGCTTTCGGTCCGGCCGAAGCCCGATACGACGTGGTGGTTGGTGATGACGGCCCCCGATCGATCGTAGACGAAGCCGGAGCCGGCTCCGCGACCCGATCGATCGCCGTCGACGTAGATCGAGACGACGGCCGGGGCGACGTCGCGGTACAGTTCGGTGAAGTTCGGTTCGCGTGCGGACATCGAAATACTCGGTGCTCGGCGGCTGGTGGCCGTCGATCACCTGAGGTAAGGGAAGGTTGGTAATAAGGTTAGTGGTGCATGGTAACATGGTTGACGGCCGGCTCCTCGAACGACTGCGAAATCGCGATCCGTAGCATCCTCGAGCGCGATCTATGCGGGAATCGCGATCGTCGGCGTGAACGTGTACTCGAAGACGTGATTGAGCAGCAGGTACGTGACGACGCCGAGGACGAGGCTGAGAATCCATGACCCAGCGGCGATCCGGCCGATCCGGGCGTGCGACGTTCCGCGCAGCTCCGCCGGCGTGTGCGTGAGCCCGAGGATCAACGCGTAGAGGACGACCGGCACGGCGACGATCGAGAGGATGATGTGGATCGCCAGCATGATCAGATAGGCGTAGTACACGGAATCGGGACCGACGAAGTACTTCTCGCCGCCGCCGCCGACGCGGAGCAGGTAGACGACCAGAAACAGGAGGATGAGTCCGAACGCTCCGGTCATCGCCAGCCTGTGTTTTTCGATCTTGCCGGTCCGAATCCAGTACCAGCCGGCGATCAGCAGCACCGTCGCCATCGTGTTGATGATGGCGATCACGTGTGAGAGAAGGTGTATCTGCGCGTTCGTGAGATCGGGGTAGAACGGAATCTCGAGTACGAACGTTCCGATGACCAGCGCGTACCCGACGACCGTCAACAGCACCGTCGTCCCGAGCGGTCGGTTGCGAAGTCGCCGTCTCGCGTCCGCAGTTGCCATTGTCGGGGATTAGGGAAGACGCCGTATCTGTCTTCCCCTTCCGGAACGAGTGCGGGATCGATCCTCGCACGAAATCGAGGCGATCGATCGGCCGGGATCGTTAGTCCGATCCCGGGCGGGGCTTCGATCCGACGGCTCCTGGACGTCACCCCTCCCGGTCCTCGAGACTCACCGATCCATCCCGTTCGACGGTGACCTCGTATCCGCAGTACGCGAACGAGACGGTGCCGCTGGACCGAGGTCGGCCGTCGGTGCGCCTCGCGAACAGCGCGTCGAGCGCCGCGGGATCGACGACGGTGTGCAACGGTTCGTACTCCGGCGGTCCCAGTTCCTCCGCCGAAATTCCCTCGACGGCTGCGATCGTTTCGACGACTGACTGACTCGGCGACTGATAAACCGTGGTGTCGATACCGTCACCACCCCCCTCCATGCTCGGTTCCACCTTCCGAATCGGGCGGAATAAAGCTATCTGTTTACATCTGACTTCTGATAGTCGATTGGTATCGACTGGGTCGGTATCGATGGGAGAAAAGAGTGAGGGGGCGTCGGGTTCGGCTCGCACCTCGTTCGTGCGATCGTCCCGATTTCGGAATTGTATCTCCAAAATTATATAATAGTCAACGGATATATATCGCGGGTTTGCCCGGCCGCGCCTTCGCCGCCGACTCGTCGTCTGTCGGGGTTCGAACGGTCGCGTCGGCGTCGAACTCGTCGGCGATGAGCCATCTCGCTCGCTCCAGGACCGTTCGCTCCCGCTCGGGCGACAGGTGGCGGTCGAGTTCCGCGTAGCCGGCCAGGTCCCCGACGAACGATGCGACGGCCTCGCGATCGACCGCGACACCGTCGTCGGCGAGCGCGCGGCCGACGGGGGATTCGTCGGCGTCGGCGCCCCGGTAGTGTTCGACGACCCGGTACTTCCAGGTCGGCGCGACGACCAGTTCGATCCGTTCGGGATCGTCGATCGCGGCGGTGTCGACGATGTCCCGGACGTCGTCGAGGGTCGTCTCCACGAGGCGGCGCTCGAGACCGTACGCGACGCCCTCGCGCTCCGGCCAGTCGGCTTCGACGACGAGTCCCTCGCCGCGGAGCTTGTTCCACACCTCCTCGGCCAGGTGCGGCGCCATCGGCGCGATCAGCGCCGCGAGGGTCAACAGCCCGCGTCGGTAGACCTCGCCGTGTGGCCGACCGTACTCGCGGTACCGTCGCAGCAGCCGCGTGAGGTCCCGGATCTCCGTCGCCGCTCGGTGAAACCGGAACCGCTCGTACTCGTCGGTGGCCGCGGCGATCGTCCGATCGATCTCGTCGGCCAGGTACTCGTCGCGGGGGCGGCGCTCGACGCGCGTCTCACCCTCGTCGACGAACGCGGTGGCCATCCGGTAGAGGCTCTGCTGGAGGTCGTAGGCGCCGCGGACGTTGTTCGCGGTCCACTCGAAGTCCTGTTCGGGGTGGGCGGCCGAGAGGAGGAACAGCCGCGTCGTCTCCGCGCCGTACTCCCGGGGAGCGACGACGTTCCCCTTCGAACTGGACATCTTCTCGCCGTCGTACAGCACCGTTCCCTGGCTGACCAGTTTCTCGACGGGTTCGCGCCGATCGAGCAGGCCGAGGTCGGCCAGCGCCCGCGTAAAGAAGCGGATGTACAGTAGGTGGAGAATCGCGTGCTCCTCGCCGCCGACGTAGACGTCGACGGGGAGCCACTCGTCGGCGCGATCGGCGTCGAACGGCGCGTCGTCGAGATCGGGGGAGAGAAATCGCAGGTAGTACCACGAGGAGTCGACGAAGGTGTCCATCGTGTCCGTCTCGCGGCGGGCGGGCTCGCCACACTCCGGACAGTCGGTCTCGCGGAAGGACTCGTGTTCCTCCAGGGGGTTGCCCGTGGTTCGGACGAACTCCGGCAGCTCCACCGGGAGTTCCTCGTCGGGGACGAGGACGCGACCGCAGTCGTCGCAGTGGACGACCGGAATCGGCGTTCCCCAGTAGCGCTGGCGCGAGATCAACCAGTCTCGCAGGCGGTAGGTGACGTCCACCTCGATCGCACCGACGTCGGCGAGCAGTCGATCGCGGGCCGTCTCGCTCTCGAGGCCGTCGTACTCGCCGCTGTTCTCGAGGAGCCCCTCGCCGGTGTAGGCCTCCGCGTCGACGTCGACGGGTTCGTCCTCCGGAACGATCACGCGCTCGATCGGCAGGTCGTGCTCGCGAGCGAAGGCGTGGTCGCGATCGTTGTGCGCCGGCACGCCCATGACGGCACCGGTGCCGACGTCTTCGAGGACGTAGCCGGCCACGTACACCGGCACTCGATCGCCCGTTAGCGGATGGATCGCCGTCGCGTCGGTTTCGATCCCCGAGTAGCCCGCCCGATCGGGGCGTCGCTCGCGCGTCCGCTCGACGTACTCGCGGACCGCGTCGTCCGCGTCGGCAAGTTCCCGCGCGAAGGCGTGTCCCGGCGAGACGGCCAGGTACGTCGCCCCGTAGATCGTGTCGGGGCGGATGCTGAAGACGTCGATCGTGTCCGTCATGGTTCCGTCGTCCGGTTCGCCCGCGTCGTCGGTCCCGGTCGCGTCGGGTCGATCGATCTCGAACGGGATCCGAGCGCCCTCCTGGCGCCCGATCCAGTTGCGCTGGATCTCGCGGACGCCGTCGGGCCACTTCTCGAGGTCGTCCAGCCCCTCGTGGAGGTCTTCGGCGTAGTCGGTGATCGTGAAGAACCACTGGTCGAGTTCGCGGCGGCCGACGGGCGTTTCGCAGCGCCAGCAGACCCGTTCGCCGTCGCGCCTCGCGGCTTCGCCGTTCGTCAGGTCCGAGGACTCGCTGCGCTCGTCCTCGCGGCTCGCGGCGTCGCCGCTCGCTCGATTCGAGGGGTCACTGCGTTCGCCCTCGCGTTCCTCGACCTGCGCGTCGGCGAGGACGGTCTCGCAGTCCGGACACCAGTTGACCGTCGCCGCCTCGTACTCCACGAGCCCGGCTTCGTAGAGTCGCTTGAACAGCCACTGGTTCCAGCGGTAGTAGTCGGACTCGCAGGTGGTGATTTCCCGCGACCAGTCGTAGCCGAAGCCCATCGTCTCGAGCTCCTCGCGCATCCGGCGGATACAGGCTTGCGTCCACGATTCGGGATCGCTCGCCCGTTCGTACGCGGCGTTCTCCGCGGGGAGTCCGAACGCGTCCCAGCCCATCGGGTGGAGGACGTCGTCGCCGCACATCCGTCGATAGCGGGCGTAGGCGTCGGTGATCGCGTAGTTCCGGACGTGCCCCATGTGGAGCGTCCCGGAGGTGTAGGGAAACATCCCGAGGACGTAGGTCGGATCGTCGGCGTCCTCGTCGACCGCGTAGACGTCGTCGCGCTCCCAGACGTACTGCCAGAACTCCCGCACTTGTGCGTGATCGTAGTGGCTCGTCATTCTCGGGGAAGTCGTTGTCGCGTAGTGGGTGCGCCGGCTATATCACTGTTCGGCCGCCCGATCGCGCCGGTCTCGGCTGATCCGATTACCGGGAAGGGATCGGGGCAACGGCGATTCGAGCGCCGTCGAACGGAGGCGATTCCGCGCTGCCGTCTGGGTCAGTAACAGTCCTCGCCGCGAGACTCCGCCCGCACGCTGGCGCCTCACTCGTCGGACTCGAACTCGAGGGCGACCCCGTTGATGCAGTATCGCTTCCCGGTCGGTTCGGGCCCGTCGTCGAACACGTGCCCGAGGTGCCCCTCGCAGTTGCTGCAGACGACTTCCGTTCTGACCATCCCGTGGCTGCGATCGGGCCTGGTCTCGACTGCGTCGTCGTCCGTCGGGTCCCAGAAACTGGGCCACCCCGATCCCGATTCGTACTTCTCGTCGCTCGTGAACAGCGCCTGGCCGCAGGCGGCACACCGGAACACGCCGTCCTCCTTGACGTCCAGCAGGTCCGAGGAAAACCGCGGTTCGGTCCCGCACTGTCGCAGGATCTGATACTCGTCGCCCGAGAGCCGGTCCTTCCAGTCGTCGTCGGACTGCACTCGCTCCTCGTCGAGTCGATCGGTCATGCCCCGCAGTAGGGTTCGCAGCCATTTGAGTGTCGCCCCACCGGCGGTGTTCGGTCGCGGCTCCGGTGCGGTCGCACCGATCGGCGGTGGCGAATCGAACGGTTCCGTGAGGCGTTCGTTACACCCCACGCGGCCATCTCGAGGATGATCGGTGCGAGCGATTCGCCGAGGTCGGTCAGCGAGTACTCCGCAACCGGTATCTCGCTGACGATCGCCCCGTCGACCAGACGCTTCTCTTCCGGATCCTCCGAGACGTCCGAGTGCGCCTCGCTCGAGATACCGTCCACGTCGGTCTTGAGAGCGTTGAACCCGAGCGGTCCGTTGTCGAGCAGTCGATGAACGATCGCGGCGTGCCACATCTTCCCGATCAGCGTCGCGGTGAGCGTGGTCGGACACTACTCTTCGCCTTCATACCGGATTTCCAGTTCGCGTCCCCGTCCGGCAGATCGCTCATACGAACCGGCTCGCCGTCCGGACCAATATGGTCACGTATCGTACTACAGTTATGCACGGTTACTAGTTGAACGGCCCCTCTCGACTGGCACGACGGCACGTTCGGGGTCCTCGGTGTGGCGCCTGGTACCTGCAGCGTCGGTGACGACGCGCTGGCTCCGGGTTCGGTCCGACCTCGCGTTCCTTTCGCGTATCGTTTCGACGAGTGAAACGGTTTTATCGACCGTATAGTGAACCGCCGAACCACGAAACGATCAACGTAATGAACCACTCGCATCCACGCGCTGCAAGGAGCACCGCTGTCGGACCACCGCGGTGGCCCGTTTCGACCGATCGACGCGCGATCGGTCGAAATCGGCTCTCCGGAGGGCGAATCGGACGGCGAGCGAGCGGTCGACCGAACACCCTGCGTCGGTGGTAACGATGCGACGGAGCGCCACCGAGCAGCGTTCGAAGACGCGATCGATACAGACGAGCGTCCAAATCTTGCTCACCATCAGCGGCGTCGTGTTCCTGGTCGCCGGGTTGACGCTCGCCGCGGGCGTCGTCTCCGTCGGCGGTACCCTCGGCCCGATCACCGACCACTGGGGCGGGTCGGACTCGGGGGACGGAGCCGGGTCGGGGAACGACGACGGGGCGGATACAACTGGAGACGATTCGGGCGACGACGGTGCGGACGGTTCCGGCGGAGACAATAGCGACGGGACGGGACAAAACGGCGGAGACGGGACTGCCGACGACGGTGACGGGAATGGGACCGGCGGTGACGGGAACGAAACCGATGCCGGAACCGGCGGTGGCGGGAACGAAACTGACGACGGGACCAGCGGTGACGGCGAAGACGGAAGTAACAACGCCAACGAATCCGACGGGAACGAAACGCACGCGCTGACGGTGTTCGTCGAGGACGACGACGGCAACCCGATCGAGGGTGCGGCCGTCGAGGTCGATTCGCAGTCGGGATCGACCAACAACGAAGAGACCGGCCCGCGCGGCGAGGCCGCGTTCGACCTGGAAGACGGGGAGTACGCGATCAACGCGAGCGCGGACGGGTACGAAGCGGCGAACGCGACGACCGAGATCGACGGCGCGAACGAGACGGTCACCCTGACGCTCTCCGCCACCGACGACGGCGGCGACGATGGTGATGATAACGACGCTGGTAACGGCGCTTCGCCCTCCACGCTGACCGTACTCGTCGAGGGCGACAACGGTGAGCCGATCAAGAACGCCACTGTCGAAGTCAAAGAGGACGCTAGATTCTTCCCGTCGAGCGAGGAGAAAGACGTCGACAACGACGGCAAAGCCGAGTTCAAACTGGAGGACGGCAAGTACACCGTGACGGCGTCCGCGGACGGCTACGAAGAAACGGTCAAATCCGTCGAAGTCGACGGCGACGACGAGGTTATCCTCCTGACCCTCGACCAGAACTAGTAGAGCAGTCCGGGCGGCTCTTTTCGCGCAGGGTAGTACAAGATCCGATCGCAATCGGCTCGCTGCTCCGTACCTGGTTTTTCGCCTTCAGGCTCGTCGCCCGAACGTCGATCGCGGGGCGACAAAGCCACTCGACGCGATCGGCAGCGGCGGACGCCGATTCGATCGGGGCCGACGAGGCGACGGGGAACGAATCGCCGCTCGGAATCCCCGCTCAACCGGGGCGACCTCCGATCGACTGGCCGCGGTTTCGGAGCGGTTTTCGTTTTGCGCGTCGCGCTCGGCCGCCGTCGCGCTCGTCGATCGAATCGCGTCGACAACGGCCCGGACGGCGTTCGAGTGCGATGTTCGTTCTCCGTCGATCCACGGCTCGAGCGGCGGTTCGGGTCGCTCGGCGATCGACGATCTGTTATGCCGACGACCGCTGACAACCCGTTTTGTCGAATAGCAACCGCGGACGATCGGTTTCGCCGAAGATAGACCGCTTCCGGTTCGCGTTCGACGGTCGCCACCGGCAAACATGAGCCGATCGGACGTGGCGTTCGATCGCGGCCGCGCGATCCGGCGAGACGTCGACGACGTCAGTCGGCGCCAGGGGACGCGACCGCGATGCCAGCGAGCGCGCGGACGGGACGCGACGTCAGTGCCGAGCGCGTTCGCGTTTCCGGACCGTCCACACTAGTTGCGTTCGGGTGCTCGGAGTCGAGAGACCGGCTCGTCGGCTTCCCGTCGAAGGAGCGCCGCGGCGCCCGTCGACTGCCGCCGATCGAGCGATCGGTCACGAGACGCTCGATCGGTTTCGAGCGGGCGAGAGCTACGAGGATCGCTCTCGGGCGGGGATTGGACGGCGGACGGCCGGTCGGTTCGCCAGAGCGAGATCGCGATCGAGACGACGCGGAAGGCTACCGAAAACGGGCGCGTCGCTGTTGAACACGGCGTCGAAAAATCGTCAGCGTCGGTGCGATCGGCTCACTCGACCGTCACGCTCTTCGCGAGGTTGCGCGGCTTGTCGATCGGTCGATCGAGGAGTTTCGCCGCGTGATAGGAGAGCAACTGGAGCTGGACGTTCGCGAGCAGTCCCGCCCAGACGGGATGCGTGTCGGGGACCGAGAGGTGTGCGTCGGCGACGTCGACCAGCGGGTGGTCCTCCGGGCCGACGGCGACGATCGGCGCGCCGCGGGACTGGGCCTCGATCGCGTTCGTCTTCGTCTTTTCGTCGTCGCCGCCGGTGTAGACCGCGAACACGGGCGACTCCTCGGTCACGAGGGCGAGCGGGCCGTGTTTGAGCTCGCCGGAGGCGAACCCTTCTGCGTGCTCGTAGGTGATCTCCTTGAACTTCAACGCGCCCTCGAGGGCCACCGAGTGGCCGAACCCGTTGCCGATGAAGAAGTACGACTCGCTGTCGAAGTACTCGCGGGCGAGCGCCTCCGCGTCGGTCGTCTCCAGGACGGTTTCGACGTGCCGGGGGAGATCCGCGAGCGCGTCGAACATGGCCTCGCGGTCCGCCGCGGGCGTCGCGTCCGGGATGTCGGCGGCGATGCGCTGGGTGAGCAGCGCGAGCGTGACCGCCTGCGAGGAGTAGGTCTTCGTTGCCGCGACGCCGACCTCCGGCCCGGCCCGGATGTAGATCGCGTCGTCCGCTTCTCGCGCGGCGGTCGAGCCGACCACGTTGGTGACGGCGAGCGATCGCGCACCGCGGCTCGTCGCTTCTCGGACCGCATCGAGCGTATCCGCCGTTTCGCCGCTCTGGGTGACCGCGACGACGAGCGTGTTCTCGTCGACCGGGCCGGACGTCACGTCGTACTCGCTCGCGCGGAGGACTTCCGTCCGGACGCCGGCCGTCCGGAGTAGCTGCCCGCCGTACATCGCCGCGTGATAGGAGGTGCCGCAGGCGACGAACTGGACGGTGTCGACGTCCGCGAACGCCCCGTCCGACAGGTCCTCGAACGCGGCGTCGCCGTCGTCGATCCGACCCTCGATCGCGTTCGAGAGGGCCGTCGGCTGGGTGTGGATCTCCTTGAGCATGTAGTGGTCGTACTCGCCCTTTCCTGCGTCTTCGGGGTCCCAGTCGACGGTGTCGACCGGACGCTCGACCGGGTTCCCCGCCAGGTCGGTGATCCGGTAGGCGTCCGGATCGAGGACGACGAGGTCGCCGTCCTCGAGGTAGATCACGTCCTCGGTGTGATCGAGGAACGCCGGGACGTCGCTGGCGAGGAACCACTCCTCGTCGTCCAGTCCGAGGACGAGCGGCGATCCCTTTCGCGCCGCGTAGACCCGCTCTTCGCCGTCGACGATCGCGGCGATCGCGTAGCTGCCCTCGAGCGTCTCGACGGCTCGGCGGACGGCCGCCTCGGTGTCGCCGATCGTTTCTCGGTACTCGGCGATCAGGTGCGGGATGACCTCCGTGTCGGTGTCGCTTTCGAACTCGTGGCCCTTCGCCTGGAGGTCGGCCCTGAGTTCGTCGTAGTTGTCGATGACGCCGTTGTGGACGACCGCGACGTTACGCGCCATGTCCGTGTGCGGGTGGGCGTTCTCGTCGGTGGGAGGGCCGTGGGTACTCCAGCGGGTGTGGCCGATGCCCATGTTCCCGTGGGGCCGCGAGTCGAGCGTCGATTTGAGGTCGGCCACTTCGCCGGAACACTTGTGGACCTTGACGCCCGAGCCGTTCTGGACGGCGATGCCCGCCGAGTCGTAGCCGCGGTACTCGAGGTTTTCGAGCCCCGAGAGCAGCGTGTCCGCCGCTTCTCCCTGTCCGATGCGCGCGATTATCCCGCACATCAGCCGCTCACCTCCCATCGGACGGCGGTGATCGGTCCCGTCGCGTCACCGACGGGACGGCCCGCGACGAACATCGCCGCGGCCGTGACGGTCGATTCAAGTCGGTTCGAGACCGCTGCCCGAAGTGCAGTGCTGTTCCGTGTCATTGGTATCACCGACCCGCGTCGGTCGTCCACGACTGGACGGGCGGGTCTCTACGCCCACCGATGCCGACAGCGTCCATTACTATACGACCGGTAAGACGGTCGCTATCGGCTGAATAAAGTCGAGTTCGGTTTCACGTCGCGCAATCGCGCTCGTTCGCCGCTCAACCCGGACCGTCGCGGTCCGGAAGAGGCGACGCCCCGGACGCCGCGGAACCGGCGGTCGCGAGACAACGACGGCGCAGCGGTGACGGCCGCGATCGGCGAGGGTCGCGGTCGATTGAGGTGGCGTCCGCCGCTCGTCGTCCGCCGTATTCGTATGACAACTGGACCTCTCTGCTTCGCGAATTCGACGGTGATATGATCGAGATGCAGTACGGGGCCGGGACGAAAATCGATTCCTGGACGTTGCGAGAACTGATGCGCGGCTATTTCGGTACCGATCGAGAAGCGACAGAAGGGAGGAGACGTTGGTAGCGCGTCCGCCTTCTCCGGAGGGTGTCCGGAGGGGAAGGGTGTGTGACAACCGGCTCGGCTCGCGCTCAGGGAAGCGGGTTTTCGACGTCGTCCGACCGGTCTTCGTCCGACGATCCGTCGCGCAAGATGATGACGTTCTCGCGGCCGACCGATCGTTTCTCGATCGTGCCGTCCGCGCTCATCTGCGAGCAGATCCGACTCACTTTCGACTTCGACCACCCGGTTTCGTCCGCAATCTGGTGCTGACGAATGCGTCCCTGATTCGCGACGAGCAGGCGGACTACCCTCCCTTCGTCGCTCAGGAGTTCGGGTGGGGTCTCGGGTGAGAGATAGTGTTCGTACGCCCGGTGGTCGTGGGTGCGTGACCGTTCCGTTTCGTCCGTTGTGTTTGATTCGTCCGATTCGTCCGATTCGTTCGCGTCGGTCGTCGGCGACCGGAGCGGTGCGATTCCGGCGCCGCGTTCCGACAACGCTTCAGCCACTCGAAGCCCGACGAGCCAGCTGATTAGTAGGAACAGCACCGCGATCAGGGCCGTCTCCCAGATCGACGACGCGCGAAGCAGTTGCAGCCAGGACAACGGGCCCCCGGGTCGATCGTCGATCGCCGGGAAAATCGCCCTCGCCGTGATCGCGTGCGCGCCGTGATCGGCGATCGCAGCCGGAGCCGTCTCGATCGAGCGGGTGCTACGAACCGCCTCCAACGGGATTCCGACTCCGATCTGGGAAGTGGACGCCATGGGTTATCGCGGTGTGCTTACGGTCGACGTGCGATCTCGGTGGTCGTCGCGGGCGCCGACCGCACTGGACCTTGGGGGAAGAACCCCTTCATTATAGGTTCGTATAGTGGTGTTTAGCACCTTTCTAAACGTCGGAACCGCCGGTTTTCGCCTTCCCGGTCGTTTTGGCCGCCGACGGCGCCCACAGAAGGGGGATTCTCGCCCGTGTCGCTGCTGCAATCGTTTATCCGCGGTATAGTAAACGGCCCACGTCGGGTTGGACGCTGTTGAGGCACGCCCGCTGATCGCGGGCGCACCAATTCCGAACGGCCACCGTCGCACGATCGCGTGTGACGCTCCATCAGACAACGTCAACCTATGACCACGACACTCAGCGACACGGAAACGCGAGCGGACGAGCGAGCGAACGACGAGCGCGACGAGGGGGTGTCCCGCTCGGAG
The DNA here is from genome assembly GCF_023028105.1 of Halosolutus gelatinilyticus. Taxonomy (NCBI): domain Archaea; kingdom Methanobacteriati; phylum Methanobacteriota; class Halobacteria; order Halobacteriales; family Natrialbaceae; genus Halosolutus; species Halosolutus gelatinilyticus. The sequence goes on from NZ_CP095491.1 coordinate 2,878,632, forward strand.
ATCTCTTACGAGCACGCCGCCGAGTCGTCCGCGCGCGAAGCGACGATCTGCGTCGTCGGCCTGGGCTACGTCGGCCTCCCGCTCGCCGTCGGGTTCGCGCAGTCGGACTACCGCGTGATCGGGTACGACGTCGACGAGTCGACGGTCGAACGGCTGCAGGCGGGATTCGACACGACGGGTGACCTCTCGAACGAAGCGGTTCGAAACGACGACATCTCCTACACCACGGACGCGAGCGAGATCGCCGACGCGGATTACGTCATCGTCGCCGTGCCGACGCCGATCGACGACGCCGATCGGCCGGACCTGAGCTACGTTGAGAGCGCCGCGACGACCGTCGGATCGAAGATGAAGCCGGGAACGACTGTCGTTCTCGAGTCGACCGTCTACCCGGGAACGACTCGAGAAGCCCTCGTCCCGGCGCTCGAAGCGGCCTCCGAGCTCACCGCCGGCGAGGATTTCTTCGTCGGCTACTCGCCGGAGCGGGCCACGCCGGGCGATCCCGACCACGGCCTGGCGGACGTCGTTAAAGTCGTCAGCGCGCAGAACGAGACGGTGCTCGACGACGTGGCGACGCTGTACGAGTCGATCGTTGACGCGGGCGTTCACCGCGCCCCGTCGATCGAAGTCGCCGAAGCGTGCAAGGTCGTCGAGAACACCCAGCGCGACGTCAACATCGCGTTCGTCAACGAGCTGTCGATGGCGCTCGAACGGATGGGCGTCGACGCGGAGGCGGTCCTCGAAGCGGCGGGTACGAAGTGGAACTTCCACGACTACCGTCCGGGACTGGTCGGCGGGCACTGCATCCCGGTCGATCCGTACTTCTTCGCGTACCGATCGGCCCGCGACGGGTACGAACCCGAACTCGTGCGCACGAGCCGGCAGGTCAATGAGTCGGTCCCGGACCACGTCGCGAAGCTGACGATCAAGGCCCTCAACGAGTGCAACAAGACCCTGCGCGAGAGTCGCGTGCTGGTCATGGGGCTGGCGTACAAGCCGGGCGTCGGCGACATCCGCAGTTCGAAGGTCTCGAACGTCGTCGACTCGCTTCAGGAGTACGACGTCGACGTCGAGGGCTTCGACCCGTTCGCGGACGACGAGGCGGTTCGGGACGCGTTCGATCTCGACGTCCAGGAGACCCTCACCTTCGAAGGCGTCGACGCGATCCTGCTCGCGACGCCGCACGATGAGTTCGAACAGCTCGATCTCGAGGCCGTGACCGCCGAGCTCGAAGCCGATCCCGCGCTGGTCGACGTGACCGGCGCCCTCGACGAAGCGGCGGCCGTCGAGGCTGGATTCGTCTACCGGAGGTTGTGAACAGATGCCACACCGGCGTCCCTGCGCTCCTCGCGCGGAGGTGGATCGACGATGCGAGCCGTGATAACGATCCAGCACCCCGGCCACGTCCACTTCTTCCGGCATCCGATCGCGGAACTCGAGGCGCGGGGCCACGAGATCCACGTCTTCGCCCGCGAGAACGACGTGGCGATCGACCTCCTCGAGGCGTACGACATCGACCACGAGGTGTTGGCCGGCGAATCGGGCGGATTGCTCTCGCTCGCGGCCGTCCAGGCGACCTACGAGACGCGGCTACTACGACGGGCGCGGCGGATCGATCCCGACGTCATCGCGGCCATCGGCGGCGTCGCCGCCGCCCACGTCGCGTCCGCGTTGCGCACGACGAGCGTCGTCTTCTACGACACGGAACACGCGACGCTGATCACCAGGCTCGGCTATCCGTTCGCGGACGTGATCTGCACGCCGTCGTGCTACCGCGACGAGATCGGACCGAAACAGGTGACGTACCCGGGCTACCACGAACTGGCCTACCTGCACCCCGATCGGTTCGAGCCGGACTCGTCCGTTCGCGAGTCCGTCGGCCTCGAACCTGGCGAGCGGTTCGCCGTCGTTCGCCTCAGCAGCTGGGAGGCGTCCCACGACGTCGGTCACGGCGGGTTCGACGATCCGCGCGAGGTCGTCGAACGGCTCGAAGAGGCGGGTCTCGAGGTCCTGCTCGCCGCGGAGGGGGAGCCGCCGGCCGACCTCGAATCGTACCAGTTCGCGACCTCGCCGGACCGGATGCACGACCTGCTGGCCTGCGCCGACGTCGTGTTGAGCGAGGGGGCGACGACCGCGGCGGAAGCCGCCGTGCTCGGCACGCCGGCGGTGTACGTGAACGCGCTCTCGCTGGGATACACGGCCGACATCGAGGAGTACGGCCTCCTGTTCGGCTACCACGGCGAGTCGCGCCACATCCGCGGGCTCGAACAGGCGGTGGCGATCGCCGAACAGGACGACGCGCCGTGGGAGCGCCTCCGCGATCGATTGCTCGCCGATCGGATCGACGTGACCGAGTTCGTCGTCCGACAGATCGAAAAGCACGCGCGGGCGTCCGCGTCGAACCGATCGACGGCGGCGGCCAACGCGTCCCACTCATGAACGTCCTCCAGCTGGTCACCTCGCCGCGGCCGTTCTTCGACCAGCAGATTTCGGCGCTCGAGGATCGCGGCGTCGACTGTACGGTCCTCCCCGTACCCGGAGAGTACAGCGGCGACTCCTCTCGGTCGCCGACGGACTACGTGCGGTACTATCCTGAGATCCTCTCGGCGGTTCGTTCGACCGAGTACGACCTCGTCCACGCGAACTACGGGCTCGTCGCGCCGTTCGCGCTCGCGCAGCCGACCCGGCCGGTAGTGCTGACCCTGTGGGGGACGGACCTGATGAGCCAGCGGGGGTGGCTCCGGTCGCTCAGCCGCTACGGCGCCCGTCGGGCGGACGCCGCGGTCGTTCCGAGTCGAACCTTATCGCGCGAACTCGAGACCGACCATGAAGTGATCCCGTTCGGCGTCGACACCGACCTGTTCAGGCCGATCGCGCGGGCCGAAGCCCGCGAGCGCGTCGGCTGGGAGACCGACCGCCCGATCGCGCTGTTTCCCTACGACCGGACCCGATCGGTCAAGGACTTTCCGCGGGCGCGCCGCCTCGTCGAGCGGGCCGACGCCGACCTCGAGCTACGGACGGTCTCCGGCGTCGACCACGAGGAGATCCCCTACTACATGAACGCCAGCGACGTCCTGCTGGTCACCTCGAGGCGGGAGAGCGGCCCGATGGTCGTCAAGGAGGCCGCCGCGTGCAACCTGCCGATCGTCTCGACCGACGTCGGCTTCGTCCGCGAAACGATCGACGGCGCGACGAACTGCGTCGTCAGCGACGACGACCGCGACCTGATCGACGGCCTCGAACGAGTCGTCGCCGACGGGGACCGATCCGACGCTCGCGAAGCGCTCGACGGGATCGGTCGCGAGTCGCTGGCCGACGACCTCCTCGGCGTGTATCGCCGGATCCTCGATCGGTCCGAGGGACGGCCCAGTCCAAGGGAGGTGAGCCATGAAATATAGATCGCTCTCCGAACTCCGGCCGCTGCGCCTCGACACGGTGGCGGCGATCGGCGGCCTCCTGATCGCGCTGATGCTGTTGCCGCTGCGGCTGCTGGCGTCGCAGATCTACCTCAACACCGTCCCGGTCGTCCTCGGCACCGCGTGCGCGTTGTACCTCCTCTCGCTCTACCAGGAGGACGACGCGCGGGCGTTCCCGACGCTACCGTCGTCGGTGTCGATGGCGCTCCCGGGCGTCGTCCTGACCGGGCTGGCGGGGCTCGTCGCCCTGACGGTACTCCAGGGGGCGCGAACGGACCTCTTCTTCGCGCTGGCGAGCGTCGTCGGTACGCTCGTGGTCGCGCAGATCGTCTTCACGAGCGATCGCGACTATCACAACGCGCTGGTGTTGCTCCAGATCGTCCTGTTCGCGCTCGTCTTCCGGTTCACCGCTCTGTACGCGACGCCTGGATACGTCGGAATCGACGTCTGGACGCACACGGAACTGATAGAGGGGATCCTCTCGGAGCGATCGCTCGGCGCGATCTCGGACGACAAGCACTACGCGTCGCCGTTCTACCATCTGCTGGTCGCGGCATCGGCGCTGCTGTACGACGTTCCGGTGCGGACCGCGCTGTTCCTCTCGATCGGCCTCGCGATGCCGCTGTCGATCCTGCTGGTCTACGCCGGCACGAACCTGCTCGTCTCGGAGCGGTGGGCGACGCTCGCGGCCGCGTTCTACGCGTTCGCAAGCCACGTCGTGATGTGGGGGATCCACCTCATCCCCACGAGCCTCGGGCTGGTGTTCTTCCTCGGGTTGGTGTACGCGCTGATCCGGGTAATGCGGATCGAGTACACGATCCGGGACTTCTCGGTGTTGCTCCTGTTGAGCGTCGCCGTGATCCTCACCCACCAGGTGTCGACGTTCATCACGCTCGTGTTGTTGCTGGCGGCGTTCATCGCTCAGGTGGTGTTCGTCGTCGGCCCGCTCGGGCTGACGCGGCTCGACGCGAACGTCTTCCGGGCGAAGAAGCCGGTCAACCTCGTCGGGCTCGTCGTCTTCAACGTCGGGCTGACGATCTTCGTCTGGTCGCTGACGCCCTACCGGAAGAACTCGTTTCTGGAGACGGTCCTGAGCTTCTTCGCCCAGACCGTCAAGGAGAGCGCCGGCTTCCTCAACATCGCAAGCGGGTCGGGCGACCCCGCCGAGGCGGGCGGCCCCGACGGCCCGCCCACACTGCTCGAACAGCTCGTTCCCTACGTGGACAACCTCGGGTTTCTGTTATTGCTCGGCGCCACGTTCGTGGGTTGCCTGTACATCGTCCACCGTCGACGCGCCGAGCAGTCGGTGTTCACGCTCATGCTGGCCGCGGCGTTCATGCTGGTGTTCGTCATGGGCTTCCCGATGTTCGGGATCCACACGTTCATCCCGACGCGCTGGTTCGCGTTCCTCTACGCGCCGATGGCGATCCTCGGCGCGATCGGACTGCGAACGCTCAGCGGAACGCTCACGCCGAAGCTCGTCGTCTCCGTGCTGCTGTTGTTCGTGCTGGTGTATCCGGGAGCGATGGTGCTCGCCGCCGAGAGCAACATCGACAACCCCGTCTTCGACGATCAGCACGAACGGCTGGCCTACGACGAGTCGGAACTCGCGGCGGCCCGATCGATCGCCGAGTTGACCGGCTCGCCGGACGGCAGCGAGATCCGTCCCGATCAGCGACTGTACACCGATCACCCGTACCAGACGCTGCTCGATCGAACGGGCGCGTATCCGTCGACGACGACGGCGACAGTACCGGAAAACGGGAGTGCCACGCACAATTATACGGTCTACCGGACGACCCAGTCGTCCGACGCGATCTACTTCGACGACGAGAATGGGTACGGCCGGATCGAACAGATCTCGCGAGAGCGGCTGTGCCGGCCGGGGCAGGCGACAGTCTACACGAACGGCGACGTGACGATGTGCACGCCGTCGCCGGCGTCCGGCTAACGTCGGATGCTCTTTCTCCGGGCGCTACCGACGCGAGCACCGCGGATCGTCGGTAGCGATCGCGTCGGAACCGACTCCCGCGAGCCGTCGTCGACGGCCGATCGTCGAGTCGGATAGAAGGCGTTTCGATCGCCCGGTCAGGGAAGGACAGGTGCCCCACGTCGCCACGCGCTCGCGTCCCGTTCGAAGCAACTGTGCGGCGTCTGAGGCAGGTTCCGGCCGGGGATCCCTTGCTCCATCGTGTGATTTCGAAAAGCGTCTCAGCGGAGATCCTCGACGGCTTTTGATCTGACGAATCGATCGTCACTCTCGGACTCGCGCGGGATGGCTCGCCGGCGGTCGTCGCGACCTGCCAGCGAACGACCCGCGGGCGACGATCGCCGTCTCGAACGGGTCATCGACGAGATGCGAACGAGATGCGGCGACGGACGCCCCGTCGGACCGTGATCGCCCCATCAACGGTGGCGAGCGCCGCGAGAGCGAGTAACGGAACGACGGACAGTCGATCGAGTGCAGTCACCGGTGGCGACCCCAAGTCAGAGAAAACGAGTCATCGACGACGTGGGGAGGTTGCGGACCGAGGACGACAGCGTCCGCCTCGACGGCCGTAGTGGGCCGTCACAGCACCACGTTCGTACGCGGCGAGCGCAGGAGATGCGCGAACGCGAGGTTCTCTCACGGCCGCAGCTACTCGACCACGATCGGGAGGTGAACGGCGCGGTACGCGTTTTCGGTGCTGGGTTCGGCCGGCGGTTCGTCCTCGTAGAGGAGCAGGGTCAGCCGGAGGTCCTCGCCCTCCATCGTCGGCGTGATTTCGAGCGTCTGCCGGTGCGTCTCGCCGTCGGGCACGGTCGCCGACTGCCGGTCCAGTTCGTTCGCCTCGTGAACGGTCACGTTATCCCCCTCGTAGCTCACCCGTTCGAGCAAGACCACGGTCGTGTACGTCCGCTCCTTGTGTTCCCGGTTCGTGATCGTCGCCTCCAGTTCTTGCGTCTCACCGGCGCTGTACGTCGAGTTGTAGATCGTCTCGACATCCCCGGTGACCTCCTCCGTGTTTATCGAGAACTCGGTGAATCCGTCGTGCTGTGGCGGGTTGGCGACTGCGAAGCCGCCGCTCACGGCCAGCAGAACCAACCCGATCGCGATCGCCGCGTTGTACGGCCGCCGATTCGTCCGATCGTATGCCGTCGCTCGGCTCCGGGTGAAAAACGGTGACACTGATGAAAGCGTCGGCGCGAATCGGCGGGCTGGCGGACACCGATGGCGAGAACCGATCGCGACGAGCGCGAGCGCGATCGTGAGAATCGCAAGTCCGGGGAGCACCGTTTCGACCGCTATACCCCTGGGGGTCACGGTCGCGAAAAGGGTGATCGCCGGAACGAGGGTAAGACTGAAGACGACTGACAGGACGAGTCGCTCGATCAGCGGTGGACCGCCGCTCACCAGCAGGGGGTTTCCGAGCCCGGTTTTCTCTTCGTCGAAGGACTGGTAATCGTCGTTCGGTTCGTCCGGGAAGAGGGCCGAGACGAGCGCGTACCCGGGGAAAAAGAGGACGAGCGGGAGTACCAGCAGGATCCGTCCGACCCCTCCGATACCGGTAAACACGCCAAGCGTGATGGCGCCCGTGACCGCGATGACGATCGCCTGATCGAGAAACCACCAGTTGGAATCGCTCATTTGTACGCACTCGTGGCTGACAGCGGTTTATTATCGCCCGAGTAAGCCCCGTCTGACGGGGGTCGTTCGGTGTCCGTCCGCCGCCAAATTATCACAATTTCGATACCGATTCTGCTTAAGACGCTTTCGGAAGTTCTGAACGATTGCACCGAGCGGAACGAACGCGAAACGTCGACATGGATTCCCCCCTGAATCGGGGAAATAAATTTGATCAAGTATTTCTGAACATCCCGATATATGGATTTTCACGCCCTATACTGCTGTTTTAAAAGTAACAAAAACGTTCACGGTGCCGGTAAATTCGGCTAAAATAAATCGATCAGAAATGCACGGTTTCAACACTTTATTACTGGCCTATGGATAGAGAAGACTGAGGCGATGAAAGCGATACATATCAGCTCTGAGGAACATTGCGAGCATGGTATGGACGACGAACCCGTCCGTTCTTCCGAGGAGCCCGACGTTTCGAAAGACGAAATCTTCCATCTCTTGCAAAATGAACGGCGTCGGATGGTCCTCCAGTATCTTCGCGGAACGGACGGGCCTGTACGCATGCGCGACGTCGCAGAGCAGGTCGCGGCGTGGGAACACGATACGACCGTTGAAGAGCTCACGTCGAAACAACGCCAGCGCGTCTACATCCCGCTGTACCAGTCCCACCTCTCGAAGCTCGACGAGGCGGGCGTGATCGACTATCAGCAGGATCGCGGCATCGTCGAGCGGAAGCCGCTCGCCGATCAGATCGACAAATACCTCGAATTGGAACCGGAGGCCGACTCGGCGGACGAAACGAGCGCAGACGACGGAGCCTGGGGCGATTACTACATCGGTGCGACGGTCGTCGGCTACGCGGTGTTGATCGGCGCAGTGATGGAGCTCCCGTTCGTTTCCCTCGTTTCGGGTATCGGCCTGAGCGCGCTGATCCTGTTCCTCTTTACGGTACTGACCATCAGCTGGAACATCAACTGATGGGCAGCCACAACGACTAGCTGTATTCTACGTACACGGGACGAACCAGACGGCGACCGTAGTGACGAGCGTGACAGTCAGCGCGGTCAGAACCGACGCCGAAACGATCGCGAGAAGCAGAATCAGGAAGCCGGCCGCGAGCACGCCGAGGACGGTCGGAGAGATGCCAGATCTGCGTCCGCCCGATCGGGGCCGCGCCCGTTCGACGAGTCCCTGCGTTTGGTCGAACTCGATCTCACCCGCCGCCTCGAGCGCCGGGAGTCGGTCCCGGTACAACCGCTCGTGAACGTCGGCCCACGTGTCGATCGGCGGGTGAGCGGGTTCGATCAACTGGTCGGTGATCTCGTCGACGGTCGCGGGCGTCGACATCTCGTCTAGATCGACCAGAAGCGCGGCATTCGAGTCCGGGACGTACTGCTCCGCGTCACCGCCGTCCTCGGTATCGGCCGTCGAGAGACCGTTCCGCGAGGGATAATAGATCGTAATCCCCGACGTAGTGTCGGCGTCTTCGGGACGTTCCCCCTCGGAAACGTCCGAGGACGAACTGAACCAGGACGGCGTCAGACGCATATTCCACGCTAAAATTCCTTGGTATATAAGTATTCTCTCGGTTTACCGTACTACGAACGATATAAACGGTCGTTAGAGCGGTCAGGGACCGAAATTTGAGGTGCCGAAAAACATCACAATCTGGATAGAGCCCGTCGGATCACGCTTTCGGAAGTTGCGGCGGCTGCAACCAGGGGAGCGATCGTTCCCGCGTCTGCAAACAGCGACCCGCCCACCGCTGGAGGTCGATGAGCCGGAGCTTGTGCCTGGCCGGCAGGTCGTGGACGTGCTCGGCGTCAGCCAGCAGGCGCCGATCGAAGTCGTGTCGATCGAAGAGCGTCTCGCGGTTCGGCCACGGCGGCTCGAACGACGAAAGGAAGGGAGTTTTCCGCCGAACGAACCCTTCGATTTCGTTGAGCAGCACGGTGTCGTGCGGTCGATCGGGCGGCCGGTATCGCAGAATATCGCCGTCGATCGACTCGCACGCCCGGAGGAAGGTGTCGGTCGTTCGGTGTTCGGGCGGCGTTCGAAGGTGCCAGTCGATCAACTCGCGGTCCGTCGCCAGAAATGACGTCAGAAAGTGATCGGCGAGGTGGTTGTGGAAGGGGACCGACGGCTGGTTGGCGATGCCACAACACGTGAGTGCGTTCTGTACGCGGTCCGCCCGCCACCGCCTGGATTCGAACTCGTCGGCGATCGCGTCCCTGACGAACGCTTCCGGATCGACGTCGTACGGGAGTCGATCGGCGAGTTCGAGACTCGCCTCGCGGCTGTAGCCGAACTTATCGAGGAGCGTCTCGATCGGATCCGGGTCGGGATCCAGGCGGCCGAGCGGAACCCGTTTGCCCGCGACGTCGACGGTGTCCTGTGCGGTGAAGTGACCCCGGAAGAAGGTGTCACAGAGGAGTCCGTGATACATCACGTCGACGTTCATCGACGCCGTGTATCCGGCGTGGTGGATGTGCAGCGACTCCTTGATTCCGTGGGAGTAGCGGACCTTCGATTCGTCGGGCAGGAGATACCGTTCGTCCGGCGGAAAGGCCGTGTGGCCCGCACCGTACTGGGCGGCCAGGCGCTTCGCGCCGCGCACTTCCTGCGCCGTCGGCGCGCCCACGGTGTACCCTCGTTCGACATCGAGCTGCGAGAGGATGATTCGCGAATCGTACCCCGCCGAAAGGAGGACGCCCTTTCGCCCGGGCAACGACGCCCGCTTGCGGAGGGCCCGTTCGAGCCGATCGGCGAGTTCGGCCACGTAGTCGAACTCCTCGGGACGGTAGCGGAACCGATCGAGCCGATCGATCGACGCTCGCGCGAGCCGACTGTCGATCGGGAGTCGACGGAGTTCTTCGACGGTCGTCTTCTCGCCGAGTGTGACGCCCAGGTGCAGAAACTCGAGGATCCCGTCCCGATGGAGCGTCGGTTCCGCGATCGTCTTGCCGACCGCGGCGGGATCGGTCCCGAAGACGCGGGGCCCGGAGTCGTCGGTGTAGTAACACTCCCGGGATCGGACCGGGTCCGTGACGACGACGGCGCCGTCGCTCGTCTCGCGATCGAGCACGATCAGGTACGAACCGTTGAGCGCCGATAGCGCGTCGAGCCCCTCGGTCTCGTATCGGTCGAAGAGCCAGCGGGCGACGTTCGATACGTCGCCTGGGGCGTACGCTTCGCCCCAGACGACGCAGTAGCCGTCGTCGCCGGTGTACCGAGCGCTCCAGCCGGGCGTTCCGAGATCGCTGTCCCTGATGCCGACCGTCGCGGTCGGTCCGTCGAGTACCGCGTCGAACTCGTCGCTGGATCTGAACCGCTCGAACGTCTCGCTGTCGCCGAATACGCCGAAGAGTTCCCTGTGCATCGTAACCGATCACCTCCGTAACGCAGCGGACGCGTCCGATCGCACCGCGTCGAACCGCCGTCTCGCTCGCGTACGCTTCACTGGACTACCCATCCGAAGGTCGCCACCATTACTATAGGATCGTTAAGCCCCGAACGGGGCCGCAGACGGCGGTTCTCTCGACCCGCGGAGTCGCGCCGTTCCGAGCCTATCGGACCCATAATAATGGGGTCGCTGTCGGTAGCTTCGGCCGCCAATGCCACAGCATCGAACGACCCGACGACGGATTCTCGCACTGTCCGGCGCGGCCGGCATCGCCGCCACCGCGGGTTGTGCCGATCGGCTCCGGTCGTCGTCGGACAGCCCCGACAACGAATCCACTGACGAACCGTCGACCGGTTCGGACGACGAGGGCGGCGGGAACGACGACCCGGCGCTCGCCGACGGCGTTCCGCCGCTCGAAACCGAGTACAATAGCCGGGAACGGTTCCGACAGCCCGGCGAGTCATTCGACGACTTCGCGGATCTCGACGCTTGGGAGGCCGTACAGGGGACCGCTGAGGGAGACCAGAACGTCGTCTTTGATGGCGAGCAGAGCCTCAAACTGACGGCGGCGGAGGGCGAGAAGGCGATCGTCCGGCGGAGCGTCGAGGGCGAGGACCTCACGGGGACCGACCTGTCGTTCGCGGTCCGAACGACGACGCCGCGGAACCTGACGATCAACCTGCGAATCGTCGACCAGTTCGGGAGCGAACGCATTCACTCGCTTCGGGAGATCACGTACCGCGCGCCCGACGTCGGCTGGTTCCGATCGAGTCCGGGCGTCTTCGAGCAGAGCGAGTACGAACCCGCGATGGACCACCTCGACTTCCTCGAGATCCAGATCCTCCACTCCATGCCGGAGGCGGAGGTGTGGATCGACGACCTGCGGACGCACAAGCGCCCGGACAACGGGTACGTCGTCCTGAGCTGGGACGACGGATTCCGCGACTACTACGAGACGGCCGCGCCGCTCCACGACGAGTACGGCTTCCGATCGGTTCAGGCGCCGGTTCCCCGGTGGACGGAACAGGGTCGAGACGGAATCATGACGGTCTCGGAACTGCTCGAGCGACAGGACGCGGGCGACCAGATCGTCGTCCACGGGACCCACGACCCGATTCACGAGTACGACGAGTCGGCCATCGAGAAGCGACTTCGCCAGGACAAACAGTGGTTCATCGACAACGACTTCGAGGGGGCGAGCTACATCGTCTACCCGCACAATAGCTTCAACAAGACGAGCCTCAAGCACAAGACGACGTACCACTACTGCGGCGGCTTCAACCAGGCCGGCAACGTCAACACGACGAACGTCCACGGCTTCGATCCGCTGGTGCTCCCGCGGACGATCGGCCACGACCTCGACATCGCGAAACGCTGCGTCGACCTCGCGGCGGCACACAACCAGTGTACGGTGTTGAACTTCCACGCGTTCGACGCGAACAACACGATGCCGGAAGGCGACTACGAGGCGCTGCTCAAATACATCGACGGCGCCGACGTCGAGGTGATCGGCCTCGACGATCTCTGGGAACTGCGCACGAGCGGCCACTGATTTCCCGATCTCGCGATCGATCCTTCTCGGGCGCTCCGGGGGCGTAACCCCGTCGAATCCGCCACGGGTCGGACTGGCAGTAGCGATCCGCACCGGTCGAGCAGGAAGTCGCATATCGTGCTCGATAGCCGTCAAACGCCGCGTGCTGGATACGGAGGATGTACAGCGGAACGGTACGTTCGAACTATTCGGTAGCGTCCGGTGTCGGGAGCGACACCGAAAACGTCGCTCCCTCACCCAGCTCCGAATCGACCTGAATCTCGCCGCCGTGGCGCTCGGCGATTCGCTTACAGAGCGCGAGTCCGATGCCCGTGCCGGCGTGTTCGTCCTGCGTGTGGAGCCGCTGGAACACCTCGAAAATGCGATCCTGGTCCTCGGGATCGATGCCGATCCCCTCGTCGCTGATCGACAGGACCCGCTCGCCGTCGGTCCGCGTCGCCGAAACGCGTACGCGCGGGGGCTCGTCGCCGCTGTACTCGATCGCGTTCTCGAGCAGGTTCTGAAACAGCTGGCGGAGCTGACTGGCGTCACCCCTGACATCCGGAAGGTCCTCGGTCGTAATCTCGGCGTCGTGTTCCTCGATCCGGAACTGGAGGTCGGCCAGCACGGCTTCGAGGACGGCGTTTAGGTCCACGCGTTCGAACGGGTCGCCCCGCGTTTCGATGCGGGAGTACTCGAGGAGGCCGTCGATCATCTCGCGCATCCGATCGGCGCCGTCGGCGGCGAACTCGATGAACTCCTCGCCGGCCTCGTCGAGCTCGTCGGCGTATCGGTCCTCGATGATCCGGAGGTAACTCGACACCATGCGCAACGGCTCCTGGAGGTCGTGAGAGGCCGCGTACGCGAACTGTTCGAGGCGCTCGTTCGACTCCTTGAGCTTGTGCTCGTACGTCTTCCGTTCGGTGATGTCGCGAACCACGCCGACCATCCGCGTCGGACCGTCGTCATCCCGAACGGGGTAGCCGGGGGCTTCGATCCACCGCACCTCCTCGCCTCGAACGAAGCGAATCTCTTCGTACTTCGGCTCGCCGGTTTCGAGGGAGTTCTCGATACCTCGTCGCACCATCTGTCTGTCCTCCGGGTGGATCTCCTCGACGAAATCTTCCAGCGTTCCGATCTCGGTCCCGTATAGCGACTTCGCCGAGGGATAGAACGAAGCCTCGTCGTCCTCGACGTTCCAGTCCCAGACGACCGCGTCGGTGGCGTTGAGGGCGAACTCCATTCGATCCCGGATGCGGTGGAGCTCTCGCTCGCGCTTTTTCCGCTCGGTTACGTCTTGGATCGCTCCGCGGAGCGAGACGACGTCTCCATCCGCGACGTCGGGATCGCCCTTGACGCGGAGCCAGCGAACGTCGTCGTCGGCCGTCCTGCACCGAACCTCTACGTCGAAGGCGGTGCCGGAGGCGAGCGCGTCTTCGATGGCGCTCTCGACGACCGGTCGGTCGTCCTCGTGGTAGACGTCGAGGGCGTCGTCCAGCGACGGTTCCTCGTCGTAGGGCGCCTCCAGGATCTCGAAGAGGTTCGCGGTCCAGAACACCTCGAGCGTGTCCGGGTCGATCTCCCAGCCGCCGACGTCCGCAACGCGTTCCGTCTTTTCGAGGAGGTCGTGCGCCCGTTCGAGTTCCCGTTCGCGCTTCTTCCGGTCGGTTATATCCCGGAAGTACACGGAGAGGCCGGACTCCGACGGATAGATTCGAACTTTCGCCCAGATCCCCAGCGGGTTCGAGTACCGCTCGAAACTCGCCGGTTCCTGGGCGGCCAACGCCGTCTCGAACGGTTCGAAAATCGGATCGGATTCGTCGACATCGAACACCTCCCAGGGTTTCCGCCCGAGTAGCTTCTGTGCCGACTCGCCGAAGTGCGCCTCGGCACGCTCGTTTACGTACTCGAACTGGAACTCGTCGTCCAGGGCATAGAACCCGTCGTCGACCCGATCGAAGACGTCGTCGAGCTCCCGTTCGAGTCGCTCAACCCGTTTCTCCAGTTGCTGCTCGTACTCGCGGCGCTCGGTCGCGTCGCGGATGACGTTGGTCTGCGATTCGTTCGGCCGCGGGGTATCCGATAGGTGCCCGTCGGGCTTCCACCACACCCGGCTCGAATCGTCTATCAGTTTGGTTTGGATCTCTCCCCGTTCGGCGAGGTCCTCCAGACAACGGCGCGCGGTTCGGCGAGGGCACTCCAGCGCCTCGGCGACTTCCGCGGTAGAGAGCGGCGTCGACGGCCGGTCCGATCGGCCGAAGACCCCCCGGAGATCATCGTTCGTGACGTCCGACGTCGGTCCAGGGGATCCCATTGCCTCCAAATATCGCCGTGGCCCTATAAGCGCTTGGCGGTCGCGATAGCGTTCTCGCGAGATCGCTCCCGCTCGGGCCGATATCGGCGCTACGCGGTCGGTACGTGGTTGAGGACGTCCCGCGTCGAACCCGTTCGACGCGGTCGTTCGAACCGATCTCCTTCGACGGACGTCCCGGTGAGAACCGGCGGAGCGAACGGCGGTCTACCACGGGAACAGCGGCGGAAGGTGAGACGCCACCGCCGACGCCGTCAGTTCGTCGCCATCCTCACCGTAGGTCATCGCCGGGAAGGGCCCGACCGAGGTGGCGTGGTCGACGTACCGTTCGTATCCCGACCTCGTGTGCGGGGAGAACGGCGATCGGAGATCCTGCTCCTCCAGCACCCACTGACCGAACCGCTCGTTTGCGTTCTCGTTCGCCCGCCACTCGCCGCCCGAGAGCCTGCTGCCCTCCTCGAACGCGGTCTCGTCGCGCTTTCGTTCGTCGACGTAGAGATAGTGTTTGGGGTACGGGCTCGCGTCCCAGACGCGGGCGAGGGTCGTCCCGTCGGCCATCGCCGCGAGCTCGAGGAACGTGTACATCGTCGGCGGCTGGACGATGAATGCGGGCACCGCTTCCGCGTCCATCCCCGTCACCTCCAGAAACTCTACGGGGCCGAGTTCGTAGAACTTCTCGCGCATGATCTCGATGTACGTGTCGCTCCCGCCGAAGAGGACAGCGGCACGCACGCCCTCGACGCCCTCGACCTTCTCGCGCACGGCATCGCTCTCGAACCGCTTGTTCTCCACGTCGGCTCGGAGCTTGGTCTCGCCGCCGAACCAGTCGAGGTCGTCGCGCTCGATGATGTCCGTGACGACGTTCTCCTCCCCGTCTTCCCCCTCGACGCCGACGTACGATGGCTTCTCGTTCGCGTTCGTTCCGAGGGTGATGCTCGAGTCTACGACGTTCCGACCGTCGGGCGTGGCGAAAGAAAGTTCGATCCGGTTCGCGAGGCGGTACTGTCGAAGCCCTTCGTCGTACTCCGGGAGGTGCTTTCGAATCTCCCGGATCGTCTCCAAGTCGTCGGGGAGGTCGGTTACAGCGTCGGCGACGAACCACGCGTCGAGGCACTTGCCGCCGTAGTCGGGCATCGCGCTGTCCAGGGCGTCGCCGCCCGCCGCGCTGTTCTCGCTGTGGCCCGGAAGCAGCGTGACAGTCGTCGCCGACGTCGCGCGCTCGACCATCAGGACCACCCGCCGCCGAACTCGATCTCGGCGTCCGCAACCGTA
This sequence comes from Halosolutus gelatinilyticus, assembly GCF_023028105.1. NCBI lineage: Archaea > Methanobacteriati > Methanobacteriota > Halobacteria > Halobacteriales > Natrialbaceae > Halosolutus > Halosolutus gelatinilyticus. The sequence continues at coordinate 2,894,184 of NZ_CP095491.1, forward strand.
AGCAGGAATCGGTCCGCGGCGAGGGTCTCGAACCGGTACGGCTCGGTCGCGCCGTCGGCGAAGACGAACGCGCCCGCCTCTCCGCCGTCGAACTCCTCGGCCACCTCGGTCCGGACGTACGCACCGTGGTCGAACTGGAGGTCCCGCATCGTCGCCGCGAGGCGGGCGCTCCCCACGGGATCGATCGAGGCGGTCGCGCGGACGGCGTCGAAGACGACGCCGCCGCGGTACGCGAACGGTTCGGCCGACGAACCGGCATCGCCGCCAGCATCCGCGTCCGGATCGCGATCGGCCGGGTACCAGCCGATCTCGAGGCGGGAAACCGCGCCGAGGAGGTCGGTTTCGAGGTCGCTCGTGTCCCAGTAGATGCGCCCCGGCGTGGCCTGCGGAACCGTTATCGGGTCGGACTCGACGATCGGTTCCTGCGCCGACCAGTCCTCGAGTATGTCCGTCGGACGATGGAGTCGGAATCGGAAGGCGACGGGGGCGTCGCTCCCGTCGATCGGGCCCGGGACGACGTCGGCGACGAAGTACGGGTGGGTCGACAGGTCGAGATCGAGGTCGATGACCGGCCGCGAAATCGTCGGCGACGGATCGCCGTCGACGGCGACCTGGAGGGCGTACTCGCCTTCGGTGACGGCCACCGGACGGTCGTCTCGGGCGACCCTCGACAACGCGGCGTCGCCGTCGGCTCGCCAGTTGTCGAGCGTCGATTCGAAGGTGCCGAGCGGACGGACGTCGATCGAGTCGCTAGCGGTCGCGGCGGTCGCGCGTTTCGGCGCGATCGCCCCGAACGCGGCGGCGCCGGTTCCAGCAACTGCCGACAACACGTCGCGACGCGACGTCCAGGGCGACCTCTCTTTTTCGGGCATCTCACGAACAGGTGAACGTCACTATCGTATCAGTGTACTCATCGAGCGTTTCGAACGCCCGTTTTACGCGACGGCGTAATCCGAGCGCGCTCCGAAGCCGGACCGCAAGTTCGGCGCTCCGTCGACGCGATCGGGACCCGGAAACTCGATAGAAGAGCCGCCTCGTCAGCGGGTCGAGAGCGTGATCTCCGCGGTATCCGTCAGCTCCGCATCGTCGGTGACGCGCAGCACGACCGTGTGGTCGCCGGACGCGCCGATCGTCACCTCGATCGTCTTTCCGGTCTCGTCGAACGAGCCGTCACCGTCGACGTCCCACTCGTAAGCGACGATCTCGCCGTCGGGAGCGCACGAGCACGAGGCGTCGAGCGTGACGGTCTGTCCCCGTTCGAGCGCGCGCTCGTCGGCGCCTTCCGGGACCGTTTTGAGCTTCGCGACCGGCGGTTCGCGGTTCGGCGCGTCGCCGGCGTCTCCATCGCCGCCCTCGGTGGGCTCGTCGCCGTCCGGGCCATCGTCCGCGGATTCGTCCGGTTTTTCGTTCTCCGGCTCCTCGTCGACGGGTTCGTCGGGGACGTGGCCGTTATCCTGGTCGTCGAGCATGAGGTCGTCCTTGAGGAGACGCTCGACGATCGCCGAGTGCCACTGCACGCGGGTTTCGAGGTCGATGTCGGTGGAAAGGGTCTCCGCGAGAAACGCGTCCGCACCGAGATCGCGGGCGGCCTTGTGGACGAGCAGTCCCATCGGGTCGGTGTCGGGATGGGAGAACGGGCCGGTCTGGAACGCCAGGTCGGGATCGTCCACGTAGTTGCGGGTGACGTATTCGGCGGCGTTCGCTGCGTCGGCGGCCGCGTCGCCGTCGGAGTGGAAGATCGCCTGTCCGACGCCGTCGACCGGATCGCCCGCGTAGATCCCCGTCGACTCGTGGAGGTCGATGAGGACGTCGGGATCGTAGTCGGCGACGACGTTCCAGATGGCGCGTGCGAGTTCCGTCTCGGGCTCGCTTCCTTCGGTGAACTGCCGGTTGAGATCGACGCCGTCGTCGTCGGTCCGGGTTCGGCGCTCGATCGCGACGGCGTTCGCCTCGGGGATCGTGACCAGGGTCCCGGCCTTGATCGTCCAGTTGGCGATCTGGTCGGCCGCGGTGTAGCCCGCGACTTCGTTGCCGTGCACGCCGCCGACCACGACCGCCGTCGGGCCGTCTGTCGGCGCCTCGGCCACGTATACCGTCGTCTCTTCGTCCGTACCGGTCCTGATCGTGAACGAGTCGCGAACGACGTCTCCGGTGTCGGCCGATTTGCCATCCGTCTCGTCGCCAGACTGGTCGTCGGCCATCGCAACGCCTGCGCTCGCGAGCGCACAGCCGGTTGCGGCGGTCAGTACAGATCGTCGTGAGAGCAACTCTCGCTCCATGTGATCGCCGCGTTGGAAGACCGCCTGCTTTACTATCTTGACTGTAATGGCAGAACGAACGCCCTTTCGCTTCCGAAACGATCGAGAGGCCGGTACGGTGGCCTATCGATCCCGTTTCGAAACGATCGTCGTACCGACACGACGGTCGACCGATCCGTCTTCGAAACAGTGCGTTCGACAGACACTTCGATCCGAACGGACGGTTTCGGTTCGACAACGGTTGCAGCGAGTACAGGTCGGATGCGGTGGTGAGGGCCGGTCTCGGCGGTGAACGGGACCCGTTACACAGGTTAGCAGACGCCGCGTCGCTCGTAGAACCGCCGCACGCGATCGTCCGCCAACAGCGGCCCGTGAACCTGGACGGACTTCATGCCGGGATAGCTGTTCGCCTCGATGATCGTGAACTCGCCATCCTCGCCGGTAACGATGACGTCCCAGCCGACGTAGGGAACGAACGAGCACACGTCCGCGATCTCGAGCAGTCGGTCCCGAATCCGGCTCCAGCCCGGAACTCGTTCCCCCTCGATCTGCGTGCCGGTGTCCGGATGCGCCGAGTGCCACTCGACCTCACCGTCGACGGGCGGTCGGGCGCCGGCGCTGAGTGCACCCGTCTCGCGATCGATCGCCGCGGAGAGGCCGCCCTGCGTGAAGTTATCCAGCGGTTCGGACTCGGCGGTTCCCATCCGGTGAATCGCCGCCGCGACGAACGGTTCGCCCGCTTCGTCGTCGTACATCGTGATCACGCGAAGCGTGTTCGGCGTGGTCGGGTAGAACCCCGCCGAAAACGAGCCCTGTTCGACGAACTCGCAGACGAGGTACTCGTCGAGGTCCGCGACCAGCGATCTGAACGCGGTCTCCGGGTAGCGGTCGCCGTTGACCAGGAACCCGTCGTCGGTCCGTTCGCACAGGAGAACGTTGTTTCCGCCGCCGCCGCGGACCCACTTGAGGACCAGCGCTCCTTCGTCGTCGAGACGTTCGACGACCCGCTGGGCCGCGTTACGAGTCGCTGACGCGGCGGACGGTCCGCGATCGCCGTCGGCCGATCCGGCGACCGTCTCGGAATCGGCACCGTTCGACGCGGGGACGGCGCGACCCCCGTCGGTCAGTTCGCGACCCGCCGTCGGCGACTCCGGCGCCGTCGACGGGCCGTCGACCGGGTGGATGGCCCCGTCGCGGAGCATGCCGTACACCGCCATGCGGTAGTCGTCGAACGGCCCCATCACGCGGTGAAAGAGGAGTTTGTTCGACAGGGCGACCGACCACGTTCCGTTGATCCCCCGCGTTCCGACGTACCGCTGGTAGTCGGTCAGGTAGTCCTCGTACGTCGACTCCGTGAGGTCGTAGACGGCGTCGGACGGGCTGACGAACCCGCGCCGCCACAGCCAGAGGCGGCGGCGGAGCGATCGGGCGCCGTCGGACTCGAACTCGGTCGACGCGAGTCCCTGCAGTCCCTTGGCCGTGCGGTAGAGTTCTCGGACGTTCACGGTCGTCCCTGCCGGAGCGCCGGTGTTAGTTATCGATCCGTCAAGACCGTTTCAGGACCGTTTCAGATGTGAATACGTCGCGAGCCACGTCTCCCCACGCCCGTCCCGACGCGCCCGATCACGATCGCCCGAGCGCGGATCGGCCGAGGAGTACTGAGACGGCGAGAACGCCGATCGTCGCGACGATCGGCAGCGGGCGACGGCGAATGCCCGTCCCGGTGGTCCAGCAGAGGCCGGGGACGTGCCGCGGCGACACGGACGCCTTCCGGAGGTGCCACGCGCCCCGGAGGAGTCGACCCTCGGCGGCGTACCGCTTCGCGAGGAGGAGTTCGTGTGCCGATCGAATCTCGTACCCCATCGCCTCGAAGCGTTCGACCTCGTCCTCGTACGCCGAGAGGTACTGGCGGCTCGCGCTTTCGATCACGGCCGCCGGCGGATGTCCGGTCTCCTCGCGGCTGACGAGCGCCTCGTCGACGTAGGCGAGCTTGCCGTGTTCGAGCACGCGCAGACAGAATTCCGGATCCTGGAACCGATCGAGCGTCTCGTCGAAGCCGCCGGCCTCCGCCGCGACGCTCGTCCGGACGAGCAGCGTCGACCCGGCGCCCGGCTGAACGTTGTCCGCGAGGATCTCGCCGATCAGTTCCTCGTCGCCTTCCCGCGTGGGCGTGTCGTCTCCGCGGGCGAGCAGGGTGGCGGCGGTTCCCCGGATCGCACCGGTCGTCCCCGAGAGGTCGTACGCCGTGTCGCAGTAGACGCCGACCCACTCGTCCGATCGATTCTCGAGGACCGCAAGTTGCCGCTCGAGTTTCTCCGGGTGCCACTCGTCGTCCGAGTCGAGGAAGGCGACGTACTCCCCGCGGGCGCGTTCGATTCCCGTGTTTCGGGCGACGTTCGCACCCCGGTTGGTCGCGTGGACGACGGGCCGAACCCGCGGATCGTCGTACTCCGACAGCACCGACGGTGTGTCGTCGGTCGAGCCGTCGTCGACGACGATCACCTCGAGGTCGTCGATCGTCTGGTCGAGCGCGCTGTCGATCGCGCGAGAAAGCGTTGCCGCTCTGTTGTACGTCGGGATAACGACGCTGACGCGAGTCATTTCTCGGTGCTACCGGCTCGCACGGGATTATTATCGAGTGGGTAAACGACGGTTTTCGGGCGCCATCGCCGACCGCAGCGAGGCGAATCGATCGGCTCACCCTGTCGCTCCGAGCGGGACGACGAGCGTCTAACAGCTGTATAAGAAAGAGCGAACGGTTCGTCGCCCCCATCGATGACGAACCGAAACCGACGATCGTTCGTGACCGCGGTAGCGGCGACCGGAACGCTCGGCCTCGCCGGGTGCCTGTCGAGCGTTCGCGAGTGGTCCGGTATGGACGACGATCCGACGCCGTCTCAGCCGGATTCGGACGACGGGAACGACGGCGGCGACGGGAACGACGGCGGCGACGGGGGCGACGTGCCGGGCCTTCCCGGCGAGGCGATCGACTCCTTCGAGGCCCTGGACGACTGGGTGTCGATGATCGACGCCGGACAGTTCGAAGCCACGACAGACGACCCGTACGCCGGCTCGCAGTCCGCTCGGCTCACCGCGCCCGAGGAGTCGGAGTACGCGGGCGTCTACCAGACGTACACCGACGGGATCGACCTGCGCAAGAAGAACCTCTCGCTGGCTGTCAGCTACACCGGACGCGAGCAGCTGCACCTCAGACTCGAACTATTCGCGCCGAACTCGCGCAACGTCCACACGCTGAGTCGAACGCTCACCGGACCGACGGATCGGTGGGTCCGGGTCGACTTCGGCACCGACGACATCGAGACCCAGCCCGACCTCTCCGACGTGCGAGAGATCCGACTGAGCGCCCGCCGTCGGGGCGATCCGACCGGCTCGATCGACTGTCGGGTCGACGATCTCCGGGCCGTCGATCGGCCCGAGACGGGAGCGGTGCTGTTGTTGTTCGACGGAACGCTTGAGAGTCACCACGCTCGCGCGTTCGAGCACATGCAGGAATACGGCTTTGCGGGCGTCGAGGCCGTCATCCCCGAGGCCGTCGGCGAGGGTGGCCGGCTCACGATCGACAAACTCGGCGACCTGAACGACGCCGGCTGGGACCTGGCGGCCCGCCCGCGAACGGGGTCGCAGTTCATCCACGAGTTTTCCCCAGAGCAACAGGAGGGAATGATCAGACGGACGAAAGCGTACCTCGAGAACCGCGGCTTCGCCGACGGCGCACGCCACTTCGTCACGCCACGGAACGTACTCGGATCGAATACCCTCGACCTCGTCAGGGAGTACCACGAGCAGGCGTTCCGGTACGGCGGCGCCCCGAACGGGCTCCCGCTCACCGACCCGCACAACCTGGGGTTCTTCTCGGGCGCCGCCGGCGAGACGACCAAGCGGTACGTCGACCACGCCGCCGCGTACGGGCAGCTCGCGGTGTTGCATTTCGAACACATCGGCGACAGCGGCCTGTCCGAGCGCGCGTTCGAGGACCTGCTCGCGTACATCGATGCGCAGGACGTGAACGTCGTCACCGCGTCGGACCTGCTGGAGGAGAACTGATGTACCGCGGTGCGACTGTCGGCGTCGTGATCCCCGCCTACGACGAGGAGGGGTTCGTCGGCGACGTGATCCGGGAGATGCCCGACTACGTCGATCGGATCTACGCGATCGATGACCAGTCGACGGACGGCACGTGGGACGAGATCCTCGCGGCCGCTCGCGAAGACGCGAGCGATCGGCCGACGGACGATCGCGAGGACGCCGGACGACTCATAGCCGACGGCGGGACGTCCGCCCTCGCGTCCCGAGCGAGCGTCCGCGACCCGATCGGACGGGTCGTCCCGATCCAACACCGCGAGAACCGCGGCGCCGGCGGCGCGATCAAGACCGGCTACCTCGCGGCGCTCGCGGACGCCGTCGACGCGACGGTGACCGTCGACGCCGACGGGCAGATGGACCTCTCCCAGATGCCGCGGCTGCTCGATCCGATCGTCGAGGGCGAGGCCGACTACGCGAAGGGGAACCGGCTCCTGCTCCGGGAGTACCGGGCGGAGATGCCCCGGTTCCGGTTCGTCGGCAACGCGATGCTGACGTTCCTGACGAAAGTCGCCGCCGGCTACTGGAAGACGATGGATCCGCAAAACGGGTACACGGCGATCTCCTGCGACGCGCTCGAAGCGATCGAGGTCGAGGCCCTTTACGAGTACTACGGCTACTGCAACGACCTACTGGTGAAGCTAAACGTCAGCGGAATGCGCGTCGCCGACGTGGCGATGCCGGCCGTCTACGGCGAGGAGGAGTCGAGCATCGCGTACTCGCAGTACGTCCCGAAGGTCTCGTCGATGCTGCTGCGCAACTTCCTCTGGCGGCTGACGACGAAACACCTCGTGCTCGACTTCCACCCGCTCGCACTGTTTTACATCCTCGGCGCCGCGACGGCCGCGATCGGCGCGATCGGCGCGGCCGCCGCCGCGGCCGCGACGCTCTCGGGTATCGGGGGGTCGATCGTCGACGGCTCGATGAGCGTCCTGCTGGTCCTCGGCGGCGTCACGCTGCTCCTGTTCGCGATGGTGTTCGACATGGCCGAGAGCGAACACCTCGAGACGCAGGTCCAGTAGCGATGAGGCGGGCGCGCCGCCAGTCTTCGATTCTTCGAGCGAGTTCCGCCGTCGATCGTCCGACAGCCATGCGGCCGGAACGCCGAGAACGCGATCGTGTTACCGTGATATTTGGTAGTGAGGTTATCTCCGTTGCCCGCGTACGTGCCACATGCTCGCCGAACAGGGAGGGTGTCACCCTCCGATCGAGATCGCCGTCGCTCCGCTCGCCACCGCAGCAAGGTGTCCCGAATGACTGGCGCGACGGCAGATCCTCGTACCGGGCGGAGAACGGTCCGCATTCTCCACGTCGATGACGACCCGAACTTCGCCGCCTTGACCGCGGTGTTTCTCGAACGGAAGAACGATCGGTTCACCGTGAAGACGGCCCGTAGCGCCAGCGAGGGATTCGAGCAAATCGTGGGCGGAGACTTCGACTGCGTCGTTTCGGACTACGAGATGCCCGGGCGGAACGGCCTCGAGTTTCTGCAGGCCGTCCGCGAGGAGAATCCCGATCTCCCCTTCATCCTCTTCACTGGGAAAGGAAGCGAAGCGGTGGCCAGCGACGCCGCCGCTCGCGGTGTCACCGACTACTTCCGGAAGGGAGTCGGGACGGAACAGTACGACGCGATCGCCGAGCGCATCGACACCGTCGTCGCCATTCGATAGGGCGGATACCGGAGAGAGATCCGCCGGGAAGACGACACGTATTCGGCGCGCCGATTCGAGGACGATCGCTTCGCCGACGGACGTCCTCGTTCCACCCGGTCGTCAGGGCGGGATATACTGGAGGTCGGGACTCAGGATGCCGAGAGCGAGGCCGGAGACGAGCAGGGACAGTCCCGCGAGAGCCAGCAGGCTCTGTAACCAGTTCCGTCCCGGCGCGTCGGCCCCCACACCTTCGACGCGTTGCTGGATCGCCCCCGCCTTCGTCCCGATCGGATCCGGGAACGAGGCCAGGACCTCGAACGGTTCGGCCGGATCCAGCGCGCCCGTCAGCAGCGCGAAGACGAGGAAGATCGCGAACCCGCTCGGCGGGACGAGGCCGAGCGCGAGCCAGGGGTTCGCGACGGCCGCCGAGAGGGCGACGATCGGCACGGCCGCGAGAACGGTCGTCAGCGCGACCCGACCGAGACGGGCGTCCGCGAGCGGGTCGAACCCGACGCGGCGGGCGCTCCAGCAGTGGAAGACGAACATCGTGCCGTAACCGACGCTGGTCGCGACGGCGGCGCCGTGCATTCCGTACCGGGGGATGAGCACCGCGTTGAGCACGACGTTGATCAGCGCTGCGCTTCCGGTCGCCGCGATCGGGTACCGGAGCGTACCGTTACCCTGCGAGACTGCCAGGATCGGTCGAGCGAGCGCGAATCCGAGCGCTCCGGGGAGCAACAACAGGAGCGGTTCGATCGCCGGGATGGCCTCCTCGCCGAAGTAGATCGGCACGGCGGCGTCCGCGAGCGCCCCGAGCCCGACCGCCATGACGGCCGTCAGCAGGAACGTAAAGCGGGTCGCCCTGGACGCGAGTTCGGAGATCTTCCGGCGGCGGTTTTGGGACCACAGCTCCGACGTCGAGTGGACGAACACCGTCTGGATCGCCAGCGGGACGAACCAGAGGAACTCGGCCAGCGTGAGCGCCGCCTTGTAGTTCCCCACGGCCGCGCTCTCCCTGAACCGCTGGAGCATCACGATGTCGATGTGGTAGAGCGACATCAGCAGGAACACGAGCGCGATGTTCAACGAGTTGAACGTGAGCATCTGCCGTCGGGGGAACCGCTCCGGCGGTCGGCGGAACACGCAGGACAGCGACACCCGGCGATGCACGAGCGCCAGCCCGGCGACGGTGACGAGCAGACTCGCGACGAGGTGACCCGCGAGCACTCCCATCACGCCAACGCCGAGCGACGCCAGCGGGATCGCGATCGCGACGAAGCCGACCTTGTCGAGGATCTTCAGCGGTTCCGAGTACCGCTCGAGACCGAATCCCATCAGCGTCTTCCTGGCGTAGTCGCGAAACTGCGCCGTGATCACGAGCGCGGCCAAGACGTAGAAGTAGATCGTCACGTCGGCCCCGAACGCGCGAGCGACGAGCCCGGACCAGGTCGCAAGCACCAGCACGAGCGCGCCGGCGATCGCGAGGAGGACCGCCAGTCGGAAGTAGAAGCCGACGACGTGATCGCTCCAGTTGGCGACGCCACGATCCTCCGCCAGGAACTTGCGGACGCCGTCGGTGATGCCGGAACTGACGAAGATCATGTAGATGGCGAACACCGACAAGAGGAACGCGTACCGGCCGAACTCCGATGCGCCGAGAAATCGGTAGAGCAGCGGCGTCGAGAGCGTGGTCAGCGCAAGGACGACTATCTTCGCACTGACGACCGAGACGACGCCGCTCGCAATGCTCCTGTTCATTGTACCCGTGGGCGTTCGAGTCCGCGGTCGGCAGCTCCCAGCGCCGACGATCGTTCAGCGTCCGACGAACTCACAGTACGCGGACGGTGCCGCCGTCGGGGCGTTATTATACGGCTGTTAAACGACAGCCGCCGCGGATCCGCGGCGGGGAGGACCGATCGAACGGTCAGCGGGGATCGGATGCGACTGTGGTGCCAGTGGTCAAACTACGAGTACGAGTTATCCCAGGTGGTAACGCCGTTCGCGCCCAGATCGCGGATCCCGTCGGCGAGGCGGTTCTTCTTGAACGACGGATTCCGCGAGGAGGAGTAGAGGCAGACGGCCGAGTGACCTCCCGCCGATTCGAGGTCCGAGTCGCGGACGAGCGCGTCGGTTCCGATGTCGACGTACGGGTACTGGCTGGCGCGGAGCTCGCTCCGGTAGATCGTCACGTCCGATGCCGTGTTGACGACGGCGTTCCGGTCTACGCCGTCGCGCCCGTACTGCGTGACGTCGACGTGACTGAAGCGGCAGTTGTTCCGTTCGCACCGGATTCCGTCGCGGAAGCCGCCGCCGTCGCCCGCTCGCCCCGTGACCGTGAGGTGTTCGGCGACGATCTGCTCGGTTCGATCGCTCGCCCGGATCCACAGGGGGTAGCCGCCCGCGGTCTCGTGCGTGATCTCCGTGTCGACGATCGCCGTCTTTCCGCACTTGGGAGAGAGAACGATGCCGTGGTTCACGTCCGAACCGCGCATTCGAATCGTCGTGTTCTCGATCCGGGCGCTCTCGCAGGTGTTCATCACCGAGACCGCGTGGCTGGTCGGTTTCGGCGAGGTGATATCGATCGCCGCCCCGTATATTTCGATGTTGCGCCCGTTCTCGATTCGAATCCCGCGCTGGGATCGATCGTTCGGCCGCGTGTCGTCGATTTCGATGGTCGGCCACCGAATCTCGCTGCCATGCCCGCCCACGCGTATGTTCGCCCCGTTGCTGTTCTTGTAAAGCCCACCGCTGACGACGATCTCCCCGTCGCCGCCGGCCGCGTAGAGACCGTTGTTCGGAAACGCGCCGAGCCAGCAGCGTCTGAATTCGAGCGTCCCCTGGTTCTGGTTGGCCTCGATCCCGATCGGGCCGCGCCAGCGATCGGCGTTCGGCGTGTTCTCGGCCCACTCGCCGCCGTCTGGGGCCCGGAACCGTTCGACGATACCCCAGCCGTCGGGGTCGGTGACGTTGAACAGCCCCGGCCCCCACGTGCCGCTGTCGTGCTGGCCGTGGACGGTGACGTCGCGCACCTCGAGTCGATCGGAGACGTAGGCCTCGATCGTCCGGATTCCCGTATCGGGTGCCGTCTGATCGACGTCGAATCCCTCGAACCGGAGTCGGCGGCCGGGCCGGTACGATACGCCGAGTCGGAACAGCCGGTACTGCGGGCCGTCGAACGCGTGGTAGTCGGCTGGCACCAGGGTCGCGTTCTCGCCGACGAATCCGACGTTTTCGAACCCGGTAAACCGGAACTGCTCGTCCATGAAGTACTCCCCCTCGGGAAACACGAACAGCGTGTCGTCGGCCCGGAGATCCTCGAGTACGGGCGTTATCGACTCTCTACCGGTGTCGTCCGCGCCGGCGTCGACGACGTCGACGACGGACCCGTACTCGTCGTAGTAGCGGTCGTACGGGTCGGACGCGTTGGTAGTACCTGTCAAACCGATTCCGGCCGCCCCGGCGACCGTGAGTCCCTGGAGAAACGTCCGTCTCGATCGAGACGAGGCGATCGATTCGTCGAGAGCGGATCGACCGGCCCCGCGATCGGTCGACCCAGAATGACAAGAATCCCCCCGATTCGAACGTCGCAAATCGCTTCGTTCCGACATTGATAGTCACTGTTCTTTGAGTAATGAAGGGGTTCAGTAACTAGGGGTTCGGATAGCAAGCTTTTAAGTTCGCCGTCCGGTTCGGCAACCGGCGGTTTCCTGGTGGATCCGCGTCCTGCAACGTTTTCGTCCGCAGCAACCGACGCGGTCCGGATGGACGATCGACGACCGGTGCCGCCGGAAACCGCGAGTACCGCCGGGGAAACGCATTCTCGCGCCGAACCGCCCGCGACGGGGTTCGAACCTGCCGAGCGCATTAGCTGTAGTGGTCCGGCGAGTGGCCGTTTTCGATCGTCGCGGCGATCAGCTCCGAGACGGCCCGTCGAAGGTGCTGGGAGACCGCCGAATCGGAGATGTCGAGCCGTTCGGCGAGTTCGTCCTGTGTGATCGTCCGAGGAACGTCGTAGTAGCCGGCCGCGTACGCCATCGTGAGGACCTCTCTCTGTCGATCGGTCAGGAAGTAGGTCTCGTCGTCGGAAACCGTGGAGTCGTACAGTTGCGCGATGCGAAACGAGACGCCGCGGTCGCGACACCGCGATCGAAACGCGGTCAGCGCGTCTCTATCCGGAAGGTACACGCGGACGGTCCACCTCCCCTGTCCGCCCGTGATCGAAAAGGCGAACAGGCCGTCCGCCGCGCACCGATCGGGAACGATCTCGAGGTCAGTCTCGACCGCGAATCGGTAGATCGCCCGGTGTTCGAACGTGGCGATGCGGGTCGGTTCCGAGACGGTGGGATCGGCGTCCATCGCGTCCTCGAGGCGTGCGAACTCGTCGCCGAACGCCGAGACGAACTGCAGGCGCCGATCGTTCCCCCGCGTCCCGTACTCGTACGTGAGCGTCGTCCCGGGATGGCGCTCCATCGTCGGAACCAGCGGAAGGTCGTCGTGGACGAGGTGGACTTCTGCGATAAATCCCATCGAGCTGTCGGTGTGGGACCGCTCCGAGCGGCGGCCCATATTTATACAGCGAGTAACGACGGTTGCACCGCACGAACCGCCGGCCGGCGACTCGCTGCGCGCCGTCGTGCGTCGGATCGTCGGCTCACTGCATGTAGCCGAGATCGGCCAATCGTTCGGTCACGCCCTCGCCCGCCTCGGGTCGTTCGTCGCCGTCCTGATCGTACGCCGGGTAGGACGTCGATCCGACGGAGTCGACGACGGGGACGACGCTGCCGTCCATGCGATCGCTGTAGGGGACGCCCATCGCGGCCATGATCGTCGGTGCGACGTCGAAGATGTGGGTCCGATCGATCGCGGCGTCCTCGTCGATCCCCTCGCCCGTCGCGACGAAGACCCCGTCGAGCTTGTGATTCCAGGGTTCGGCCGGCCCGAAGTAGTCGCCGTCGCTTGGGCCGACCTGCTCCGTAAGGGCGTGATCGAAGTCCTTCGGGATCGTGACGATGTCGACGGTGTGATCGCTCCGATCGCCGTGGAAATACCGCTCTCTCGGCGCGACCGTCTCGAAGAACGGCTCGCCGTCGGGCGTTTCGACCCCCTGCAGCGCCCTGATCAGCTCCTCTCGCAGTTGCTCGTACTCGTCGGGCGGGACGACGCCGTCGGGGTCTCGGCCCTGGAGGTTGATCCGAACGCCGAGTTCGGTGCGGGCGCGGACGTACGCCTTCGATCGTTCGAAATCGACCTGCTCGTTCGCCGTCCGCGAGACGCCGCCGGGGGCGTACGCCCTCGCGACGTCGGCCAGGCCGACTCGTTCGAGGGCGGTCCTGATTCGGCTCGCGGTCACGCCGAACTGGGCGGCGACGGACGCCGCGCGGGCGACCGTTCCCGGCTCCCAGGTGTCGCACTCCTCGCCCTCGCGGAGCCGTCGGCGCATCGGCGTCCACGACGGCATCCCCTTGCCGCCGATGGTCGTCTCGAGGTAGCCCTCATCGCGGAGGAACTCGTTGATCCGGAACTCGTACCCCTCGTACGGGCCCATTCCGTGGTCGCTCACGAGGAAGACGCGGTCCGGATCGCACGCCTCCAGGATCGCGGCGATCTGGTCGTCGGTCTCCTCGTAGACCAGTTCGACCGCGCCTTCGTCGCCGTCGAACTCGTGGAAGACGGTGTCCGTCTTCTGGAACTGGACGAACCCGAAGTCGGGATCGAACTCGCCGACGAGGTAGCGAAACGCCTCGCCGCGCATCCGGATCAGGCGCCGATACTCCGCGAGTTTCTCGGCGTCGGACAGCGAGTCGTCGTCGCGGGTGTATCTCGGGTAGACGCGGTAGTCGCCGATCGCGTCGCGAACCTCGTCGAGAAGGCCTTCGGGGTGGCAAAGCGGGTCCTCGGGGCCGAGGAAGCCGGGGATCACCGCGCCGTCGAACTCGTCTGGCGGGTGAGTCACGGGTGCGTTGACCACGACGCTCGAACGATCGTGCCGGTCCAGCAGCGTCCACAGCGGGTGTTCGTGGACGTCCTCGTTGCTCGTCACGTGCCAGTCGTAGCCGTCGTAGCCGACGAAACCGATCGCGCCGTGTTTCCCGGGGTTGACGCCGGTGTAGATCGACGGCCAGGCGCTGGGCGTCCACGGCGGAATCTGCGATTCGAGCGGTGCGGTGACGCCCTCGGAGCAGAGTCGCTCGATGGTCGGTATTCGATCGGCCTCGAACAGTCGCTCGAAGACCGGCAGGCAGCCGGCGTCGATCCCGATGAGAAGCGTCTCCACGCTGGTCGTTTCGTTCGCGGTACTCCTCGTCGGTGCGTCGTCGTCTCGATGGAACGTCCGGGTCATCGGTGCAGTAGGTCTCGTTCGTGGCTAGGGGTTCCGATCGACCGCTTCCGAGACGTCCTCGGCGGTCTCGTTCGGTCTAACACGGTACTCTATCTTCCCGCGAGGGAGCCGATAGACTTCATTATCGTTCCGTTAAACCCGCGAAGAAGGCGCATCGAGGCGACCGAGTTCGCGTCACCGGGACTGTTCTCTCGCGTTCGTTTCGGAGGACCGTCGTCCCGCCTCCGATCAAACCGGCACCGGACATCGCGACCCGCGCGTCGCGCCGTGGACTCGCGGTATTAGTCGTCACTCTCGGCGGCGTTCGTCGCCTCGCCGCTCTCCGCCGCCTGCGACCTGTTCCCGGCTTTCGCCTTGCTGTCCACGCTGACGCCTTCCCAGTCGTGATCCGCGTGGTACCCTTCGCGCTCCTGGGCGCTCGGTGCGACGCGGATGAACTCGGCCTTCCGGCGGGCGTCGGCGATCGTGTGCCCGCCGCAGTAGGAGAGCCCGGACTGGATGCCGGCGCAGAACTCGTCGACGACCTCGGCGACCGGGCCCTTGTAGGGCGTCAGCGCCTCGACGCCCTCGTCGGCGCGGACGTCGGTCTCCTTGTCGTCGCGCTTCTCGGCGGCGGTCGTGGTCGCCATCCCTCGGGAGCGCTTGTACCGGGTGCCGTCGACCTCGACGACCGCGCCGGGTGCTTCCTCGGTGCCGGCGAAGAGACTCCCGAGCATCACGGTGTCCGCCCCGGCCATCAGCGCCTTCACCGCGTCTCCGGACGTCCGAATACCCCCGTCCGCGCAGATCGTGACGTCCAGGCCCTCGGCCGCCGTCGTGCAATCGTCGACGGCGGTCAGTTGCGGAACGCCGGCGCCGGCGACCTTCCGGGTCGTACAGTGCGATCCCGGGCCGATTCCGATCTTCACGCAGTCGGCGCCGGCCGCCGCGAGATCCTCGACGCCCGCCGGCGTGGCGACGTTGCCGGCGACGAGATCCGTCTCCGGGAATTCCTGGTGGAGGGTTGCGACGGCGTCGATCGTCCGTTCGAGGTGGCCGTGGGCCACGTCGACCACGAGCGCGTCGACGCCCGCCTCGACGAGGGCCCCGCTCCGATCGACGTAATCCTCGTTGATCCCGACCGCGGCGCCCACTCGCTCACCGGCGGCGATCACTTCCTCGATCTGTTCGGCCTGTTCCCCCGGCGTGAGAAATCGGTGCAGCACGCCGATTCCCCCGGCACGCGAGAGTTCGATCGCGAGTTCCGCCTCGGTGACGGTGTCCATGGCCGCGGAAACGAGCGGCGCGTCCAGGTCGACGTTCGGCGTGAGCGCCGTCGAGAGGTCCACGTCGCTGCGGCTATCGACCGGCGATCGCTTCGGGAGTAGAAGCACGTCACCGTAGCTCAACCCCGTGCGTAAATCGTTCATGACCCCTTCCTACTCACGAGCCCCGCCCTATAAGGATCTCGGCTTGCGAGCGGCGCGAATCGACGGGGCGATCGGCGGCCGGGAACTCCGCGGGAATCGAGGCCGACGGCCGTCACGCGGGTTCGATCCGCCCGAGCGCGTCGTCGCGCGTGAAAGCCTCCTCCTCGTCGCATTCGATCGCGACGAGCTCGCCGGCGACGGGCGCCGGCACGTCGACGCTGACCTTCTCGATCTGGATCTCGCAGACGGGTTCGCCGGCCTCGACGCGCCGACCCTCCCTCGCGAACCAGTTGACGACGACGGCCTCCGTCTCCTCGACGTCCTCGGGCCAGACGTCGGCCGCCTCGATGGCGATCCGATCGGGTTCGGTCATCGGTGATCGTCCCCGACCATCGTTACGAGCAGACCGATCGGACCGCCGCTTCGATATCGTCGACGTTCGGAACGACCTCGTCCTCCATCGGCCGGGCGTACGGGATCGGAACGTCCGGAACGGCGACCCGCTCGACCGCTTCGAGCTCGGCGAGGCGTTCTTCGGCGACGGTCGCGACGATCTCGCCCGTTACCCCGAACGACAGGTAATCCTCGTCGACGACGACGAGTCGGCCGGTCTTGCCGATCGACTCCAGGATCGTCTCCGTATCGAGGGGGACGAGCGACCGGAGGTCGATCACCTCGACGTCGATCCCGTCCTCGGCGAGCGTCTCGGCCGCCTCGAACGCCCGGTGGACGTGGAGGCCGAGCGTGACGACGGTGACGTCCGCACCCTCGCGTTTGACGTCGGCGCTGCCGAACGGGATCACGTACGGCTCCTCCGGCACGGCCGTTTTCGGCCCGTCGGGGGCGGGCATCCAGCCGATCCCCATCAGGCGCTTGTGGAACAGGTAGACGACCGGATCGTCGTCGCGGATAGCGTTGTGCATCAGTCCCTTCGCGTCGTAGGCGGTCGACGGAACGACGACCTTCATCCCCGGGAGGTGGGCGAAGGTGCCGTACAGCGTCTGGGAGTGCTGGGCGGCGTCGTTGTACGTGCCGCCGACGGCCGCCGTCAGCACCATCGGCACGGCGACGCTCCCGCCGCTCATGTACGCGGTCTTCGCCATCACGTTGTAGATCTGGTCCATCGCGACGCCGAAGAAGTCGACGAACATGAGTTCGGCGATCGGGCGCATCCCCCGCTGGGCGGCGCCGACCGCCGCCCCGAGGTACGCGGTTTCGCTGATCGGCACGTCCATAACCCGATCGCGGCCGAACTCCTCGAGTAACCCCTCGGTGCTGTCGAAGATGCCGCCGTAGTCGGCGACGTCTTCGCCCATGTAGAAGACCTCGTCGTTCTCGCGCATCTCGTGACCGATCGCCTCGACCATCGCGCGGCTCATCGTCAGGTCTCGCTCGATCGCTTGCGGTTCCTGTTGTGCCATCAGTCGCCACCTCCGGGTTCCGCGAGTTCGTGAGTCGGTTCGTCGGTCGTCGCGCCGGACGGCGGATTCACGAAGACGTCCTCGTACGCGTCCTCGGGATCGGGTTCCGGCTGCTCTTTGGCCCACGCGATCGCCTCGTCGACGCGATCGCGAGCGGGCTCGCGGATCTCGTCGAGGTCGCCGTCGTCGACTCCCGCGGCCCGCAGCTCTTCGGCGAGCCGTTCGATCGAATCCCGGCCCTGTGCCGCTTCCTTGTCTTCGTCCGGCCGGTACGTTTCGGGGTCGCCCATGAAGTGGCCCATCCGGCGGTGAACCTGAACCTCCAGCAGCGTCGGCCCGTTGCCCGCCCGGGCGCGACCGATCGCCTCTTCGGCGGCGTCGTACACGGCCGTGGCGTCGTCGTAGTCGACGCGAACTCCCGGCATATCGAACCCGCCGGCGCGCTGGGACCCGTCTTCGACGTCGCTGACGCGCTCTTTCGGCATGCTGATCGCCCAGTCGTTGTCCTCGACGACGAAGACGACCGGCAGTTTCTGCACGGCCGCCAGGTTGAGCGACTCGAGAAAGGCGCCCTGGCTGATCGCTCCCTCGCCGAGGTACGCCGCCGCCACGCCGTCCTCGTTTCGTTTCTTCGCCGCGAGACCCGCTCCGACTGCGGGCGGACACCCCTCCGCGATGATGCCGCTGCAGGCGAAGTTCACGTCCGGATCGTAGAGGTGCATGTGCCCACCTTTCCCGCCGCTGAGGCCGGGTTTGCGGCCGAAAATTTCGGCCGTCATTCGGTTTAGGTCGACCCCCTTCGCGATCGCGACGTGGTGGGGCCGGTGCGGTGCCGTCACCGCGTCGTCGTCGCGCAGGTGCTGACAGACGCCGACGGCGGCCGCCTCCTGTCCCGCCGCGAGGTGGAGTTCGCCGGGGATCGGTCCCGCCGAGATGTCGAACGCCGGTTGTTTCCCCTCCAGATACTCCTCCTGGAGGCGCTCCTCGTAGTACCGCGCCGTGACCATGTCCTCGAACATGGCTTGTAATTCGGTAACAGCCACCATGGAATTCCTCGGGGTTCTACACCAGCCTCCTACTTGAGCGTATCCGGGGGTCGCAGGGGCGCAGAATCGGATTTTTGTTGCCGACGTTCGGCGGTATTACGGGGCGTATACGTCTCTACTGGATCTACAGGGCGGAGGTATCGCCGAACTCGAGGAGCGATTACCCGAAGCGGGGCTTTCCGATTTCTTCGATCAACGCACGGCGAATCGACCACCACTTTGAGGTAGCTCTCTAGTGTGCATACTCGCGGCCGTAGGAGTCCTCCACCATGTCCATCTGCTCGCTCACCAAGATTCGGTCCCGATGGCTCGCCGTCCTCGGTTTGACCGTTGCCGTCCTGTTCGGCGGCGGACTCGTCGCGTACTTCCTGACCGCGTGGCCGATGATCGCGACCGACGCGGCGTTCTTCCAGCACGTGGGTTGGTACATCATCGAAGGCGGCGTTCCGTACGTCGACGTTTGGGACGTGAATCCGCCCATTCCGTTCGCGATCACGGCCGTCCTCGCCCTCCTCTCAGGCGGCGATATGCTCGTCCTTCACGGCCTCAGCGTGCTGCTCACGGAACTCGTCGCCGCCGCGAGCGTCCTGCTCGTCGGATGGGTGGCGTACCGCGTGACCGAGGACGACGCGGCGGCGGTCTCCGCCGGGCTGACGATGTTCGTCGTCCCGGAGCTCTTCGCCCTCCCGCTGCTGGGCGTCCGGGCGCAGTTCTATTCGCTGTTTTTCGGCGTCCTCGCACTTGCGCTCGCCCTGTCCGATCGGCCGTTTCTCGCCGGGGTCGCCGCGGCGCTGAGCGCCGGTTCGTGGCAGTCGGGGACCGCTTTCGCACCGCTGGTCGTCGGAATTGCGTACCAGCGAAACGGTGGGAAGGATGCGCTCTCGGCGATCGCGGGAGCCGCCGTCGTGACCGGAGCCGTCGTCCTCGCGTTCGCGCTTGCGGGTGCGCTCGTTCCCATGGTCGTACAGACGGTGGTCGCGCCGCTGGTCGCCGGGTCGTCGTATACGCTGGCCCAGCGCATCTACTTGATACTGATCGTGTTCGGCTACGGGGCGGTGCTGCTCCCGGTAGCGCTCTACGGCTGGGCCCGCGCCGCCCGCGACTTCCGGACGCACTGGTGGCTGCCCGCGGGCGGGGCGATATTCGCCTTTCAGGTGCTGATTATCGACATGGACGGCTCGACGGACGCGCTCCTGTGGGTCACGTTCGTCGCGCTCGGCGTGGCCGTCGCCGTGAAGCGGATGCCCTCGCGGCGGTCGGACGCGACGAACTCCCGCGAGCGCGACGCGCGCCGTGCGCGCCGCTACCGGTGGATCGCCGTCGTCGTCGTCGCGTTGATCGTCGTCTCGGGATTCGGCTGGAACGTCGGCTCCCCGCCCCCGAAATCGACGCTCGAGGCGATGGAGCAAGAGGCCGATCCTGGCGAACCCACGCCGATAACGGTGACGCGGGATGACGCGGACGTCCCGTCGATTCGAACCATCTACTGGGAGAAGAGAACGCCCGAGACCTGTCACTACCGGCTGAGCTGGAACGAACTGCGGTGGATCTCGAGGACCGACAGCCGACTGGACGCTCGCGAATGCGGCGGATGGCTGAACTGAATTGATCGTGAGCGGTCGTTCGGCGTCTCGATCGCACTCGCCTCGCGAACGATCGACTCGACATCGCTACCGCCGTTCCGGTCATCGGTTCGCCAACCGGACGCAACGGTGACCGTCGTTCGACGATCCGCGAGCCACGCACCCCCTCGGGAATTTCCTTTCGGTGCGGATCGGGAATTCCACGCTGGGAGGCCGAAGCGACGGCGAGCGGGGCACTCCATCAGGTTCCGAAGTCACAGGTCACGTCATACCTCGTGCCGATCGCAGGGTCGCGGGGTACGCGATCGTTGTAATGGGTACACAATTGTAGGGTAACTCATACAGCGATTTTCGAGAAGGAAGACGTAGATCTATGGCTACTGTCGAGACGATCCTTTCGTCGATTTTCAGCAACGTTGCAGAACTCCACTCGGGCCAGCTCGGATTGCTTTCAGGCGTTCTCGTCGGCCTTCTCTATTGGCACGGTTACTCCCGCTCGTCGCTTGCCCTCCTCAGCGTCCTCTATCTGCTGGCGCTCGGCATCGTGACCGCTCCCGCGAGGGGGCTTCTGGTCGTTCAATCCCAACCGTGGTACTTCTGCTCGTTCCTGATCATCAGCTCGCTCGGTGCGATCAGCGCCCGTGTCGTTTTGACCCGTGTGTCGCATTCGAACCAGCCTCGATTGTCGGAGATTGGACAGCAGGATTACTGATCCAATTGGTCTTGGGAAGCGCGGACGTCGGTCCGAGCGGATTCGAACCGGCGAGGATACACGTTACTCACGACGTTGTTCGCAGCAGGATAGTTCCGGACGAACTGCCTCCCTGAGAGCAGTCGGCTCGATACGATCGCGCACCCAGTACGCACTCCGACCGCCGTTCGAGCAGTGGTAGCGCCCAAAGTTCGATCGCGCACCCGTGTCAGACCACTCACAATAAAATCACTAATACGGCCGTTCGAACTGTGCACAACCGTTGTGTGATAACGTCTGCCAAGAACGGCTACCAACTCGTTCGTGAGCTGGTCACGAAGGATCTGTATCCCGCGATCGATCGCCTCGGCATCGAAACGGCGATCCGCGTCGTGACGCCCGCCTCCGTTTCGGCCGCCGAAGAGGCGGTCCGCGAGGCGCTCGCAAAGGGGGTCGAAGTACTGGCAGAAGTGGACATCCAGGCTATCAACCACCAGTACAACCTCGACGCTCCCGAATTCAGTTCACCTCGCTTCCACTGATAGTATCCAGGATGGCCCGCGGTGTCATCGCAAGTTTGGTGGCTGGTCTGGCTGCAGCGAGGGTGCTGGGCTGATCGGTCGGCGTCCTCGACGGCTGATGGTGACGCCGCTGGAACTCCACCTCGAGCATCACTTCGCTGGCAGGTCCTCCCGCCGACTAAAGATCTTTGGGAGACCGGCTATAACGGCACCCGATCAACCAGCACAACCAATGAGCCGCCAGACGGATAACGAGCCGATTACCGGGCGAATTCAGGGAAGTTCCGTGGACGAAACCGCCCTACTACGACCGGATGACGCCCAGTTGCTCCGTGCGCTACTGGGTGCCTCGCCCGTCGCCGCCGTCGCGGTCACCGACGCCGGGTCCATCGCTTTTGCCAACGCGGCAGTCTCGGACGTTCTCGGCTATCAGCCGAGCGACGTCGTCGGCGAATCGCTCGCGGCGTTCGTCGTCGACGAACACAGATCGCGGGTCCGACCCGTCGACGGCTGCTGGATAGACGACCGCGAGCAGATCGAACTGAACGTCCGGCACGAGGAGGGCCGCGACGTTTCGATCAGCATCGACGTCTGCGAGTTCGAACTGGACGGTCAACGGTTCTTTGCGGGATACCTTCGCGAGAACACGGCCGCCGGCGAGTACGAGCGGGCGATCAACCGCTACGAGGCGATCGCCGAGATGGCCGGTGACGGGGTCTACCAGCTGGATCCCGACAGTCGCTTCGAGATGGTAAGCGACACCTTCGTCGAAATGACCGGATACTCGCGCGACGACCTCCTCGGAGCGCACGCGTCTGTCCTGCTCGATGAGGCGGCGATCTCCCGACGCGAAGACGAAATCGAGGACCTGCTCGGACGGGGAGGGGACGGGCGAAGCACCTCGGTGGAGTTCGTCGTCCGTACGGCCGATGGCGAGGCCGTCCCCGTCGAGGAGCGGATCACCCCGTTGTGCTCCGACGACGAGACACACGGTACGGTCGGCGTCGTCCGCGACGTCTCGGAGCGACGGGAGCGAGTCGAAGAGCTCCGGCAGGAACGCGAACTGATCGAACACATCCTCGAGACCAGTCCGGTGGGGATCGGAGTGATCACGCCCGACGGCGACATCTCGCGGGTAAACGACCGGGCGGAGGATCTGCTGGGGCTGACCATGGAAGAGATCACCAATCAGACACTCGATGTCTCGCAGCGAAAGCTGTACGACTCGGAGGGACAACAGGTGCCGCCCGAGGATCTGCTGAGCCGGGTGTTCGACGAGGGCAGGCAGGTACTCAACTCGGAGTTTACCCTGGAGCGCCCCGACGGGGATCGCGTCTGGGCCGCCCTCGGCATCGCGCCCATGACCGGCGACGCGGGCGACGTCGAGAAAGCGGTCGTCATCGCCACGGACATCACCGATCGCAAGGAACGCGAGGAAACGCTGCGCGAGGAGCGGGACGTTATCGAGCACGTCCTCGAGACCAGTCCGGTGGGGATCGGAGTGATCACGCCCGATGGCGACATCTCGCGGGTGAACGACCGGGCCGAAGAACTGTTCGGACTGACCGATTACGAACTTTCCAACCGCACCCTCGACGTCTCGCAGCGAAAGCTGTACGATTCGGTAGGGAGGCAGGTCGCGCCCGAGGACCTGCTGAGTCGGGTGTTCGACAACGGCGAACGCGTACTCGACACGGAGTTCGAATTCGGCCAGCCCGACGGCGACCGCATCTGGCTGTCGATCAGCATCGCGCCCATCCCCGGACCGGCGGGCGACGTTCAGAAGGCGGTGATCATCGGAAAGGACGTTACCGATCGCAAGGAGCGCGAGGAAACGCTGCGCGAGGAACGCGAGCTGATCGAACGCATCCTCGAGACCAGTCCGGTGGGGATCGGAGTGATCACGCCCGACGGCGACATCTCGCGGGTAAACGACCGGGCGGGGGACCTACTGGGGCTGACCATGGAAGAGATCACCAATCAGACACTCGACGTCTCGCAGCGGAAGCTGTACGGCGCACAGGGCCAGCGAGTGGCGCCGGAGGACCTTCTGAGCCGGGTGTTCGACGAGGGCAAGCAGGTACTCAACTCGGAGTTTACCCTGGAACGCCCCGACGGGGATCGCGTCTGGGCCGCCCTCGGCATCGCGCCCATGACCGGCGGCGCCCGAGACGTCCAGAAGGCGGTCGTCATCGCCACGGACATCTCTGACCGGAAAGAACGCGAGCGGCGACTCCGCGAAAGCGAGGCCCGCCTCCGACAGATCGCGGAGAACATCAACAGCGCCATCTGGATGGCCGACGCCGATATGAGCGAGGTCATGTACATCAACCCGGCCTACGAGGAGATCACGGGCCGGTCGCGGGACTCGGTGTACGACAATCTGATGAACCACGTCGACGCCGTCTACCCCCAAGACCAGCAACGGGTCGAGAATGCGGTCAAGCGGGCGACGCGGACGCCGCGGAGCAAAGACGGGGCGCTCAGGTTCCAGGAGAAGTACCGTATCGTTCGCCCCGACGGATCGACCCGATGGGTCAACAACTTTGCTTTCCCGCTTCGCGACGAGAACGACGAAGTGTATCGGTTCGTCGGCGTCATCGACGACATCACCGGGGTGAAAGAACAGCAGATCGAGTTGGGTCGTCACCGCGACGAACTGGAAACGCTCAATCAGATCAACACGGTCATTCGTCGGGTCAACCAGGGGCTGGTCCAAGCGACGAACAGAGAGGAGATCGAGGAGACGGTCTGCAAGACGCTGACCGATTCGAAGCTGTACCACGCCGCGTGGACCGGGGAGGCGGACGGCGGCGTCAACGGCGTCGAGCCGAAGACGGGAACGGGCATCGACGTCGACGCCCTCGAGACGACCTTCTCCAGCGACGAGATCGACCCGATCGCGACGGCCGTCGAGTCGGGCGACATCCAGATCATCCGTAGTTTCGAGGACCTCGGAGCGGAACTGGCCGTCGGCGACTCTGGGGACGTCGGCCTCCGCGACAGCGGCCAGCCGTTCGCCGCGGTGATCCCCCTCGTGTACAAGGAGACGGTCTACGACGTGCTCGTCGCATACTCATCACGGGCGAACGCGTTCAGCGCCCGGGAGCAGGCCGTGCTGCTCGAACTTGGGAAGACGATCGGGCTGGCGATCAACGCGGTCGAGCGCAAGAAGGCGCTGCTCACCGACGCTGTTCAGGAGCTCACGTTCGAAATCCAGGACCGGGAGCAGTTTTTCGTCCGGGCGTCCGACGAGACCGGCGCCGAGTTCGAAATGGAGGGGATCACTTCGCAGTCCGATGGTTCGTACCTGCAGTATTTCACGGTAATGGGAACGTCACCCGAGCGAGTCCTTGAACTTGCCGACGAGGATCCGTTCGTCGAACGGACGCGGCTCGTCAACGACCACGAAGACGCCTTCCTCATCGAGCTAGTCGTCACCAGTTCGTCGCCGGCATCCACGCTCGCCGAGTACGGGGCATCCGTTCACACGGCCACGTTCGCTGATGGGGGCGGCACGATCACGTCGGACCTACCCCAGACGGCCGACACTAGGGCCGCCGTCGAGGCGGTCAAATCGCGGTTCTCCGATTCCGAACTCGCGAGCAAGCGAAAGCGCGAGCGGTCAGTACAGACCTGCCGCGAGTTCCAAGCGGCGCTCGAGGAGGCGCTTTCTGACCGCCAACGGGCGGCGCTGGCCGCCGCATACTACGCCGGATTCTTCGAGTGGCCGCGCGACAGTTCCGGGGAGGAGGTGGCCGAGTCGCTCGGTGTCGCCCCGGCGACGTTCCACCAGCACTTCCGCGCTGGCGAGAAGAAGCTCGTCAAGGCGCTGGTCGACGGAGCGGAGATCCCGTAGACTGAACTCGTCGCTCCCGCTCGGTGGGTCGAGCGCACTTCTGGTATCGATCCGCGGTATCGGCCGCTTCCTAAACGATTTGGATGGAAATGCGGCGAACCGAATCGGACCACACGATGTTATCGGTGGACCAAATCAATTCAACGTGCGCCGTGAGGAGATCGCTGACCTCGGGCGGTTAGAATCAGCCCACGTCCCCTCATAACGGCGATATCGGAAGAACGGCAGTAGATGTACTGCACTGTGTGTTCGGATCGGCCATGCGACTCGTTCCGCCGCTCGGAACCGTGCTGAACGACGAGAGCGCCCGTTTCCTCCCGTTCAACGTATGTAGGTACTGCTCATGAAGCGGACGTGAGCATTCGACGAGAGAGGGAGACGACGATTTCGTGGAGGGGCGAAGGATCCATCCCAAATCGGCTGATTATGGGCTCGTGATGGCCTCTGAGAGTTGATTCGTACTGGAACCAACTACCGATCGGTCGGCCCGATGAAACTAAACTCTTTAGGACACCACTCTTTGGCCCGTTCCGTTCTACTGCAGGTACAATGGTCACAGCGCCATCGCGTTCGTGGGACGTGAACGAGGCGTTGGAGGTACTCTCCAACGAACGCCGTCGCATCGTCCTCGAGGAGCTCCTAGAGCGCCGACGCCCCGTCCCGGTGGCGGAACTCGTCGATAGCGTGGTCGCGGCGGAATCGAACGACCGCGGTCGACCGAACGATCTCCGAACGGAGGTCGTGCTGAGCCTCCACCACAACCATCTGCCGAAGCTGGATCGCTCCAAGATAATCGACCACGACACTGAACGAGGATTGATCGCCGTCAGGGAGGCTATGTACGCCGTCGAACCGTATCTGGAATTGTCACGGAACGATGGCCGTCGCGGGTAGATCCATCGATAGCTATGGCTGCTCATCAGGTGGCCGATCCGAGCGACATCCTGTTAGTCGAGGACAACCCCGGCGACGTCAGGCTCACGAAAGAAGCGTTCAAAGAGGCGAAGATCGCGAACACGTTGCACGTCGTCTGCGATGGCGCCGAGGCGCTCGATTTCCTCCATCGACGTGGCGACTACAGCGACGCACCTCGGCCGGCGATCGTGCTGCTCGATTTCAACCTCCCGCGAACGAACGGCGACGAGGTCCTCGACGAAGTCAACGAGGATCCCGAACTCAGGAGTATCCCCGTCGTCATGCTGACTGGATCGGAGTCGGAAACGGACATCGTCAAGTCGCACTGCCTCGGTGCGAACGCCTACCTGACGAAACCGGTTGATCCGCTCCAGTTCATCGAGACCGTTATCCAACTCGAGGAGTTCTGGTTGTCGATCGGCCGAGCGCCGGAATCCGGTACGTGAGACCGCTCGCCGGCCTTCGATATCGGCGACCGATGAACCGTTGGTATCCTATGCAACCTCTGTCGCGATCGGAAATTGCTCCCCCATCCGTCCAGTCCTCGAGGGAACCTCCCGTTCGGCAGTCCGATCGTTGCGCGAGCCACCGATAGCCCCGCGCTTCCGGTTCCTCTCGATCCATCAGTTCGAACCGCCGAGGATACTGTGGCTCACGGATTTGCTCGCCGCAAACGCACAGTTTCTTTATTCAGTGAGAGTCGTGAAATCCATGTCCAGTTTAGGTGGGAGCGTTACCAGCCGAGCCAACCATCTATCTGCTAACTGCCAAGAATCGAGTGCTGAATACAGAGAACGTATGCAGCAGCGCGGTATCTACAGTTGATTCGGATCGTCCGCGGCGGGTAGCGTCATCGATAACGTCGCCCCTGCGTCCGGCTCCGATTCCACCGTGATCTCGCCGCCGTGGCGCTCAACGATTCGCTTGCACAGCGCGAGCCCGATCCCCGTTCCGTCGTGCTCCTCGCGGGTGTGGAGGCGCTGGAAGACCTCGAAGATCCGCTCCTGGTCGTCGGGATCGATGCCGATTCCCTCGTCGCTCACCGAGACCTGCCACATCGCCCCATCGCGCTCGGCTGAGACGTGGACCCGGGGCGGATCCTCGCCACTATAATCGATGGCGTTGGTCAGCAGGTTCTGGAAGAGCTGGCGGAGCTGGCTGACGTCGCCATGGACCGTCGGGAGGTTCTCGACCGACATTTCGGCGTTGTGCTCCTCAATGCGGAACCGGAGGTCGGCTAACACGTCCCGGAGGATGGCGTTCAGGTCCACCGGCTGGAACGGATCGCCCTCCGCCTCAACGCGAGAGTATTCGAGCAAGCCGTCGATCATGTCCCGCATCCGATCCGCGCCGTCGACGGCGAACTCGATGAAATCCACGCCGTCCTCGTCGAGGTCGTCAGCGTACTGGTCCTCGATGAGTTGAAGATAGCTCGAGACCATCCGAAGCGGCTCTTGAAGGTCGTGGGAGGCCGCATAGGCGAACTCCTCCAGTCGCTCGTTGGACTCCTTGAGCTTCCGCTCATAGGTCTTCCGGTCGGTGATATCGCGGAAGTACACCGAGAGGCCTGATTCGGAGGGGTAGACGCGGACAATCGCCCACAAGTCCAACAGCTCCGAGTAGCGCTCAAAAGTCGTCGGCTCTTGGCTGGCCATCGCCGTCTCGTACTTCTCGAAGAGGGGGTCGTCCTCATCGACACCGAGCACCTCCCAGACGGTTTGTCCGAGGAATTCCCCCGCTGGCTTGCCATAGTACTCCTCCATGCGGTCGTTCACGTACTCGAACCGGAATTCCTCGTCGAGGGCGTAGAACGCATCGTTGACACGCTCGAAGATGTCGTCGAGTTCCTCCTCAAGCTCGTCGCGCTGGCGTTCGAGCCGCTCGGCCTGCGTCTCTAACTGCCGCTCATACTCGCGGCGTTCGGTCATGTCGCGCGTGACCTTCGTAAATCCCTGAAGTTCGCCGTTGTCGTCGCGGATTGCGGTGATGGTGACGTTCGCCCAGAACCGCGAGCCGTCCTCCTGGACGCGCCAGCCGTCGTCCTTCACCGTACCCTCGACTGCTGCTTTTTTGAGGTTCCGCTCGGGGACGTCTTCGGCGCGGTCTTCCTCAGTGTAGAAAGTGGAGAAGTGCTCGCCGACGATCTCCTCCTCGGCATACCCTTTGATCCGCTCGGCCCCATCGTTCCAGCTGGCGATCGTGCCGTCGGGATCGAGCCTGAAGATGGCGTAGTCCTGGACAGCACTCACGAAGGCGCTGAACTGCGCACCGCCTCGCTGTGTGTCATCCGTGTGACGCCCCTCGGGATCCCACCAAATTTCGACGGAGTCGTCCATCTGTCTGGTTTGGAGTTCCCCGCGCTCGACGAGTTCCTGTAGGCGGTCTCGCACGGCTCGACGGGGGCGCCCGAGCGTCTCGGCGACTTCCCCGGTCGATACCGATGTCGATGGTTGGTCCAACTGTGCGAAGAACACCCGTATATCCTCCAAAGTAACGGCCTGTTCCGGTCCCGGGGATCCCATTACCACCAAGTGACGCTATGAACCTATAACGCTTGGTGTCGGCGATTAGAGAAGGGCAAATACCTGCTTAATTCCTAATTCCACTTTTCACTACAAGCGATAATTAAGCGTGTATCACTATCAATCAGTCCGCGCTGCTCAGCCGTGCAAGATACGCGCCTTGTATTCAGCACTACTCTACTAACATTACAGGTAACTGATAGTGGTAGCCGCGTTAGGCCCGCACTCATATTTATCGAATAGCAACAAATTGGGTCGTCGAGGTCCGACTCGCCGTTTGTACCACCGTTAAGCGCCGCTCGCGGCTGTTAGGATTCAAAACTCCGAGTTCATAGTCCCGGGCGGATTCAAACTCGCGTGGCCAGTAGCCTTCTGCGGCTTTGCAGTCTATCTCGGATCATTAGCATACCATCGTTTCTATGGACTATAGATGCCGGTCAAAAACGAACTGAGAGTCTACCGTGCGAAGCACGATCTCACGTAAGAGGAGCTAGCGATCGAGATGGACGTTTCCTGTTAGATGATTAATGCTATTGAGACGGGAAAGTACAACCCGAGTTTAGAACTGGCCCTGAAACTCGCTGATCACTTGGATGTCCCAGTCAAAAAAATATTTTCGCTAACTGACGGCTGAGAACGTGTAGCTGTGCAGCGGCTGACCCACTGTCCTCCTCCATATACTGTCGCTAAAATAGGATAGCAACAGAGCTACAAAGCCGTGATTTCGGTCTTTGCCTTACAAAGACTCAAATTCGATATATGTTTGCGGCGATAAGGAAGAAGCGATGACGGAAGATACGACCGAAGACTTCCCCGCAAACAAAGCAGCACAGGCACTCTCAGAGATAGAGGGGTACGACGAAACCCTGACCGCGCGCACGTTCGGCCTGAACCTCATGGTCTTCGCACTGGCGATCGCAGCGATCCCGATCTCTTACACGGCAGCCGACCCATGGTTAACCAATCTCGAAAACGGCTCACTCGCACTCGCAGTCCTTTGGCTACCATGGATAGCCGGCGCAGTCGCCATCACATCAACACTCTGGTCCACGCACTCGATCACACTCGGCCGGGATCAAAATTCACTCAGTGAAGGTGCCCTAGGAATTGGATTCACCATCCTGTTCTTCGTAATCGCAGCCGGCGTCTCAATCATACTCGGATCTGGTGCAACCATATACATCATCATGGGCATCACTGGAGGCATCCTCACAGCCATCATCGGCGTCGTCTTTTATCTCGTATTCAACGCGAGATGGATTCTGACACCGATGATACTGGCCGGCACCGCGATCCTACTCGCAAGCATCGCAACTCACCAGACAGACCTCTCACTCACCGGGGAAGGATTTGCCCTCGGACTCATCCAGGGAGTCGCGTATTTCGCCACAGGCTGGATAATCACGTATCGAGGGTGAAAATGGATCTCCCATCGGATCTTGAACTCATCCATCAGCCGACTAGACTCCGAATCATGGGAGTTCTATACAAACACAGAGACGTCTCGTACACTCGCATCCGAGATCATCTGGATCTCACAGATGGGAATCTCGCCTCACATGCAGAGAAATTAGAGCAGGCAGGATATGTTGAGGATCGACGCGCGTGGGCTCAAAATGGCTTCGAAACGCGCTACCATATCACGAAAGCCGGCGTTACTGCATTCCAAGCGTACCTTCAAGAATTAAGCGGATTCGTAGACGAACACGAAACAGCGCATCGATCAAACCGTGAAATGGAGTAACTCTACCAATCGCCACGAGTCTTCAAAACCATACCACCGGGCGATGTCGCTAAATCCGCCTGTCTCTCCTCCTTCAATCCGGCCTTGTTGAAACCCTCACCGTCTGATAGAAGAAGCGTGTTGAATATAGGCGGTGCAGTGACCGCCGAGCATTCGCGCGAACGCAGTGAGCGCGCTTCACTGAACGTGAGGCGAAGCCGACCGTTCTGCCTTTTTAGCGTAGATTTTTGCGCCGAGCGCACCCGAGCCGGAAAAAGGTACGTTTGTCTACGTACTGACCATCGTCCGCGGAACGTCACCGCAACGCTTTTGAGAATCGGGTCAAAAATTAAACTAATTCCCTCCAACAAGGCGACAGCTGCGGTCCCGATAGTAACCGGCGTCCTCCTTGCCGGGACGGCTGCACGAGAAGTGGGACAGCACGGACTCGAAATCTGGACGGCGCTGGCGTTCGCTGGCGGCCTCTCCGGGGTCGCTGTCGGTCTCGGTATCCTGACCGGCCTCAGTGGGTTCGACTCCGACGACCTCGATGGACACCGCGACCGGACGACAGTCACGCTTGCCGGCCTCGCGCTGACGTGTTTTGCCGTCGGTGTCGGGATCGCACTGGCGTAGACGACGCCCACTGACCCGCATCTGTGCTACATCCGATATCCGCTCGGCGTATGGTGAGCAGGTGATTCTGAGTAGTTCTCATCATTTTTGGCGTGCGAACATGCCAGATAAGAGGGCGAGTTTTAGCCGGATAGGGCTGGTATCGCCGGGTTTCACCGCCCGGTCATACAAGTGACGACTAGGTTACCGGGAGACTCGAAGCGCTCAGTATCGCTCATGAACTGACTGACCTTCTCTCCACAAACGCTTAGTGACAAGCCCAGAACCACAGGTGTATGGAACCAAAGGACTACGCGATTCTGTTTGTTCTTGACGTGATTGCAACTGTGGTTGGGATCTTTGCGTATATCGCTGTTGGAGGTTCGTTCTAATCAGCCAGTAATTCGGACTGCGTCGTAAAGGCCTTATCAACTGAATCGCACAACAACATTCTGGCGATGCGGACTCCACCGAATACAAATACCTACCAAAAAGAGAGCTCATATAGCATCAATTTGACATTCTCGAACTTCTTGAAGGAGTTGGGGATGCGGATCGCCGCTGGTGCCATCGTCCTGGGGATATTCTTCGGACTGGGATACGCCAAACGGACTGATCTCCTCGGCCTCTCGAACGCACTCGGCCCCCAGTTCGGATTTTTCGCCGTGGCGTTCCTGTTAATTGGTATTGTCGCGGTGGGCTGGATCTTATTCCAGCGGTACAACCAGTAGGCTCGCATCTCTATTGAACGGTCGTTTCAGTATCTTTCTTGTGAAGCTCTCTAGAGAACACGACACAGCCCCAGTGATCAGTATAGAGCGTCCGTATATCGTTGTGTTGCTTCTCACCCTCATCCGCTACTTCGGCACTTTCGTCGGCGTGAGGAGTCTATAGAAACCGACGAAAACACTCGTAATCAGAAGACCACCACCGCTGACAACAAACCAACTTGAGAGGTGGATCCCCCAAAATTCGAGCGATTCAGGGATTATTACCCCGAGGACGACTACGGATAATCCAAGCCAAAACACTTCGTTGCGGTGGTAGAGGGCTGTGAGCGTTTCCGCCATGCTGTCACTGGGTGCTGTTTAGGAAATAAACGTTCTCCTCTGATACACTCGCACACATACTTACCGAATCGGGCGTTTCACGATGATCGACGTACTTAGAAGCCCGCCTCACAGCCTCCGCTCACGGTTATCAGGATTCAAAACTCTGAGTTAGTAGTCCCGGGCGGATTCGAACCGCCGTCCTGAGCTCCAAAGGCTCAGATGATTGGCCACTACACCACGGGACTTCGAGTGCGCAAATTCAGCTTAGCGACAGAACGGTTTATGAGTTATTGTTTGCCCCTGGGGACAGGGAAAGTCAATCGGTCAATTCGAGTTCGACGTATCGATGACAATTTCGACAGAGACAGATGAGATTCTCGAGGGTGTGTGCGAGCTGGGGATCGTTGAATTCCCGTACTGGTTTGATATGATGGACATCCGGTTCGTGCTCAATTTCATCGCGAGTTATACCGCAGTGTTGGCGCGTGTGATCGTCGCGTTCCAACGCTTTTCGTTTTACGGCTCGCCATCGGCCGTTGTATGGATTTTCAGCATCCTCCCACTGCGCAGAGAGCCACTGGTTGAAGCAGTTCCGACTACAAAACCGAACAGAATCCCGTTCGACTCTGGATTTGAGAACAGTTGAGATTCGACCGCACCACTCACAGACCTGTTTTACGCGTTTGATATTGATCGGCAACCACGGACGCGAGGGCGTCTCGCGGGTGCTGCTGGGGAGCGTCGCAGAAACAGTCGCCCGACGAGCGCCGGTTCCGATGACGATCGTTCGGTAGTCGATCGAGTAGCTCGGTTTCGGCGGTCGGACCGCTACAGGTACCCTTCCTCGGCCAGGCGCCGGATGCCTTCCTTCAGCCGCTCCTCGCTCGCCGCGTAGGAGATGCGAGCGTAGCCCGGCGTGCCGAACGCGCTGCCGGGGACCGTCGCGACGTGGGCGTCCTCGATCGCGCCTTCACACCAGGCCTGGTCGTCAGCGTCAACAGGGAGCATCATGTAGAACGCGCCGTCCGGAACCGCGACGTCGACGTCGTGCTCGTCGAGCAGGTCGACGACGAGATCCCGTCGCTCGCGGAACGCCTGGACCATCTGGTCGACCGCGGTGTCGGTGTTCTCGAGCGCCTCGATGCCCGCGTGCTGGACGAAGTTCACGGCCGAGGAGACGGAGTGACTGTGGAGCTTGCCGGCCTGTTCGATCAGGTCCTCGGGGCCGGCGAAGTAGCCGAGCCGCCAGCCGGTCATCGAGTAGGCCTTCGAGAAGCCGTTGACCGTCACGGTCCGATCGGCCATCCCCTCCAGCGTGCCGAGGCTCGTGGGCTCGACGCCGTAGGTGATCTCCTTGTAGATCTCGTCGGAGATGACCGTGACGTCGTGTTCGACGGCCAGGTCGCGGACGCCCTGGAGCGCCGCGTCGGAGTAGACCGCGCCCGTCGGGTTCGACGGCGAGTTGACGATCAGCAGGTCGGTATCGTCGGAGACGGCGTCGGCGAGGTCGTCGAGTCCGGGTTCGAGCTGGAAGTCGTACTCGGAGAGGTCGACGCGGGTGAGGTCGCCGCCGGCCATCTTCACCATCGCCTCGTAGGAGACCCACGCGGGGTCCAGCAGGACGACCTCGTCGCCATCGTCGATCAGGGCGCTGATGACCTCGTACAGCGCCTGCTTCGCGCCAGGCGTGACGATGATCTCGTCGGCAGTGTGTTCGAGGCCGTCGGCAGCCAGCTTGTCGGCGATCGCCTCGCGAAGCTCGAGGATGCCGGCCGAGGTCGTGTAGCCGGTGTGGCCGGCGTCCATGGCGTCCTTGGCCGCCTGGATCACGTTCTCGGGCGTCGGGAAATCGGGTTCGCCGACGGAGAGGTCGACGACGTCGGCGCCGTCGGCCTCGAGTTCGGTCGCGAGTGCGGATATCGCGAGGGTTGCGGACGGTTCCACTCGGGTTACGCGGTCGGTGAATTCCATGGTCATGGTTGCAATCGTGATGGTGTTGCGATCGAGGGTCGGACGGCGACCCGATCGCGATCAGGGGTCGGGCAGTTCGTCGACGAGATCGAGCGCGCCGTCGACGGCTTTTGCCGCGTTCGCGACCCGTTCGCGGGCTTCGGCGGCGGACATCCCTGGACCCGTCACGCCGAGGGTGACGGGCGTATCACGCTCGAGGCTCACGTCGGACAGCCGCTGGGCGGCCGCGTCGGTGATGACTTGATCGTGGTCTGTGTCGCCGGTGATCACCGTGCCGATGACGACGACGGCGTCGACCTCGTCGCGGCGAGCGAGCCGATCGGCGGCCAGCGGCGCGTCGTAGACGCCGGGGACGGACACCACGTCGTACACCTCGGCGCCGGCGGCGTTCGCGGCCGCCTTGGCCTCCTGCTCCATCTGCTCGGTGATCGGCCGGTTGAACTCCGCGACCACCAGTCCGAGCGTGGTCATACCCGAGCGGTGGTGAGGACGGGTAAAAGAGGTACCGTTCTCGTGTGACTACTTCGACGGCGGTTCGGAGCGACTCGATTCGGGTGTCGCGATCGATCGAAGCAGAGGCTTTCGTGGTGTTCTCGATCGTGCTCAAATTCGATCCGGCTACTCCACGCGGTAGGCACGATCGTGACCGAAAGTGAGAATCCTTAAGCGGCGGCGAGAACAATCGGCGCGCAATGACAACGTTGGAGACGCCAGGACCGACGATCGGCGTCGTCGGCGGCGGGCAGCTCGGACGAATGCTCGC
This sequence comes from Halosolutus gelatinilyticus, assembly GCF_023028105.1. Classification (NCBI taxonomy): domain Archaea; kingdom Methanobacteriati; phylum Methanobacteriota; class Halobacteria; order Halobacteriales; family Natrialbaceae; genus Halosolutus; species Halosolutus gelatinilyticus. Next base: position 2,928,626 of record NZ_CP095491.1, read on the forward strand.
GGAGGCGGCGGCGCCGCTCGGAGTCGAACTCGTCGTGCTCGATCCGACGCCTGACTGCCCGGCCGCGCCGGTCGCCCGCGATCAGATCGTCGCCGACTTCGACGACGAGGCGGGGATCCGCGAACTCGCCGCGCGATCGGACGTTCTCACGTTCGAGATCGAACTCGCCGACCAGATGGTTCTCGATCGCGTGAGCGAGGATTCGGGGACGCCGGTACACCCGAAGCCGTCGACGCTCGAGACGATCCACGACAAGCTCGTCCAGAAGCGCGAACTCGCGGACGCGGGCATCCCGGTGCCGCCGTTCCGAAAAGTCGAAGACGCCGACGCCGTCCGCGCGGCGATCGACGACTACGGCGCACCGGTGATGCTCAAGGCGCGCACGGGAGGCTACGACGGCCGCGGGAACGTCCCCGTCGAGTCGAAAGACGAGGCCGAGGACGCGCTCGAATCCGTCGCGGGTCCCGCAATGGTCGAGGCGTTCGTCGACTTCGAGCGCGAGGTGTCGGTTATCGCCGCGAAGGGGGATGGCGAGATCGCGACGTTCCCGATCGGCGAGAACGTCCACGAGGCGGAGATCCTCCGGGAGACGATCGTCCCCGCCGGATCGATCGAGGCGGTGACGGAGAAGGCGCGCGACGTCGCGGCGGACGTCCTCGACGTGATGGACGGCCGCGGCGTCTACGGGATCGAACTCTTTGAAACAACGGACGGAGAGATTCTGCTCAACGAGATCGCACCGCGACCGCACAACTCGGGCCACTGGACGATCGAGGGCGCCCAGAGTTCGCAGTTCGAACAGCACGTCCGCGCGGTGCTCGGCTGGCCGCTGGCCGCGACCGACCTCCGGGCGCCGACGGTCTCGAAGAACCTCCTCGCGGACGTCGAGGAACCGCGGGATGCAGCGCTTTGCGGCGTCGATCGCATCCTCGAGACGCCGGGCGCGAACCTGCACTGGTACGGCAAGCGCCAGGCCCGGCCCCTGCGAAAGATGGGCCACGTCACGCTGACGGCGCGGGGCGACGAGTCGACCGACGGCCTGCTCGAAACCGCCCGCGGACTCGTAGCGTCCGTCACGTTCACCGACGAATAACGACCATCCGCCGCGACCCACCTACCAATGAGTGACAGCGTCTCCGACCTGATCGATCGACTGCACCGCGAAGCCGACCAGAACCGTCCGAGCAAGGAGACCCCCGACGTGGGGGTCGTGATGGGGAGCGACTCCGACCTCGAAGTGATGATGACCGGCGGCCGCCGTCCGGGCGCGTACGACGCCTTCGTCGACGAACTCGGCTTCGCCGAACAGACCGACTTCGAGAACCCGCCCGAGGAACGGTTCACGTTCGAGACGTACGTCACCTCGGCCCACCGCACGCCCGAACTGATGACCGCGTACGCCGAGACGGCCGAGGATCGCGGGATCGAGGTGATCATCGCGGGCGCGGGCGGCAAGTCGGCCGACCTGCCCAACATGACGGCCTCGATCGCGTATCCCCTCCCCGTGATCGGCGTGCCGGTCCAGGAGAAGTCCGTCGACAGCGTCATCGGGATGCCGACCGGCGCGCCGATCGTCGCGGTCGACGCCGGCAAGTCTTTCAACGCCGCGCTGTCTGCGGCCCAGATCCTCGCGCGCCGACACGACGAGGTCCGCGATCGGCTCGTCGCCTACCACGAGGACCTGAAGGAGGACGTCGGAACCGTCTCGCGCGAGCTACACGATCGAGGGACGAAGGCGTTCTCGAACGATTAGTTCCGAAGTTGCGGTACGCGAGCGAGCGGGTTCGCATCGACGGGCGGATCGAACCGACGGGGCGTCGATTCGGCGACGGATACGTGACTGTCGGTATCGCCGGGGTCGATAGCCGGCGACTACCGACCGACCCGGCCGAGTCAATGTCCGGTGACCCGGCGAAGGCGACGTCGGCGTGCGATTCGCATCGGCGAGTAATGGACGGATACCGGTTCCGGCGGCGGTGTTCACGGTCGTGCATAGACTGTCGTGATTATTCACGTTGATTTCGAACCGAGAACGTCGGCGCTGGCGCTCGAATTCCGCCGCAAACCAAAGAATCAACCCTTATGTGCGTTCGGTCTCAACCTTCGGACGTTACCCAGATGAATGATTGGATCGCCATCGGGGCGTTGGCGCTGGTGGGTTTACTGATACCGATCGGGATGATGACGGTATCGTACCTCCTGCGACCGACCGTCCCCGAAACGAGCAAACGCGCCACCTACGAGAGTGGCGAGGTGCCGACCGGTGGGACGCGCATCCGGTTCAATATTCAGTACTACATGGTTGCGCTTCTGTTCGTCGTCTTCGACATCGAGACCGTCCTGCTGTTCCCGTGGGCGGTCGTCTATCGGGATGTGCTCGGGGCCGAGGAGTACGGACTCCTCGAGGCGCTCGGGCCGATGTTGTTGTTCGTCGCCGTCCTGCTGGTCGGACTCGCGTGGGCGTGGCGCAGCGGTGCCGTACAGTGGGCGCAGACGCCGCGGCAGATCGATTCCGGAGCTGATCGACCATGAGCAACGACAAACCGCGTCAGGAAATCTACGAGAGTACCGCTCCGTCGACGGATACCCGCGACTCGCGGATGGGCGAGGGCGTCGACGATCGCTTCAACTCGAAGCTCCGTGAGGCGTTCGGCGCGTCGCCGTTCATCCTCACGAAGTTCGACAAGTTCATGAACTGGGTTCGCGGGAACTCGATGTTCATGCTGCAGTTCGGAATCGCCTGCTGTAGCATCGAGATGATCCACACGTACGCGATCAAACACGACCTGGACCGATTCGGGGCCGGGGTTCCCCGCGCCTCGCCGCGGCAGGCCGACGTGATGATCGTGCCCGGTACGATCGTCTCGAAGTTCGGGCCCCGCATGAAGCGGGTCTACGACCAGATGCCCGAACCCAAGTTCGTCGTCGGAATGGGATCGTGTACGATCTCCGGCGGCCCGTTCCAGGAGGGGTACAACGTCGTCAAGGGCGCCGAGGAGATCATTCCGATCGACATCCACGTTCCCGGCTGCCCGCCCCGGCCCGAGGCGCTCGTCTACGGCGTCATGAAGCTACAAGAGCGGATTCAGAACGGCGAGAGCACGCCCGTCGTGGTCAAGCCGTACGAACTCGAACAGTTCGGCGACCTGCCCCGCGACGAGCTCGTCCAGAAGCTCGCGAACGAGATCGACGAGGACGACCTTGTCATGCGCTACAACTGGGCTGATTCGCCATGAGCACGGGGCTCGAGAAACCCGTCGAGACGCCGCCGGTCGAGACCACGGAGGAAGAACTCGAGGCGCTGCTCGGCGATCGCGCGCTCGCGCGGGACGATCACCTGAACGCGCCCGGATTCGTCGTCCGCCCGGACGAGATCCAGGACGTCCTCTCGGACCTCAAGGAGGAGGCCGGCTTCGACCACTGCTCCTGTCTCACCGCCCAGCAGTACGCAGACCGGTACGAGTCGATCTACCACCTGAAGAAGTACGCCGATCCCACGCAGGAGGTGTCGATCGTCGTCCCGACGCCGATCGACGACCCCGTGAGCCAGACGGCCGAACCCGTCTACCGGACGGCGGACTGGCACGAGCGCGAGGCGTTCGACCTCGTCGGGATCGACTACGAGGGCCACCCCGATCCGCGACGGATCCTGCTGCCCGAAACGTGGCAGGGCCACCCGCTCTCGCTCGGCTACGACCAGGAGAAACCGCAGCTTGTGACCCTCTCCGAGCACGCCAACCCGATCCAGCCGGATCACCACGACGCCGAGTCGGACACGATGTTCCTGAACATCGGGCCGCACCACCCGGCGACCCACGGCGTGCTCCACCTCAAAACCACCCTCGACGGCGAGACGGTCATCGACGTCGACCCCGACGTGGGCTACCTCCACCGCTGCGAGGAGCAGATGTGCCAGCAGGGGACCTACCGCCACCAGATCATGCCGTACCCGGATCGCTGGGACTACGTCTCGGCGGGCCTGTTAAACGAGTGGGCCTACGCGCGCACGGCGGAGGATCTGGCCGACATCAAGGTGCCCGAGTACGCCCAGATCGTCCGGACGATGGGTGCGGAACTCTGCCGGATCGCCTCGCACATGCTCGCGCTCGGGACGTTCTGTCTCGACGTCTACGGCGACTTCACGGCGGTCTTCCAGTACGCCTTCCGCGATCGGGAGGTCGTTCAGGACATCCTGGAGGATCTGACCGGCCAGCGGCTGATGTTCAACTACTTCCGGCTTGGCGGGGTCGCCTGGGACCTGCCGGAACCCCGCGAGGAGTTCTTCGAGAAGACGCGGGACTTCCTCGACGACCTGCCGGCGAAAATCGACGAGTACAACGATCTCGTCACCTCGAACGAGATCTTCCAGGTTCGGTGTATCGACACCGGCATCCTCGAGCCCGAGGTGGCTAAAAACTACGGCTGTACCGGCCCGGTCGCCCGCGGCTCCGGCATCGACTACGACCTGCGCCGGGACGATCCCTACGGCTACTACGAGAATCTGAACTGGGACGTCGTCACCGAGGACGGCTGCGACAACTACAGCCGCGTCCTCGTGCGCATGCAGGAGGTCGAGGAGTCCGCGAAGATCATCGAGCAGTGTCTCGACCTGCTCGAGGAGTGGCCGGAGGACGACCGCGAGATCCAGGCCAACGTCCCCCGGACGCTCAAGCCGGACGCTGACACCGAAGTCTACCGCGCGGTGGAGGCCGCGAAGGGCGAACTCGGCATCTACATCCGGTCGGACGGTACCGACAAGCCCGCCCGGTTCAAGATCCGCAGTCCGTGCTTCCACAACCTCTCGGCGTTAGAAGAGATGAGCGAAGGGGAGTACGTCCCGGACCTGATCGCGACGCTCGGCAGCCTCGACATCGTCCTCGGGGAGGTGGACCGCTAACATGGTCGGAACGGTACCGACGGTTCCGCTCCAGGAGACGGTCTTGCTCCCGGAGAAGATCGGCGAGCTGACCGGACTCGATCAGTTCGGCGTGGCCGGCGAACTCGTCGCGGCCTTCCTCGCCGCGTTCGTCGTCGGTAACCTGATGCTCGCGATGACCGGCGTCGCGGGGCCGTGGGCCAAGCGCAAGATCACCGCGGCGTTCACCGATCGGATCGCGGTCAACCGCCTCGGTCCGGCGGGCATCCTGATCATCGTCGCCGACTCCGTGCGACTGCTTTCGAAGGAGCTGATCATCCCGGAGAACGCCGATCGGCCGGCCTACGACCTCGCGCCGATCGTCGTCGCCTCCTCCGCCCTGCTCGGCTTCGCCGTGATTCCGATGGGCAGCGGCATCCAACTGGCCAACCCCGAGGTCGGCCTGGCGTACGTCTTCGCCGTTTCAGGAATCGCGAGCATCGGACTGGTGATGGCCGGCTACGCGTCGGCGAACAAGTATTCGATGCTCGGCGGCCTGCGGGCGGTCGCACAGAACGTCGCCTACGAGATCCCCCTCGTCGTGACGGGGATGTCGGTCGTGATCTTCGCCGGCTCGCTGCGGATGAGCGAGATCGTCGCCGCACAGGAGGGGACGCTCGTCTCGCTCGGTCCGGTCGCGATTCCGGAGTGGTACGCGATCGTCAACCCCTTCGCGTTCATCCTCTTCCTGCTGGCGAACTTCGCGGAGGTCGGCCGGAACCCGTTCGACACGCCCGAGGCGCCGACGGAGATCGTCGCCGGCTACCAGACCGAGTACTCCTCGGTCTACTTCGTGCTGATCTACCTCGGGGAGTTTCTCCACATCTTCCTCGGGGGCGCGATCATCGCGACGATCTTCCTCGGCGGGCCGGCCGGCCCCGGTCCCGCCGAACTCGGGATCGTCTGGTTCATCGTCAAGATATGGGGCGTGTTCCTGCTGACCCAGTGGCTCCGATCGGCGGTACCGCGGGTCCGGATCGACCAGCTGATCGAGATCGGCTGGAAGGGGCTGCTCGTCCTTTCGTTCGCGAACCTCGTGTTGACCGCGGTTATCGTGGGGCTGATAGCATGATCGGGATACTCAAATCGATGGCAACGACGATGAAACACGCGCTGGACGGCTCGACGTTCACGGTCGAGTACCCGGAGACCGCGCCGGACGTCTCGCCGCGATTCCGCGGCGTCCACAAGTTCAGCCAAGAGCGGTGCATCTGGTGTCGCCAGTGCGAGAACGTCTGTCCGAACGACACGATCCAGATCGTGACGGACGACAAGCGACAGGGCGAACAGTACAACCTCCACATCGGCCAGTGCGTCTACTGTCGCCTCTGCGAGGAGGTGTGTCCGGTCGACGCCATCCTCCTGACCCAGAACTTCGAGTTCACCGCGGACACGAAACACGACTTCATCTACAACAAAGAGGAGCTGAAGGCCGTGCCGTGGTACAAGGACATCGATCCGCTCGAGTCTCGGGAACCGGACCGGAGCGCGTGGATCGGCGAGGGCGAAGGGGAGGTCGATTACCAGTGACGGGCCGCCCGTCCCGCCAATTTCGGGTGCTAGAACAATGACATACGAGCTGATCGCGTTCGCGCTGTTCGCGTTCGTCACGCTCGCCAGCGCCCTCGGCGTCGTGCTCCTGCGGGATCCGTGGCACTCGGCGCTGATGCTTGGCGTGTCGCTGGTCAGCGTCGCGGTGCACTACGTGATGCTGGCGGCCGAGTTCGTCGCCATGATGCAGATCCTCGTCTACGTCGGCGGGGTGCTCATCCTCATCACGTTCGCCGTGATGCTGACCCAGCGCGACGACTCGGCGGACGCGGACGCAGACGAGGTGGTACAGGCATGACGAACGGTCCGAAACTGCGGCTCGGCTCGACGCTCGCGCCCGGAATCCTCGCCGTCGTCCTGTTTGCGGCGATGGCGGTGATCGTCCTGAACACGCCGTTCGATTCGATGCCGGCCGACGGATTCGCGCCGGCCGGCACGACGATCACCGAGAACATCGGCTACGCGCTGCTCGGCCTGACGGACTTACAGGAGATCGACGCCGAGCCGTTTCTGGTCTCGTTCCTGCTGATCGCGATCGTCCTGGACGCCGCGCTCGACGCGTCGCTCGTGCTTGCAAAGCGCGAGGAACACGGCGAACCCGTCGCCGCGCTCTCGAGTACCGGGACGGCGGACTCGACGTCGACGCCGGGTGCCGGCCGCGAGGACGGCACGGCCCTCGCCGACGGCGGGGCCGAATCGGCCGGCACGGCGGGAGACGAGTCCGAACTCGACGGCACCGCGGGGGGTGACGATCGGTGACCGTCGCCGTCGAGTACTACGTGCTGCTGTCGATGGGGCTGTTCTGTATCGGCCTCTTCGGCATTTTGACGCGGCGCAACGCGCTGTTGTTCCTGATGTCCGTCGAACTCATGTTGAACGCGGCGAACCTCAACCTGATCGCGTTCGCGTTCTACCACGGCAACCTCACGGGGCAGGTGTTCTCGCTCTTTACCATGGCGCTCGCCGCCGCGGAGGTCGCCGTCGGGCTCGGGATCATCCTGGTGCTGTACCGCAACTTCCGTGACGTCGACGTCACGGTTCCGACGACGATGAGGTGGTAAGATGGCAGGAACAGGTGCTTTTAGTTACGCTCCGGCGATCGCACTGTTCCCGCTCGCAACGTTCGTCATCGCGCTCGTCTTCGGCAGGCAGTTGCCGAAGAAGGGGGCGATTCCGGGCATCGTCGCGACGGGCGGCTCGCTGCTGCTCTCGCTGCTGATGGCCTGGACGGTCGCGAGCGGCGAAGCGTATCACGAAACGCTCTACACGTGGACGGCGGGCGACGCGATGAGCCGAACCGGCGCCGAGACGATCGAATTCACGTTCGGAATCCTGATCGATCCGCTCTCGGCGCTGATGCTGGTGATCGTCTCGCTGATCGCGTTTCTCGTCCACGTCTTCAGCCTCGGGTACATGAACGCCGAAGGCGAGACCGGACTCCCCCGGTACTACGCCGAACTCGGGCTGTTCACGTTCAGCATGCTCGCGTTCGTCTTCGCGGACAACCTGCTGATGGCGTTCATGTTCTTCGAGCTCGTTGGGCTGTGTTCGTTCCTGCTGATCGGGTTCTGGTTCCGCACGGAATCGGCTCCGTCGGCCGCGAAGAAAGCGTTCCTCGTCACTCGCTTTGGCGACTACTTCTTCCTGGTCGGCGTCGTCGCGATCGCGGCGACGTTCGGGACGGTCGCCTTCGCGGGCGAGAACTCATTCGTGGTCGCCGCCGAGACGGCGATCGACGACGGCGCGACGCTGTTCGGCTTCGACGCCCAGACCTGGGTGACGATCACCGGGCTGCTCGTGTTGGGCGGCGTCGTCGGCAAATCCGCGCAGTTTCCGCTGCACACCTGGCTACCCGACGCGATGGAGGGCCCGACCACCGTCTCCGCGCTCATCCACGCGGCGACGATGGTCGCGGCCGGGGTCTACCTGGTCGCCCGGATGTTCGGCTACTACGCGCTCTCGCCGACCGCGCTCTCGATCATCGCGTTCGTGGGCGGCTTCACGGCGCTGTTCGCGGCGACGATGGGCGTCGTCAAGGACGACGTGAAGCAGGTGCTCGCGTACTCGACGATCAGCCAGTACGGTTACATGATGCTGGGCCTGGGCGTCGGCGGCTACGTCGCCGGCGTCTTCCACCTCATGAACCACGCCTTCTTCAAGGCGCTGCTGTTCCTCGGCGCCGGCGCCGTCATCGTCCTCATGCACCACGAACAGGACATGTGGAAGATGGGCGGCCTGAAGGACAAAGCGCCCGTGACCTACTGGACGTTCCTCGCGGGCGCGCTCGCGCTCGCGGGGATCGTCCCGTTCTCCGGCTTCTGGTCGAAGGACGAGGTGCTGTTCGACGCGCTGATCGTCGGCCTCGAAGAACCCGTCATCCTCGCCGCGTTCGCGATGGGGCTGCTCGCGGTGTTCTTCACCGGCTTCTACACGTTCCGGATGGTGTTCCTGACGTTCCACGGCGAGCCTCGCAGCGAGGCCGCCGAAGATCCGCACCCGGTCGGCTGGTCGATCAAGGCCCCGCTCGTGGTGCTCGGCGTGCTCGCGCTCGTCGCGGGGGTCGCCAACCTCGCGCCGGTGTACAAGCTGGCCGGGATCGACGTGACGTACCTCGAACACTGGCTCGACGGCGACTACGGCGCCGTCGAAGGGTTGACCTACCACGCCTACCACGAGACGGTGCCGTTCGAGGAGGGCTACGTCGGCTCCGAACAGCTAACCGTCCTGCTCAGTGCAGGACTCTCGCTCGGCCTCGCGATCGGCGGCGCGGCGCTCGCGCACGTCCTCTACAACGTGCCCGAACCCGTCCGCCACACCGAGAAGCTCGGCGGCGCGTACGGCCTGCTGCGGAGCAACTACTACCAGGACGAGTACCAGGTCTGGCTCGCGGAGGGCCTGACGCTGCCGCTGGCTCGCGCGGCCGATCGATTCGATCAGACGGTCATCGACGGCGCCGTCAACGGCGTCTCGACCGCCAGCCTGTTCGGTAGCGATCGGATGAAACGGCTCCAGACGGGTATCGTCACCAACTACGCGGCGCTGTTGATCGGCGGGTTCATCGCTTTGCTGATCGTGCTCGGCCTCCTCGGAGGGTGGTTCGTATGATGATAGAAGCGCTCATCGCGGTCGCGTTGGTCGGTGCGCTCGTCACGTTCGTCGCACCGAATCGCATCGCCGGCAAACTGGCGTTCGCCATCAGCCTCGTCCCCGCAGCGATCGGTCTCTGGCTGTTCGCCGCCTTCGACGGCAGTGGCAACGCCTTGCTCGACGGCGACCTCGCCTTCGAGTCGCGGTTCGAGTGGATCCAGCTGGGCGAGTACACGATCTCGTGGTTCGTCGGCCTCGACGGCATCTCCGCGCCGCTCGTGGTGTTAACGACGATCCTCGTCACGCTCGCGATCGTCTCCTCGTGGACACCGATCGACGAGCGCGAGTCGCAGTTCTACGGCCTCCTGCTCTTTATCGAGGCCAACCTGATCGGCGTCTTCGCGGCGCTGGATTTCTTCCTGTGGTTCATCTTCTGGGAGGGCGTCCTGATCCCGATGTACCTGCTGATCGGCGTCTGGGGCGGCCCGCGCCGGAAGTACGCGGCGATCAAGTTCTTCGTCTACACGAACGTGGCGTCGCTCGTGATGTTCGGTGCGTTCGTCGCGCTCGTGTTCGGGCTCGACGTCTCGAGCTTCGCGCTGCCCGAGGTCGCGTCGGCGATGCTCGACGGCGGCCCCGAGGGCTTCGCGGGCGTAAGCGGCGCGACGCTCGCGTCGATCGTCTTCGTTGCCCTGTTTGCCGGATTCGCGGTGAAGGTCCCGGTCGTCCCGTTCCACACGTGGCTTCCCGACGCCCACGTCGAGGCGCCGACGCCCGCGTCGGTGCTGCTGGCGGGCGTCCTGTTGAAGATGGGAACCTACGCCCTGCTGCGGTTCAACTTCACCATGTTCCCCGACCAGGTCGAAGCCTACGCGGTGCCGATCGCCGCGATCGCGGTCGTCAGCGTGATCTACGGCGCGATGCTCGCGCTGGCCCAGACCGACCTGAAGCGGATCGTCGCCTACTCCTCGGTCTCATCGATGGGCTACGTGATCCTCGGCCTGATCGCCTACACCCACTTCGGGGTCGGCGGCGCGACGTTCCAGATGGTCAGCCACGGCCTCATCTCGGGGCTGATGTTCATGGCCGTCGGCGTCATCTACAACGCCACCCACACCCGGATGGTCACCGACATGTCCGGGCTGGCCGATCGGATGCCGATCGCGGTCGGGGTCCTGATCGCGGGCGCGTTCGGCTACATGGGGCTGCCGCTGATGTCCGGCTTCGCCGCCGAGTTCTACATCTTCTTCGGCGCCTTCCAGTCCGAAATCCACGACCTGATGCCGCTCTTTACGGCGCTGGCGATGTTCGGCATCGTCATCGTCGCCGGCTACCTGCTGTTCGCGCTCCAGCGGGCGGTGTTCGGACCGTACCGGCTCGAAACCGACTACGAAATCGGGTCGGCCCCGCTGCACGACATCGCGCCGATGTTCGTGTTGCTCGCGCTGATCATCGCACTCGGGGTCGCCCCCGACCTGATCTTGGAGATGATAACGGACGCAGTTAATCCGATCGTCGAACGCGGAGGTGACCTGTGATGGCGGTGATCGAACTCCCCGACTGGGCCGCACTCGCGCCGGCACTGATACTGGCCGGGACCGCGATGGCGCTGTTCCTCGTCGACAGCATCTCGCCTCGATCGACGAACCGGGGACTGCTGGCGGGCACCGCCGCGGTCGGCTCGCTGGCCTCGCTCGGCGTGGCCGCGTGGTTCCTCGCGGCCGGCGTCGGCTCGTTCGGCCTCGAAACCGGGGGCCCGATCGAACTGTTCGACGGGCAGTTGGTCGTCGACCAGCTGGCGCTGTACTTCACCATCGTCGTCGCGATCGTCACCGCGCTGGTTGCGGTCGCGAGCTACGACTACCTGCAGGATCACACCTACCAGGCCGAGTACTACTCGCTGGTCATGCTGGCGGCGACCGGCATGGCGACGATGGCCACTGCCAACAGCCTCGCAACGATCTTCATCGCGCTCGAACTCTCGAGCCTGCCGTCGTACGCGCTCGTCGCGATCCTCAAGGATAATCGCGGCAGCGTCGAGGCCGGCCTGAAGTACTTCCTGATCGGGGCGCTCTCGTCGGCCATATTCGTCTACGGGGTTAGCCTCGTCTACGGGGTGACGGGATCGCTGCAACTCGACGCGATCGCGTTCGCCCTCGGCGGCGACGTCGACGGATTCGGCGGCCTGCTCGGCCTCGGCATGCTGATGCTGATCGCCGGCTTCGCGTTCAAGACCGCGAGCGTCCCGTTTCACTTCTGGGCGCCCGAGGCTTACGAGGGCGCACCCGCACCGATCAGCGCGTTCCTCTCGTCGGCCTCGAAGGCCGCCGGCTTCGTGATCACGTTCCGCGTGTTCACGACGGCGTTCCCGCTCTCCGAGACGGCCGCGCTCATCGGCTTCGACTGGACGTGGGCCTTCATCATCCTCGCGATCGTCACGATGACGGTCGGCAACTTCGCGGCCGCGACCCAGGACAAGGTCAAACGGATGCTCGCGTACTCCTCGATCGGTCACGCCGGCTACGTGCTGATCGGGCTGGCCGGCCTCTCCGTCGACGGCGGCGAGTTCGTCATGGCCGCCGCGATGATGCACCTGCTGGTCTACGGCTTCATGAACACGGGCGCGTTCCTGTTCGTGGCGCTGGCCGAGTACTGGGGCGTCGGTCGCACCTTCGAGGACTACAACGGCCTCGCCTCGCGGGCGCCGGTCGCCTGCGCCGCGATGGCGGTCTTCATGTTCAGCCTCGCCGGTATCCCGCCCTTTGGCGGCTTCTTCAGCAAGTTCTTCTTGTTCTTCGGCGCGATCGAGGCCGCATCGGCGAACTCGGCGATGCTGGTCGTCGCCGTCGCGTTGGTGGTCAACAGCGCGCTCTCGCTGTACTACTACTCGCGGCTGGTGAAGGCGCTGTGGATCGAAGAACCGGTCGTCCCGCGGGACGCGCTCGCCCAGCCGATCGGCCTCTACGCGGCGATCGTCTTCGCCGCCGTGATGACGGTCGTCATCCTACCCGGCTTCGGCCCGATCGTCGACGCCGCGTTCGATGCGGCGTCCGCGGTTCTGGCCTGACGCGGGTCGGTCCGACGTCGGCCTGAATCGGCGACCCGGTACCTTTTACCCGTCGCGCTCGCAAGCCGCCGTATAGTACGCATGGGGTTTCGGCTGGTACTCGGGTTCGGGACTGTCGGCCGTCACGTCGTCGAGCAACTGCCAGATCAGGGCGGCCGGCTACTGGTGATCACCGAGGATCAGCACGTAGTGGAGACGCTTCGCGACGAGAGCGTGCCCGCCCGTCGAGCCGATCCGACGGCTCCGGAGACGATCGCGTCCCTCGAGACGCCGGACGTCATCTTCGTCGCGGGCGATCGCACCGACGTCAACCGGACCGCGCTCGAACGCGCCCGGGCGCAGTTCCCGGACGCGTCGATCGTCGTCTACATGGGCGGGAACGCGACGGCGGCCGATCGAGCGGCCTGTCGCGACCTCGCCGATCACGTCGTCGACGCGGAACGCGCGCTCGTCGATCGCGTGCTCGACGACACCGTCAGCACCTCAGCGCAGGCCGCTATCCGCCTCCGCGACCACCTGAAATCGATCGACGGGCGACTGGCGGTCGTCATGCACGACAACCCTGACCCCGACGCAATCGGGAGCGCGGTCGCGCTGGCCGACATCGCGACGGCGATCGGCGTCGACGCCGACGCCTGCTACTACGGTGACATCTCCCACCAGGAAAATCGGGCGATGGTCAACCTGCTCGGGTTGGACCTGCGGAATCTCGATCCGGGGGACTCGCTCGAGGAATACGCGGCGTTCGCGCTGATCGATCACTCCAGGCCCGGCGTCAACGACCAGTTGCCGCCCGGTCTTCACGTCGACATCGTCATCGACCACCACCCGCCCCGCGGCCCCGTTCCCGCGGACTTCGTCGACCTTCGCGAACACGTCGGCGCGACCAGTACCGTGTTGACGGAGTACCTCGATCGGTTCAGCGTCTCGCTCGACGAGGGCACGGCAACGGCGCTGCTGTACGGCATCCGCGTCGACACGAACGACTTCACCCGCGAGGTGTCCGCAGCGGACTTCAACGCGGCGTCGGTCCTCCGCCCGCACGTCGACATCACCGTCCTCGAGCAGATCGAACAGCCGACCGTCGAGGGCGAGACGCTGGAGACGATCGCCCGAGCGATTAAGAACCGCGAGCAACGCGACTCGGTCGCCGTCGCGAGCGTCGGACGGCTCTCCAATCGGGACGCGCTGCCCCAGGCGGCCGAACAGCTGCTGGCGATGGAGGGCATCGAAACGACGCTCGTCTTCGGCTTTAAGGACGAGATGGCCTATCTCTCCGCCCGATCGCGGGCCAACGACGTCGACCTCGGTGAGACGCTGCGCGACGCGTTCGACCAGATCGGGAGCGCGGGCGGACACGCCGACATGGCCGGCGCCCAGCTCGAGATCGGCATCCTCGGCAGCACGGACGACCAGCAGGAGGTCGACTCGATCGTCAGCGTCGTCGAGGAGGTCATCACCAACCGGTTCTTCGAGGCGATCTGGACCCAACCCGGGATCCCCGTCGGGGCCTCCGGAGGAACGAGCGAGTGGCTGTTCACGAGCGAAGCCGGCGACGGCGAGCCGGAGTAGCTCGTCAGGCGCACGCCGGGTCTAGAGCGGCCCGGCGACGAGGCAGTTCGATAACGCGTTTTCAACAGACCGACCCGGGACTCGTTGTGTGATCCGATCGCCCCCCATTTTGGGACGCTGGGTTAACCGGCAATCTCCGTCGGGAGCGGACCCACGAGATCGGACTACGATCCTCGCGGCTAGCATATGGCGTCGTCTGTTCCACACTCCACAATCATCATAGAAGACACCAATAACCGATCATACTAAATATCGTATGTGTCCGTTACGCTTTGTTTCCTTCCGTTGCTCTCTCCCGTATCGCATCGGAATCGGAGACAACACTCGCGACGTGGCGCTCTTTGTTGCGGTGCAGAACCGGCGAGAAACCGCCCTTCTCGGCGTCGCCGTCTTCGATGTGTTCGTTGCATCCGCTCGATCGCCCCTGCGCTTCGAAAAGCGCCGGACGCGGAGGCGATCCGGCTTCCAGCTCGACGACGATGGACGGCCGGTCCCGTCGACCGGCGAGGCGAATCCGCGATTTGGCGAAGGCGACGCGATTCCGTTCGATCGAACCGTCAGCCGATAGTCGGATTTCGGAACCCGATCGGGGGCGACCGAGGGCGGCCGCACGGAACAGATGTGTTAGTTATCTCATCTGTGTGTGAACCAGGACTGCTTTATAGCGAATCCAACCACGAGTATCAGATTTAGATACATCTAATATTTTTGTCAGAGATGTCGGGGAACGGGTAACGAATTCGGCCACTCGGACTCCCGGAGTGGCGACGGCGATCGAACTCGCCGCGGGCCGCAGCTACCGCTCCCCTCACCGCTCGTTCAGGGCGAGGTCTGTCGGCGGGGCGTCGGTTACCGCAACGTCGTAGGCTTCGATCTCGCTCCCGCCGAGGAACCAGGTTGCGTCGGACGGCGCCGCGATCGCGAGCGGTTCCGATCGGTAGTTGGCGATCCAGGTTAGTCCGTCGCGTCGCGCGAACCGGACCTGTTCCGGCAGCGGGTCGGCCGTCTCGCAGTCGGCTCGATCGAGCAGGTCCCCGACGAGCGCGCTCGCGAGATCGTCGTCGGGCCAGGTTCCCACGTAGGTGACGTTGCCGTCGCCGACGGGGTTGCGGACGATCGCCACCTCTCCGTCGGCGCGCTCGCCTTCGTACCGGCCCAGAACGTCGACGGCTTCGGCGGTCGGGGAGAGCCATTCGTTCCAGACGCGGCTGTCGAACCGCTCGCCGCCGTAGGAGATCGCACTCTCCAGTTCGGCCGGAACGCTCTCGTGTCGACGGATCTCGGCCCCGACCAGGTCGCGGAGCGGCCCCGGCTGGGGCGCGTCGTGGAGTTTGTTGTACGGATCCTTGACTCCCGAGCGCATCGTGACGAGAAGTTCGCCGCCGGCAGCGACGTAGTCGTCGAGGCGGGCCGCGAGTTCGTCGTCCGCGAGGTACAGCGTCGGCGCGACGATCGCGTCGTACCCGTCGAGGTCGGCGCGCGGGGGAACGACGTCGACCGTCACCGATCGTCGGCGGAGGGCGCGGTAGTAGGTCTCCAGGTGCTGCCAGTAGTCGAAGTCGGGCGTGTTGCGCTCGATCCCGATCGCCCACGCGTTATCGTAGCTGTGGACGATCGCGACGGCGGCGTCGGGGACCGAGAGGCTATCGCCGACGGTCTCGCCGAGGTCGGCCAGTTCCCGCGCCGCCCGCGTTGCGTCCTGGAGTCCCGCGTCCGGCGCCCCGTCCTGCGTCAGGAGACCGCTGTGGTACTGCTCCTGGCCCATCCGGCACCGTCGCCACCGGAAGTACGAGACCACGTCGGCACCGTGTGCGACTGCGGAGTGTGCCCACAACCGCATCGCGCCGTCGCCAGGTTGGGGGGAGTACGGCGGCCAGTTGATGTCGCCGGGTTGCTGTTCCATCACCCACAGGGGCGAGCCGGTGGCGCTTCGGAAGAGGTCGTGGTCCAGGCCGATCTGGTCGGGATCGCCGACCCGGAGTTCGTCCCTGGAAACGGTCTCGCGCTGGGCCTGAACGTGACCGGTCGGGTAGGAGTCCCAGGACGCGAAGTCGAGGTCTGCGGAGAGGTCGTACGCGTCCAGCGCGTCGAAGTGGGACATGAAGTTGTGCGTGACGAACCAGTCGTCGTCGGCCTCGCGAAGGATCTCCGTCTGGAGGCGGTTGTACTCGACGACGCTGTCGCTCGAGAAGCGGTAGTAATCCAGCAATCGAGACGGGTGGTGGGACGCGGCCGTGTGGCGGGGCGGATCGACCTGCGCGAAGACGTTCAGGTCCTGGCTCCAGAAGGCGGTTCCCCACGCTTCGTTGAGCCGATCGATACCGTCGTACCGCTCGCGGAGCCACGTCCGGAACGCGCTCGCGCAGTCGTCGCAGTAGCACCGAACCGTTCCGTGACAGCCGAACTCGTTGTCCGTCTGCCAGCCGGCGATCGCCGGGTGATCCGCAAACCGGTCCGCCAGGGCGCCGACGATCCGTCGCGTTTCGCGTCGATAGACGGCCGAGTTGTAGCAGTAGTGCCGGCGGCTGCCGTAGTGTCTCGTCGTTCCGTCGGCCTCTTCCTGGAGGATTTCGGGGTGCTCGTCGACCAGCCACTTGGGCGGGGTCGCCGTCGGGGTACAGAGGACCGCCTGCATCCCGTGGTCGCCGATCAGCGTTATCGCCCGTTCCAGCCACTCGACGTCGAATTCGCCGGGTTCGGCTTCGATTCGGGACCAGGCGAACTCCCCCATCCGAACGTACTCGATTCCCGTTTCGGCCATTCGTTCGATGTCCTCTTCCATCCGCTCCGCCGGCCAGTGCTCCGGAAAGTAACAGACGCCGATACTCATGTACGGCTGTCCGTGGGATGGGACGGATCAATAGTGTTTCGTCCGCCGATAGAAACGAATCGTTCGGGGCCGCGACGTCCCGCTGCTCCGGACGCACCTCAGGTCGCACTCGATCCCGCGAGCTACCGATCGGCGCTGGACTCGTGGAGTCGGCTCGACCGGCGCGACGTCCGCGTCATCGGGTTCGGCCGGCGCCGTCCGGATCGGCTGACGCGTGTTCGCTCTCGCCGTTCGGAGCGTTCGCGTCACCGTCGATCACCTGGAGCGTAACGCTCCCCCGAAGGGTCTCGCCGGACGCCAGCGTCGGATCCTGGTCGACGACCGGGTGGCGGCTGAGCCAGCCGTCGGCGTTCGTGCCCGACAGCGATCGATCGAGGATCAGGAATTCGATGCTTTCGGAGCGGACCTGCGAGCGGACGTGTTGATCGCCGTCCGAACGAACGCCCAGCCCGTGCCCGCCGGCCGCCGTGAGGTCGGCCGCGTACACGTTCCGCTTCGTCCCGCGGAAGTCGTTCGATCCGTGCTTCGTTGCGTCGTTCTTCCAGGGCTGGCCGCTGCGGATACGGATCTCCTCGTGGTTCGGTCGGGATCCGTCCGGAAACGCGCACGCGGTGCCGCCGGGGCGACCAATGTGGGTGTCGGGGTAGACGCTCCACTGCGCGTCCCGGAGCCACGAGAGGGTCATCAGGTCGGTCGCGGTCGGCACCGCGAGGCCGACTTCGCGGGCGTCGACGGAGTCGTGCAACGCGAACTCGTACTCGACTTCGAGCCCGTCAGCGAGCGGGCGAAGCAGGACGGTCCCCGCGGCGTCGTCGTACTCGACGGCGATCGAGACGGCCGCGCCGTCCTCGGCTACGGTCACGTCGGCGACCGTCCGATCCGACAGTCGGTGGTCGATCGCGGACGCGTAGTCCCGCCCCGTCGACTGCTGGGTCGGCGTCAGTGCCAGTTCCGGGGCGTCGACGATCAACGGCGCGCCGTCAGGCGTCCTGACCTCGACGGCCCCACTCTCCCGGTCGATATCCAGGGAGTAGACATCGGTCGCGACCGACAGCGTCCCGTCGTCGTCGGCGAACGGCTCGGTTGCGGGTTCCGAGGGAATCTCGACTCGCGGGGATTCGGGCGTAACCACGATCCTCTCGATCGCGTGTCCCTCGGGATGCGTGACCGTCATCTCGAGGCGATCGTCCTCGACGGGGAGCGTCACCGTCGTCCTCTCGCCCGGCGGAACGTGGATCGGTCGCCGCCCCGAACCGGGCGTCCCCTCGAACCGGATCGATCGATCGGCGAGGTCGACGAACTCGTGGCGATTCTCGATCGTCAGCGTCACGGCGTTGCCGTTGCCGCGCCACTCGGCGTCGGCGACCCGCACCGGCGAGTACACCTTCTTGACGTGCCAGTACTCGGGGCGGGACCGTCGATTGCGGTCGAGGAGTCCCCAGCGGTATTCGCCCCACTGTTCGAGGTGGTCGCCGCCCGCCCAGATAGCGGCGCCGGCGACCGAGTCGGCCGCCCGGCACTGCTCCCAGATCAGTTCGAAGGGGAGTCCCCACTCGTCGCGGAGCCCCGGATCGGTCACCAGTTCCCGATCGTTGTAGCAGTACGTGTGGGCGGCCTCGTCGAACAGGATCGGCTCGTCCAGGTCGGCGTGCTCCTCGACCGTCGACCCGGTTCGGAAGGCGGGATAGTGGTGAGCGCGCACGTCGTAGACGTCGTGCCACGGATCGTCGGGATCGTACGCGTCGTGGTTGAAGATCGTCGGACGCGTCGGATCGAGTTCCGCCACCAGTCTCCCGGCGGCGTCGAACGCGTCGTACCACTCGGACTCGTTGGCGATCGACCAGAGACAGACCGACGCGCGGTTTTTGTCCCGTTCGACCATCTCAAGCGTCTGGCGGAGCACCACGTCAGGGTCGGGATCGCCGCGGCCGCGGCCGACGAACATGTGCGGCGCCTCCATCTCGACGACGATGCCGAGTTCGTCGCAGGCGTCGAGGAACGCCTCGGAGGTCGGGTGGTGGGCCGTCCGCACGTAGTTGACGTTCGCCTCCTTCAGGCGCCGCGCGTCCTCGCGGGTGATCTCGGCCGGCACGGCGTGACCGTGTTCGGCGAGGTGGATCTCCTCCCAGTTGACGCCCCGCAGCGTGACGGCCTCGCCGTTCAGGCGGAGCTCGTTCCCGACGACCGAAACGTCGCGGATACCGATGCGCTCGCTGATCGTTTCGGTCGTCCCGTCGGCCTCGATCGTCACGTCGACCGTGTACAGGCGCGGCTGCTCCGGATTCCACGGCTGCGGATCCGACGCCTCGAGTTCGAACGAGCATTCGCCTGACGAGCCGGCGTCGAGGGCCGACACGGGCCGTTCGGCGGTCGCGACCGTCGCCCCCTCCGGATCGGTTAGCGTAACGGTGACGGTCGCCGACTCAACCCCCCTCGCGCCAGCGTTGCGTATCGCCGTCTCGACGGTTACGGCCGCCGACGACCCGCGAAGGCCGGTCGTGACGTCGCACGCCGCGACGTGAACGTCGGGGACCGAGAGCAATGTCACGTCCCGCGTGATCCCGCCAGTGACGTTCTGCCAGCCCATGTCGTCCGCCGGCGACTGCTGGGCGACCGCCACGGCCAGCGCGTTCGCGCCGTCCGCGGTCACCGCATCCGTGGCGTCGACCTCGAACGGGGTGTAGCCGCCGACGTGGTGACCGACTTCGGAGTCGTTGACAAATACGCGCGCCTCGCTGTAGACTGCGTCGAAGCGCAGGAGGAGCCGCCCGTCGGCCCACCCGTCGGGAACCTCAAACTCTCGGCGGTACCAGCCGAGCGTTCCGTCAGGCGGGTACCACTCCTCGGAACCGCTCGGGACGGCGTAGCCGTCGTAGGCCCACTGGCCCGGCACGTCCTCGTCGTGCCACTCGACGCCGAGGTCCTCGATCGTATCGTAGTCGAGCCACAGAACCGCGCCGTCCGGCACCGCCTGAAATCCGCGCTCGATCCGATCGTCGGAAAGCGCGGTATCGAACGCCCGCGTCGACGCGACGGCGACGTCGAGATCGGACCCGCCGACGACGAACCGCGCGTCGCTACTCGCCAGGTCGGTGGCGTCGTGCGTCGACGAACCCACCCGAGCGCCGTCGACGTAGAGGCGCAACTCGTCGCGGGCGACGACGACGGTAACCGTGTGCCACTCGCCCGTCGAAAGATCGCCGCCGCTGACGCTCGGCCAGTCCCCGGCGTCGGTCTGCAGCCAGAAGCTGACGGTTCCGTCGTAGATACCCAGCCCGAACTGTTCGGCGCCGTCGGCGACGGCGCTGTGGCCCCTGTCCAGCACCGGTCCGTCGCCCCCGTCGTACTTCACCGTCGTCCGGAGGGTAAAGCCCGGCGACGAGAAGTCCAGGGTTTCGTCGGCGGCCACCGAGACGTAGCCGTCGCCGGAGACGTCGACGCCCCGACCGTCGCGTCCCGGGACGATCGCCGGATCGCCGTACAGCACGCCGTCGTTACCCGCGCCGGACTCGTCCGGGGTCACCCCGCTTTCGACTTCGTTCAGCGGTAGCCAGGCGACGGCGCTGTCCGGAACGCGATCGAATCCGCGATCGATCCGGTCCGTCGAGAGCACCGTGTCGAACGCTCGAAACGAGTCGACCACGGGAGACCCGTGGTCGTCGTTCCCCGAGTCGTAGCCCAGGTGGAGCGGCGAGTCGGCGCTGGGAAGCGACGAGAAGTCGTGGCTCGTCGCTCCGATCTCGGTCGTCCCGAGGTAGAGTCTGATCTCGCTGTCGTCGACGACCAGCGTCGTCGTGTACCAGTGCCCGCGGCTGAGGTCGCCGGCGTCGATGCCGGGCCAGTTCCCGCCGCCCTCCGTCCAGAAGGACAGCTGGCCGCCCCAGACGCCCAGCGCGTACTGATCCCCCTTCGCATAAAGCGGGCCGTCGCCGGCGTATTTGAACGTCAACTGGATCGAAAATCCGGGCTCGGTAAAGTCGACGCCGTCGGCGTCACCGACCGCGACGTAGCTCTCGTCGGCGAGGTCGACCGCCCGTTCCGTCGGATCCGTGACGATCGGCGGCTCGTTCCGAAGCGTTCCGTCGTTGCCGGCCCCGGAGAGATCCGGTGTGACGCGCCTCGACGAGGACGACGGCGGTCGCTCGCCGGGCGAGAGCGCGAACTCCCACGTTCCGTTCAGCGACCGCGTTCCCCCCGCGTCGGTCGTGGCGGGACGGGGCGTCAACTGTATCGACGAGAGCACGTCGTCGTATTCGTTCACCGGCGCTACGCTGGCACCCCCGATCGGGAGCGTCGCACCCAACGCGGCGCCCGAAACGGCCGAAAGTACGGTTCGACGGTGGAGAGACGGCTCTCCGATGCCGCGGTTGCTGTTATCTCTTGACATAGACGTGGTCCGGACTATAACACACATCAATAAGTAATAAATGTATGGAAGAGACGACGGCGATAAAGATCCTCCATATTGAGCCGATCGGACCGCTGCGTCAGGTCCAAAGTCGGCGCGTCGCTTCGAAAATCCGGTTCCGTCCGCCGGCCGGCGATCGAAACCGAGATCGGGCGTCCGACGCCGCGTCAGCGCCCCGCTTGCACGTACTGGTCGAGATCGACGTCGGTGTCGGTCGTCTTGGTCTTGACCGACTCCGTCGTGTCGGCATCGAAGAGATAGAGATCGTCCTCGTCGAAGCCGAACGTGACGGTCATCCCCTCGTCGGGGTGGACTTCGCTGTCGATGCGGGCGGTCAGGTCGATCTCGCCCATTTTGGCGTACAGGAAGTTCTCGTTACCCATCTGCTCGACGACGGTGACCTCGCTGGGCATGCTTCCGTCGGAGACGAGATCGAGGTCCTCCGGTCGCACGCCGACGCGGACTCGGTCCCGACCGTCGACGAGCGAGGGGTCCTCGAGCGCGTACTCGAACCCGCCTGGCCCGCGGAGGACGGCCCCGTCCACGTCGGCGGAAAGGAGGTTGATGCTCGGACTGCCGATGAAGCCCGCGACGAACTCGTTGGCCGGCGATCGATAGACCTCGCTTGCCGTGCCGACCTGCTGGAGTTCGCCCCCGTTGAGGACGGCGATGCGATCGCCCATCGCCATCGCCTCGGTCTGATCGTGCGTCACGTACGCCGTGGTCACGCTCAGTTCCTGTTGGAGTTCCTGGAGTTCGGTCCGCATCGTCGAGCGGAGCTTGGCGTCCAGGTTCGACAGCGGCTCGTCCATGAGGAACACTTCGGGATCGCGGATGATCGCCCGCCCGAGCGCGACTCGCTGTTGCTGGCCGCCGGAGAGCTCCCTTGGCTTCTGATCGAGTAGATCCTCGATCCCGAGCAGTTCCGCGACGGAGTGAACCTCGGCGTCGATCTCATCGGACGACAGTTTGGTCGAGAGGCGGAGCGGGAACCCGATGTTCTTCCCCACGGTCATGTGGGGGTACAGCGCATAGTTTTGGAACACCATCGCGACGTCCCGCTCTCGCGCGCGTTGGTCGGTCACGTCCTGTCCGTCGAATTCGATGGCGCCGTCCGTCACGTCTTCTAACCCGGCGATACATCGGAGCGTGGTCGTCTTTCCGCAGCCGGACGGACCGACGAAGACGAGAAACTCCCCGTCCTCGATCGTCAGGTCGAAATCGTCGACTGCGACGATCTGTTCACCGCCGTCACCGTACTCCTTGCGTAAATTCGTAATGTCGATTGTTGCCATTGTGAGCACACCTTATTCTTTGACCGCTCCCGAGAGGATTCCCTTGATGAAGTACTGCTGCATGGTCAGGAACACGACGAATATCGGCGTCACGGCGAGCGACGTGGCGACCATGATCTGGTCGAAGTAGACGCGCTGTTGGTCGACGAGATCCGCCAGCGCGAGCGGGATCGTGTACACCTCCGGATCCTGCAGGACCACCAGCGGATAGAGGAACGCCTGCCACTGGTTGAGAAACAGGATGATCGACAGGGCCGCGAGCGACGGGAGCATGGTCGGGAGCGCGATCTTGTAGTACAGCTGGAACTCCGTCGCACCGTCCATCCGCGCCGACTCCAGCAGCGAGTCGGGGATCGCCTTCATGTTCTGGCGCATCAGAAAGATCCCGAGCGGGTTCGCCGCCCACGGCAGGATCACTGCCAGGAACGAGTTGGTCCAACCGATCTGGGTTATCAGCAGGTACAGCGGGATGATCAGCAGCTGGATCGGCAGGACCAGCGTCGCCAGAATGAAGTAGAACAGGGGTTCCTTGAACCGGAACTCGTACTTCGCGAAGGCGAACCCGGCCATCGAACAGAGGATCAGCGACAGGATCGTGTACGAGACCGCGATGATGATGCTGTTTTGCATGCTGTTGACGAAGTCGACGTTCTCCTGAAGCGCCCGGAAGTTCTCGAGCCAGTGGGCCCCCGGAATCAACCGTGGCGGCCACGAGAAGAACTCCGACTGCGGGATCGTCGCGGCGACGATCATCCAGTACAGCGGGATCATCACGAGCACCACCAGCGTCAACAGGAAGATGTAGCTTCCGAACTTCCACAGCGCTTCGTCGCGTTCTTGCGATCGCACTACTTCTCACCTCCGTACTTAATCTGGACGATGGACATAGCACTAACGATTATCACGAGCAGCACCGAGACGGCGCTGGCGTATCCCAGGTTGAGCTGGAGGAACGCCTGATTGTAGATGTACTGGACGACGGTGATCGTCGCGTTCGACGGGCCGCCGCCGGTGATGATGTACGGTTCGGAGAAGATCTGGAAGGTCCCGATCGTCGAGGAGACGACGACGAACAGCAACACCGGTCTGATCTGCGGTAGCGTCACGTATCGGAACTTCTGCCACCGCGTCGCACCGTCGATCTCCGCGGCCTCGTACAGCGGCTGCGCGACCGTCTGGAGGCCGGCCAGCAGGATGATCGTGTTGTACCCCAGCCAGCGCCACGTGACCGCGATGACGAGCGTCATCCGCGCGCCCCACGCGCTACCCAACCACGCGACCGGCGAGAAGCCGACCTGCGTGAGGAGGTAGTTGACGAGGCCGACCTGATCGTTGAACAGCAACAGGAAGATCGTCGAGTACGCGACCAGTCCGGTCGCTACGGGGAGCGCGATCAGCGTCCGGAACAGCCCCTTCGCTCGGATGAACTTCGAGTCCAACACGAGCGCGGTCGCCAGTCCCAGGGTCACCATCAGCGGCACCTGGACGAAGAAGATGAACGCCGTGTTGAACAGGGACCGGTGGAACAACGAGTCCCTGAAGATCAGCCGTTCGTAGTGCGACAGCCCGACGAACTCCAGGTTCGCGATGGTCGGGATCGTGATTTCGAGCGGACCCAGGGTGATCGTGAGCAGTATGTCGTTCGAAACGCCGACGTAGCTAAAGAACGAGAGGTAGAGCGTGTACGCCGTCGGGAACAGCAGGAAGATCCCGAAGAGGATGAAAAACGGCGAAATATACGCGTACGGAAGCCCCGGGATCGTCGGGACGATCTCGGAGACGTCTTGGCGAGCGTATCGAATCCGATCGGCGAGCTGTCGATACGTTCTCGACGTTCGGACCGTGGACTGGATGGCGGTACGAACCATCGGCGTCAGCGCCCCCCACTCGTCGGCCTCTCGTCCAGACGTCGCCGACCTACGGTCGGCGCCGCGGGGACCGGTCCGCCCGGAGCGTCCAGTTGCGATTCGTCCGTGCTGTCGAACGACGGCCGATCGGCGGCGCTTCGAACGATCCGGTACCGCGACGTCACCGGGGGTGTTCTGGCACCGGTTCTCGATTTTTCTGAATCCATGGTTAGCGGTGTCAAAGGCGTGTACGTAGATCTACGTCAAATAGTTTCGGACGTTACGCCAGCTCACGGCCGGTTCGGTCGGCGACGGTCTCGGCGGCGTTCCGGACCGCGTCCTCGGGGGATTTGTTCCCGTCGAGCATGTTCCCGAGTTCGGTCTCGATCGCGTCCTGCACCTCCGGGGTGTCCGTCGTGTAGCGATACGGCTCGATCTCTTCGGCGACCTCCGCGAACAGGCTGAAGATCGGCTGTCCGCCGTAGAAGTCCTGCTCCTGGTCGTAAATATCGGCCTCGTAGGCCGACGTCAGCGATGGGAAGAGCCCGTACTCTTCGAGCATCGCGTTTTGTACCTCGGGCGTGGTCATCGCGTACAGACAGTAGTCGAACGCGCGGTTGACCGTCTCCCCGTCGTCGATCTGGGACGGAATCGCCAGGTTCGATCCGCCGCGATTCGACGCGCGGGTGCCGCCCGATTCGAACGCGGGGAGCTTGTATACGCCCCAGTTACCGGACGTGTCCTTCAGCTCGGCTCGCAGGGTCCCATCCATCCACGCCGCGCTCGGGAGGGAGGCCAGCGTGCCCTCGGAGAACGACGTGAACCACCCGCCGGACCACAGCTCGATCCGGGTCGTGATTCCGGCGTCGTTCATGTCCCGGATGAGCGTTGCGACGCGCACGCTCTCTTCGCTGTCGACGTTGACCGCGCCGTCCTCGGTGAACGCTTGCCCGCCGAGCTGTCGCAGGAGCATCCGCCACAGCTGGGACATCTCCTGGGGTGGAAGGTTGATCATCGCCACGTCGTTCGGGAGCTGCTGGCCGGCCTCGATGAAGTCGTCCCACGTCTCG
This sequence comes from Halosolutus gelatinilyticus, assembly GCF_023028105.1. Taxonomy (NCBI): domain Archaea; kingdom Methanobacteriati; phylum Methanobacteriota; class Halobacteria; order Halobacteriales; family Natrialbaceae; genus Halosolutus; species Halosolutus gelatinilyticus. Next base: position 2,954,268 of record NZ_CP095491.1, read on the forward strand.
ATGGCCTCGACGTCGATGCCGGCGTCCTCGTATCGGTCCCGCTTGTAGAAGACGCCGGTGGGACCGATGTCCCACGGGATCGCGTAGTAGGCGTCCTCGTAACTGACGGTTTGCCACTTGCCCTCGACGATCTCCTCGACGATCCCCGCCTCTTCGATCCGGTCCGTGAGGTCGCGAAGCCCGCCGATGCTGGCGTAGTTCGTCACGTCGTAGTTCTGAACCGCGGAGAAATCGGGCGCACCGGTGCCGCTCGTAATCGCGGTCTGGAACCGCTGTTCCCAGGCATCGCCGCCCAGCTCTTTGACCGTCACGTCCGCCCCTTCCTCGTCGTTGTACCGCTTAGCGGCGTCCTGTAGCGCTTTCGCTGCGACGTTCCAGGCCCAGCCGTTCGCGGAGGGGGCCAGCTCTGACGTCGACGGTCCGGAGCTATCGTCGGCATCGCCGCCGAAACTAACGCAGCCTGCGAGACCAGCGGTGCCCGCGATCCCGAGCGCTTTGAGCAGCTGTCGACGCCGAGAATTCGGGTCTGAAGACTCTGTCATGGGGAGTACGATCTCACAATCGAATACGGAGTATATTAAAATACCGGTATTAACAATTATGAGGGAGAGGCGGTACGATCGTGCCGCTAATCGACGCTGAAACGCCCGCGATCGGACCCGAAACCCGCGCGTGATGCTCGGTCAGTTCAGTTCCAGGACGGCCGCGATCGCCGCGTCGGGATCGCCGGTCGGCGAGAATTCGCACCCGACGAACCCGTCGTAGCCGGCGTCGTCGATCGCCCGGAAGACGTTTTCGTAGTTCAGTTCGCCGGTCCCCGGTTCGTGGCGGCCCGGCACGTCGGCGACGTGTACGTGGCCGATTCGGTCGACGTTCTCGGTGATCGTCCGGATGACGTCTCCCTCGGTGATCTGCTGGTGATACACGTCGTACAACAGCGTGACGGCGGGCGAACCGACCGCATCGACGATCTCGAACCCCTCCTCGCTTGTGGACAGGTAATTCCTCGGGTGGTCGACGTCGGTGTTGAGCGGTTCCAGCGCGATCGCGACGTCCGCCGCCTCGGCGTCGGCCGCGACCCGCGAAAGGACGTCCACGACGTTCTCTCGCTGCTGCGGCCGATCGAGTCCGTCCTGGTCCGGCCCGGTCGTCGCGATCAGCGTCGGGATCCCCAGCCCCGAAGCGGTCTCGATCGATTCGCGGATCGTCTCGACCGCGTCGTCGGCCGCTCCGGGATCGGTCAGCACGCCGCCGGCGACGCAGCCGACGATCTCGACGTCCGACTCTGCGGCGGCGGTCTCGATGGCGTCCAGATCTTTCCCGCGCCAGTCCCAGAACTCGACGGCACCGACGCCGGCCGCAGCGGCTCGGTGGATCCGATCGCGGAACGGCTCGTCGTCGTACACCATCTCGAGACAGATCGAGAACTCGACCATCAGTCCTCACCCGCCGGCGCCGGCGCGAGGTCCCCCGCATCGAGCATCGCCTGCAGGGGATTGTCCTCGATCTCCAGCGGAAGGTCGACCCGCCCCCGTCGCCGGGCGGACTCCCACGCGGCGAAGATGAGTTCCGTCGCGTTGAGCGCGTTTTCCGCCCCGAGTTCGGGCGTTTCGCCCTCGCTGAGACAGCGCACGTTTTCGGCGATGGCGCGATCGATGAACTCCCAGCCGTGGAGTCCGTCCTCGGTCTCGACGGGGGTCCAGCCCTCCCCGTCCCGGCGGATGCGAAGCGCCGGTACCTCCTCGTCCCCGTCGCCCTCGGGACCGACCTCGATGACGCCGTCGGCGCCGATCAAGCGGTTGTGACACGCGAACGCGCCGGCCGGGCCGCCGGCGCCGGTGCTGTCGGAGGCCGCGACGCCGTGGACGCCGTTCTCGTACTTCCAGTGGACGATCGCCTGGTTCTCGTTGTGCGTGCCGAAGAGGACGTTCTCCTCGGAGTAGTCGATCTGACCGAGCACCCACTCGCCCGAGGTCTCGTCGTTGAAGTAGTTACAGAGGTCGAAGGAGTGACTCCCGTAGTCGAAGATACCGACCGGCGCGGAAAACTCGACCCGTCGGAGGTCGCCGATCTCGCCGGCGTCGAGCAGGTCCTTCGCGGTTCTGACGGCGTCGCTGAACCGACGCTGGTGGTTGAACGTGAGCTGAACGTCGTGGCGGCTGGCCTCCTGCGTCATCAGCTTCGCGCCGCCGTACGTGTCGGCCATCGGTTTCTCGCAGTGGATCGCGTCGACGACGCCGCTGCGGATGCACCCGAGCGCGATTTCGGCGTGGATCGACGGAGGAACGCAGATCGAGACGATATCCGGCTCGATCGCCTCCAGCATCTCCTCGTACGCTACGAAAACGTTCTCCTCGTCGACGTCGAACTCGTCGGCGAACGCCTCGGCGTTCTCTCTGACGATGTCGGCGCAGGCGACGAGCGTACACTCGCGGTGATTCTCGTATCCCGCCGCGTGGTGATACGCCATCGCGTAGCCGTCCCGTCCCGGGTCGTCCGGCTCCGCACCAGTACCGACAACTGCGACCGTGTAAGGCATCACGACATCAATCCCGCTGGGTCTATAAAAACGATCGCGAAGCGGCAACGCAAGTCGGCGGCGATGCCCCGCGTTCACCCCCGGCGGTAGTCCAGGTACGGCTCGTCCTGCATCACCTGCGAGCGGCCGCCGTCGATCAAGACGGTTTCGCCGGTGATGAACGCCGCGTCATCGCTGGCCAGAAACGCCGCGAGACCGGCCACGTCGGCGGGCGTTCCGAGACGGCCGACCGGGTGAATCTCCTCGGTGTACTCGTAGTCCTCGCCCAGTTCCTCGCGGGTTCGTTCGATTTCGATCCACCCGGGATTGATGGTGTTGACCGTGATCCCCTCGGGACCGAGTTCCAGCGCCATCGCCCGAGTCATGCCGTTTATCCCGGCCTTGATCGCGTTGTAGGGGAACAGGCCGGGCATCGTGAGGAACGCGTGGTTCGAGGAGGTGTTGAGGATCGTCCCGCCCTCCGGCACGTGCTCGACCGCGTGTTTCGCACAGAGCCAGAACGATCGAAAGTCCGTCTCGAGGACGAACTCCCAATCGTTCACGGTCGCTTCCTTCACGGTCGTCTCGGTCTGCACGCCGGCGTTGTTCACGAGCGTATCGATCCGGCCGTACTCGTCGACGGTGTGTTCGACGAGCGCCCGTATCTCGGCCGGGTCTCGCATGTCCGCGCGGACGAATACCGCCTCGCCGCCCCGCGATTCGATGTCGTCGGCGACGCGCTTCCCGGCGTCCGCGGAGCGGCCCGTTACGACGACGGCCGCGCCTTCGGCGGCGAAGCGACGGGCGACTCCTTCGCCGATTCCGCGGGTCGACCCCGTGACGAGCGCGACGGTATCCTCGTGTCTGTTCTCGACGGCGTTCGCGGTCGGATCGTCGAAAGCCATGCGCGGACTCTCGCCGCGGCCACCAAATAATCACCGCCCCGACGACGGTCCGTTACCACTCGGCGACGCTGCCGTCGTCGTGTCGCCAGACCGGATTGTGCCAGTCGTGCCCGACTTCGGCCTGCTCGCGGACGTGGTCCTCGTCGATTTCGATGCCCAGACCGGGCCCGCTCGGGATTCGAACGTAGCCGTCCTCGTAATCGAACACGGACGGATCCGCGAGGTAATCGAGCACGTCGCTCGTCTCGTTGTAGTGGATGTTCAGACTCTGTTCCTGGATGAACGCGTTTGGGGAGCAGGCGTCCACCTGCAGGCAGGCGGCCAGCGCGATCGGGCCGAGCGGGCAGTGCGGAGCCATCGCCACGTCGTAGGCTTCGGCCATCGCCGCGATCTTCGTGACCTCGGTGATGCCGCCGGCGTGGCTGAGGTCGGGCTGGATCACGTCGACCGCGCCGCTCTCGAAGATTTCCTTGAAATCCCACCGGGAGTACAGCCGTTCGCCCGTCGCGATCGGCGTCGTGGTGTGGGAGGCGATCGTCGGCAGCGCGTCGTTGTGTTCCGGCAGGACCGGCTCCTCGACGAACATCGGGTCGTACGGTTCCAACCCCTCGACCAGCCGCTTGGCCATCGGCTTCGAGACGCGTCCGTGGAAGTCCACGCCGACGTCCACCTCGTCGCCGACGGCGTCGCGAACCTCGCGAAGTCGGGTGACGGCAGCGTCGATCGTCGCCGGATCGTCGACGCGTTCGATCTCCTCGGTGGCGTTCATCTTCAACGCCGTGAAGCCCGCCTCGACCTGTTTCCGGGCCTGATCGGCCACGTCGGACGGGCGATCGCCGCCGATCCACTGGTAAACCCGGATCCGATTCCGCGCCGCACCGCCGAGCAGTTCGTACACCGGCACGTCCAGGCGCTTCCCTTTGATATCCCACAGGGCCTGGTCGATTCCCGCGATCGCGCTCATCAGGACCGGCCCGCCCCGATAGAAGCCGCCGCGGTACATCGTCTGCCAGTGATCCTCGATTCGACTCGGATCCTCGCCCAGCAGGTAGGTGTCGAGCAGCTCCTCGACCGCCGTTTCGACGGTTTCGGCGCGTCCCTCCACGATCGGCTCGCCCCAGCCGACGGTGCCGTCGGCCGCCTCGAGACGCAGGAACAGCCATCGCGGTGGTACTTCGAACAGCTCGTAGTCGGCGATCTCGGTCATTTGTCGCTCTACCAGGGGTAATTCCGACCAGTTTATTTAGTCGTTTCGAGAGGTCCTCCGATCTCCCCGGCCGGAGCGGACGTCGTCGGACGCCGTTCGCGCGGTCGCTCGCCGATTCGCGGTCGTCGTCGCGAACGCGGCGGACACGGGGGCGTACGAGTCCGACGCGAGTCCCGACGCGAGCACTCGATCCACGGTTAGGAACCTCGACCGGCCTGAGCGGACGTTGGGAATCGAGAAGACTGTGGCCGTCGAGCGACGAGGATTTCCCCTGCTCCGCAGAGCACACGGTTCCGGACGGCACAGTCGATCGCCAGTTCGGAACCGTTCGGTGCCCGCCCGAACAGGAGATCGGGCGGCCGCCGATCGTCCGATCACACCGTCGGATCGTGCACTAACAGTGAACTCGGCAAACTAATTACAGACATACGGGTGTAATTTCTCGGCGCCGTTTTGTGCACTAACGGTGAACACCGGCCGATTCACTCATTATTTTTTACTATAGGTGCGGGCGCGGCGTCCGTACGCTACCCGCGAACTCGGAACGCAACGGCAGCAAGTGCTCTCGTTCGACTCTCGAAGCGGAGTGAAGCCAGTCGTCGGTCGCTCGAAACTGAGGATCCGCGTAACCGAAGCACATTTCACGAGGGCCGCGAGGCGCCCATTGATCGAAGGCTCGGTCCCGCGGCCGAAATATCCGTTTACTCTCTCGATCGCGGGATATCGTTCCGCAGCTGTATTTCGCGGGCGAGGACGGCGGATTCCGTCTCGTCGCGATAGTACGGGCGGATGGTGAGTCCGAACGAGGCCGGTTCGGGCATCACCCGATGTTCGGGAAGCGGTTTGACCGGCGTCCCCCCGACGCCCGAGACGGCGACGTCGACGAACAGTCTCGTTCCGTCCGCCGCGACGAGGTCCGAGAGGCTGGCGGCTTCAGCGAGGTTCTCGTACCGATCCAGTCGGACGTTGAGGGGGCGGTCTCCGACGACCGCGAACCCCGCGGTCGGGCCGGTCAAACTCGCCCAGCGAACGTCCGTTTTGTTCCCGTTATCCGACGGGAGACGGTACGGAACGAATTGGTCGTCGACGCTACCGGCGTACCGCCCGATCGCGCTGCCGGTCTTTCGGTCGGGATAGGTCTCCTCGGGACCGCGACCGAACCACTCGAAATCGGTCGCCGACGGTGGGACGTCGAACTGCACGCCGAGTCTCGGCAGCCACGACGACAGGGAGTCACGCAGCGCCGAGGTTGGCGCCACGTCGATCGTCACTACGACGGTTCCGGTTCCGTCCACGTCGTAGTCGTAGTCGACCTCGAACAGCCCGATTCCGTCGGGGTTGCGGGCGATCGTCGCCACGGACAGGTGCGCGGTTCCGTCGGCCGTCCTCCCCACGGCGTGTTCGACGACCGTCTGTTCGAGGTCGTGCAGTCCGAGCGACAGCCACTCCGACTCGTTGTCGTACCCCCACTCGGTATCGCTATCGACGACCCCCTCGTTGGGGACCGTCGCCCGGAACGCGCCGAACAGCGGCCCGTCCCGTGCGACGACCGCGTCCCCGTATCGGAACTCGCGGAAACAGCCCCGCTCCAGATCGAAGCGATAGCGGAACCGATCGCCGGCGACGGTCACCGCCGTCTCGCTCTCCTTGATGGTAACGTGACCGCCGTCGGCCGTCGGGATCGACGACGGCTCCGGAAGTTCGATCGGCACGGCGAACTGCTCGAATCCGATTTCGTGGCCCGCCGCCGCCCAGTCGGTCTCCTCGGGCAGGCGAACGCGGAGCGTCAAGTGGCACTCGGTGCCAGGAGGGAGCGTCGATCGGTCGAACGGGACGATCACTCCTCGCGTTCGCGATGGGGGGACGTCGAGGCGGAGCCGACCCGACTGGACGGGGTTCCCGTCGACGGTCAGCTCCCACGTCGTCTCGAACGCGGAGAGGTTCGTAACGGCGTGGTGGTTCGTAACCGCGAGTACGCCCTCCCGGATCGCGACGGCCTCGAAGGCGAACGGCTGCTGTGTCTTCTTCAACTGCCGGAGCTCGGGTTGCGGGGACAGATCCGAGAAGACGACGCCGTCGAGCAGGAAGGGGTCATCGTCGAACCACCACTCGTCCGCGTTCCCGTCGGGAACCACCTCCCCCGCGAGCGTCTGATTGGTCCACTCCCAGACGAACCCGCCTTGGAGGCCGTCGATCTCTCGAACCAGCTCCCAGAACGCGTCCTGCAGGCCGAGGCTGTTGCCCAGCGCGTGCGCGTATTCGCCCATGATCAACGGGCGGTCCTCGACCGCGCTGTGTTGGACGAGCGTGTGGGGGACCGGATACCGCGGCCCCGAGATGTCGGCGAACGGGGCCGTGCCGGTCATGTTCTCGTGGTACTCGTCGTAGGGTGCCGCGCCCGAGCCCTGGTGGTAGACGAACCGGGTGCCATCGCGCTCGCGGGCGTAGGCCGCCATCTCCCTGTGCGGCGCCCCTTCCCCGGCCTCGTTACTGGTGCTCCAGGCGAAGATCGACGCGAAGTTCTTGTGGTGTTCGACCATCCCCTCGAACCGCCGGACGAACGATCGATGGAAGGCGGGCGCTTCGTTGACGAAATTCATGTTGAAGTGCGTCTCGACGTTGGCTTCGTCGACGACGTACAGCCCCAGTTCGTCCGCGAGTTCGTACACCGGGAGGTCGTTCGGGTAGTGGGCGGTCCGAATGGCGTTGACGTTGTGTCGTTTCAGCATCCGCAGTTCCGTCAGGACGCGGTCGAACGGTACCGTTCGACCGGTCTCGGGATCGTGTTCGTGACGGTTGATCCCGCGAACGGTCATCGGCTCGCCGTTGACGAGCACCCGCCCGTCCTCGATTTCGAACTCCCTGAAGCCGACCCGCTCCGGGACGGCCTCGACGACCCGACCGTCGGCGCCCCGGAGTTCCAGCACCAGATCGTAGAGCGTCGGCCGTTCCGCGGACCAGGCGGCGGGCGAGGTGACGGTCGTTCGGAGCGTCACCTCGGCGTCGTCGGCCGGTACGGCGGTCGCTTCGAGCGTCGTCACTTCGGTTCCGCCCTCGTCGAAGAGCCGTCCGGCGATCGTCCATGGGTCGGTGCTCTCGACCGCGCCGCCGAGATCGGCCTCGACCGTCAGCGTCGCGTCCTCATATGCGTCGTCGAACGTCGTCTGGACGACGTAGTCCCGGAGGTGAACCGGCGGCTTCGAGTAGAGATAGACGCTGCGGAAGATACCGCTGAAACGGAGCATGTCCTGGGTCTCCAGGTAGCTTCCGTCCGAGAACCGAAACACCTGGACCGTGAGCGTGTGGGTGCCTCCGACGTCGAGAGCGTCGGTCACGTCGAACTCGGAGGGCGTCATCGACCCCTGGTCGTACCCGACGTACTCGCCGTCTATCCAGACGAAAAACGCGGATTTCACCCCCTCGAAGTGGAGGAACGTGCGTCGATCCTCGCCCCAGGTCGTCGGTACGTCGACGGTTCGACGGTACGTGCCGACCGGATTGAACTCCTCGGGCACGTTCGGCGGCTCCGGTTCCGACTCGACTTCGGGGATTCGCTCCCAGGTCAGCGCGTGGTTTCGGTAGATCGGCCGATCGTAGCCGTCGAGTTGCCACACGCCGGGAACGGAGATCGCGCCCCAATTCGCCGCGTCCTCGAGTCGATCGGGGAGCTCAGCCGGCCGCTCGGCCCAGCAGAACGACCACTCGCCGTTCAGGAGTCGAACGTACTTCGACTCGGCCCATCTCGACTCGGGTTCGGTCAGCCGATCGGCGGCGGCCATCGCTGCCGCGGTCGATTCGTACGGCACCGTCGGGACGTGCGGCGGTTCGGTGTTTTCCGTAAGATTTGTCGGATTTTCTATATATTCTGCTAATCCGGCTAGTTGCGCTGGCTCTCGTGACACGGCTTTTCACCTCATATCTCCTGTTATGATATAAAAATGGGCCGGCTTAGGGTTCGAATCGAAACCGTTCACGCAGTGCAGTACACAACTATACGACGCGGCCGCAACGTGATAACTCGTCTCACCGTCGTGACTCGTTCGAATCCGCGATCGCAGCGACCAGTTCCCGACCGCGTTCGCCGGGGCTCCCGTACGACGCCCTCCCCGATCGATCGCCAATCCATTGCTAGTCGGATCGACGATCGTAAATGGCCGTCGAACGTTAAATACCAATATTTCAACTTTACTGGCGAACCATGGATTAGGAATCATGTCAGTATCTACACCTGAGTTGATCGTATCGCTACCGAAGCCGGCTACCGAACTCACCGTCATCGGATTCGTAAGGAATTGCTGAAAATTCTGGGCCATATAATAGCTATTGGGCAATATACTCATAATATATTCCGAATAGCTGACCAATCGTGTACCTTAGTGACCGAATCCTGATTCGTACAGGAGCCTGCTCGTCTACTTGACCGGGACGGAATCGATAGCAACGGATATCCAGCACACACCGGCATTGAACCGTCGCTTTCCCGATCGTAGCTCGATCCGAACCGCGGCCAGTTTCGGGCTATTGCTCGCCCGTGTTCACCCACTCTCGAACCTCTATTCGATCGAATCTATTGCAGAGTTAGCAGTATTCGTAGTAGTACCTAAATTTGGTATATTTGAAAAGCGTTCGTGAACTGATCGTTGTGCAGCACGCTCGACAGATAGCCCGGTCACGGTTCGAGTACCGACGGGACGCCAGAGGGTCCCACCGGTCACAGCATCTCGACGCGCATCCTGTTTGCCGTCTCCGTGAGCAATCCGCTGATATTGTTTTTGATGTCGATCCCGTTCGCCCGATCGATCGGAACGACGACTTCGATCGCGGCGACCGGTCGATCGGAGGGGTCCAACACCGGCGTCGCGATGGAGACCCACTCCGGTGCGAACGGAAGGGGTTCTTCCAGTAGTTTTCCCTCCTGGACCGTTTCGAGTTGCGCCGTCAGTTCCGCGTCTTCCCCGCCGATATGAGCCGTCTGGCGCGCCGACGGGAGGTGGGCGAGGATCGCCTTTCCGGGCGGACTCTCGACGAGGCGTTCGCTGTCACCCCGACTCCGCGGGTACTCCCGACCCTCCCCGAGCGACGTGTGGACGCAGTGGCAGCGATCGGTTTCGTTGAGCCACAGGTTCGTCGGGGCGTCGTACGACTGTGCCAGTTCGTCGATCTTGTCCGTCTGATACAGCACCGAGTTCGAATCCGTCGCTTCCAGCCCGTACTCGGTGAACTTCGGTCCCAGCACGTACTCGCCGTCGCGGTTTACGAGGGCGTCGACCGCCACGAGCGTCCGCAGGTGCTTGTACACGCCGCTCCGGGAACGACCGGTCGCTTCGATCAGGTCCGCCGCCGTGGCACCCCGTCGCTCGTAGATCACGTCGAGGATTTCGAACGCCGTCTGCGTCGCCGAGATCCGATCCTCTCGAGACATACGAGCCCCCAGGTAACAATCGCCAATAAGTATACTGTTAGTGTACACCGGGCGATCGGTGCGGCTGCCCGCTCGCAGCGGACATCACCACTCGACGAAACTGCCGTCGTTGTACCGGCGGATCGGCGTCCGCCAGTCGCTTCCCTTTCCCGCGTGTTCTCGAACCCCTTCCTCGTTTACCGCGATTCCCAATCCCGGTTCGTCCGAGAGGGAGACGCGACCGTTCTCGCTCCGAATGACGTCCACGTTGTCGACGTAAGCGTCGATGTAGCGCTCGCCCAGCGCGGGCTGCTGGACGGCGTTGGGGATGTGGTGACTGAGCTGCGTACAGGCGGCGTAGGCGATCGGACCGACAGAGCAACTGATCATCAGCGTGGCCCCGTAGGTCTCGGCCATCGAGGCGATGTTCGTAATTTCGGTGATTCCGCCGGCGTGAGAGATGTCCGGCTGTGCGATGTCCAGGCGGTGCTGTTCTAAGTGCGATCGGAACTCCCACCGCGAGTACAACCGTTCGCCGTACGCGATCGGGATGTCGTGGTACGACGACCGCTCCAGCACTCCGAGGTGCTCGGGCCGAACCGGTTCTTCGACGAACAGCGGGTCGTACTCCTGCAGTCGCGAGAGCAGCCGCGACGCCATGCTCGTCGAGATGTGTCCGTGGAGATCGATTCCGATGTCGATCTCCCGCCCGACAGCCTCTCGAGCCTCGTCGAGGTACTCGCAGATCCTGTCGATATCGACCGTCGATTCCATCGGCGCGGTCTGATACGCCGTCAGGAGTTTGAGCGTAGTGTACCCCTCGTCGACCGCATTCGACGCCAGTTCGGAGATCTGGCCGACGCCGTCCGGAACGATCTTCTTGTGCAACGGGACGTGATCGCGAGTGCGACCCCCCAGCAGGTCGTAGATCGGCTCGTCGGAGTATTTGCCCTTGATGTCCCACAGCGCCTGGTCGATGCCGGCGATCGCCGACATGAGGATCGGGCCGCCGCGGTAGAAGCCGCCGCGATACATCGTCTGCCAGTGATCCTCGATTCGACTCGGATCCTCGCCCAGTAGATAGCCGTCCATCAGTTCTTCGACCGCGGCTTTGACGGTCTTGGCGCGTCCCTCGAGGATCGGTTCGCCCCATCCGACCACCCCGTCGCTGGTTTCGATCTTGAGGAAGAGCCACCGCGGGGGAACCTTGAACAGTTCGTAGTCGACGATCCGTGCCATGGCTTGTCAAACACGTTCGCCGGTCTTAAGCCTTGATACGCGTGTTCGTAGCGATAGCTCGGATAGGGCCAGAGCCGAGTCGACGGAACTCCTGGCTGTTCGCACGAGCGCTGCCCGGTTCGGCGCCCTCGTACCGACCTCCAGTCGACGATCGAAGAGCGCGAGAGGTGTGAACGGCAATGTTGGCGTCCAGGACGGGATACCGCGGTGCGTCGGCTCGCGCCGCGACGGTTCACCGGTTGGTTCGTCTCGACGAGCGGTACCCCGAACGGCGGCTATCGCGAGCGGGACAGTACTTTTGCTGGCGGACGCCTTACGGCCCTCCATGGAGGTTGCGTCGGACAGGAGCAAGCCCCAGGTCGAGGAGTACATGACCCGCGACGTGGCGACGGTCTCGCCCGACGCGACCGTGGGACAGGTCGCGACCCGGATCGCAGAGAGCGACGAGCACAGCGGCTTTCCCGTCTGCGAACGCCGCCGCGTCGAGGGGTTCATCAGCGCCCGCGATCTGCTGTTGGCCGACGAGGACGACCCGATATTCAAGGTGATGACGACGGATCTGCTGGTCGCCCACCCCGAGATGAAAGTGACCGACGCGGCGCGGGTCATCCTTCGATCGGGCATCCAAAAACTGCCCGTCGTCGACGACGCGGGGAACCTCGTGGGCATCATCTCGAACGCCGACGTGATCCGCAGCCAGATCGAGCGCGCGACCCCCGAGAAGGTGGGGAAACTGATGCGGACGCTCGAACAGATCCACGACACCGACCTCCGACAGGAACGCCGGACCGTCCCGCTGCGGGAACTGACGCCCACGCAGGGGCGAGTCTACGCCGACGAACTCGAGGGCAGACGGTACGAACTGGAACACGGCCTCGCCGAACCCCTCGTCGTCATCGATAACGACGGAATGCTTTTGCTCGCCGACGGCCACCACCGGGTGCTCGCCGCCGATCGACTCGGAATCGACGAGATGGACGCCTACGTGATCGTCATCGACGATGCGATCGATCTCGGGATGGCGAAGACGGCCGCGAAGGAGAACTTAGAACGGATCGACGACATCGACGTCGTCGACTACGCGCGCCACCCGCTGGTCCAGACGACGAAGCGGCTCCAGTCGGGCGACTGATCTCGTCCGCGGGGGTCGGGCGCGCAGCGGGATGCGGGCGCCCGTCCTGCCGCACGCGTCCGCCATCGAAGGTTTTCCGTCCGATCGCGTCCGGGGACAGTCCGGGTTTCTGACCGCTGGTGAGGGTTTTCTGTGCCCGGGGAGTACCTCCGGTGATGACGCCCCCTGGAGCAACCGCCGACCGCGTCCTGATCGCCGGCGCGACCGGCGGAACCGGATCCGAACTGCTCTCCGTCCTTCGGCCAACCGACCTCACCGTCCGCGCGACGTGCCGATCGTACGCGGACGTCAACACGCTCGATCGCCTCGGCGCCGACGAGGTGGCCGTCGCGGACTTCTTCGACCCGGCGGACGCCGTCGCGGCCGCCGAGGGATGCGATATCGTCTACTGCGCGCTCGGAACGCCGCCGAGTTACCGCCACACGATCGGCGGGAAACTCGTCGATCGGACCGGCGTTCTCAACCTGCTGACCGCGGCGGTGAGCGAGGACGTGACTCACTTCGTCCACACGAGCGCGATCGGCGTCGGCAACTCGAAGCGCGGGCTTTCGTTGCCCGCGCGCCTGCTCATCCGCGGCTCGCTGCGGGCGAAACGGGACGCGGAAGCCGCGATTCGCCGGTCCGGGATCGACTACACGATCGTTCGTCCGGGGAAACTGACGAACGACCCGCCGAGCGCCGAGTTACTCGTCGGGCAGGGCGGCGACTCGGTGACCGGCTCGATCGCCCGGATCGACGTCGCGCGCCTCGCGGCCGCCGCGCCGTTCACGCCGGACGCGCGCAACCGAACGGTCGAGGTCGTCAGTCGCGACGGTCTCGAGGGCGCTCCCCGAAACCTCGTCGACGTCGACTGGGCGTTCGATCGCGTCCAGGCAGATCACGAACGGATGCGACTCTGACACTATCTCCGTGCGTATCTCCCTCGTGACGGTCGGTGTCGGTTCCCGGAATCCTTAATGATCGGCGCGGCAAAAATTGCGAGTATGTACGACGACGACGAGCTCGAGGCGATCCGGGAGGCCGGCGAGGAGTGGCACGAGGAGACGCTCGGTCCGGTGCTCGATCGCCACGGCGAACGACAGGACCGGTTCGCGACCGTCTCGAACGTCGAGGTCGATCGGCTCTACACGCCCGACGACGTCGCCGACCTCGACTACCTGGATGATCTCGGCTTCCCGGGCGAGGAACCGTACACTCGGGGCCCGTACCCGACGATGTACCGCGGCCGGACGTGGACGATGCGCCAGTTCGCCGGCTTCGGGACCGCCGAGGAGACGAACGATCGCTTTCACTACCTGATCGACCAGGGTCAGACGGGCCTCTCGGTGGCGTTCGACATGCCGTCGCTGATGGGGATCGACTCCGACGACCCGATGAGCCAGGGCGAGGTCGGGAAGGAAGGCGTCGCGGTCGACACGCTGCGGGACATGGAGATCCTCTTCGGCGGGATCGACCTCGGCGAGATTTCGACCTCCTTCACGATCAACCCTTCCGCACCGGTGATCTACGCGATGTACATCGCGCTGGCCGACCAGCAGGGCGTCCCCCGCGGGCAGATCCGGGGCACCCTCCAGAACGACATGTTCAAGGAGTTCATCGCGCAGAAGGAGTGGGTGATCCCGCCGGAGCCCTCGCTCGACCTCGTCACGGACGTCGTCGAGTTCAGCGCCGAGGAGACGCCGAAGTTCCACCCCGTCTCGATCTCGGGATACCACATCCGCGAGGCGGGCTCGACGGCGGTCCAGGAGCTCGCCTTCACGCTCGCCGACGGCTTCGGCTACGTGGAGGACGCGATCGATCGCGGGCTGGACGTCGATGAGTTCGCGCCGCGCCTGTCGTTTTTCTTCAACTGTCACAACTCCTTCTTCGAGGAGATCGCGAAGTACCGGGCGGCCAGACGGATCTACTCGCGGGTGATGGACGAGTGGTACGACGCGGAGCGGGCCGAATCGAAACGCCTCAAGTTCCACACGCAGACCGCGGGCCAGTCGCTGACCGCCCAACAGCCGCTGAACAACATCGTCCGGGTGACGATTCAGGCGCTGGCGGGCGTCCTCGGCGGCACCCAGTCGCTGCACACCAACAGCTTCGACGAGGCGCTCGCGCTCCCCTCGGAGAAGGCGGTTCGCGTGGCGCTTCGAACCCAGCAGATCATCGCCGAGGAATCCGGCGCGGCCGATATCGTCGATCCCATGGGCGGCTCGTTCGCGATCGAGGCGCTCACCGACGAGACCGAGCGACGGGCGATGCGCTATATCGAGGAGATCCGCGACATGGGCGACGGCTCCGTCCGCGACGGCATCCTCGAGGGGATCGACCGGGGCTACTTCCTCCGGGAGATCCAGGAGGCCTCCTACGAGTACCAGGAGCGGGTCGAACGCGGCGAGGAGGTCGTCGTCGGCGTCAACGAGTACACGTTAGAGGAGGACACCAGTCCCGAGATCCTCAGGGTCGACGAGACCACCGAGGAGCGACAGCTCGATCGGCTCGCCGAGGTCAAAGCCGAGCGGGACGACGACGCCGTCGCGGACGCGCTGGAGACTCTCCGCGAGGCAGTCGATCGCGGCGAGAACGCGATGCCGGCGATCGTCGACGCGGTCAAGGTCTACGCGACGATGGGCGAGATCATGCAGGTGTTCGAGGAGGCCCACGGCGCCTACAGCGAGGAGATTGGACTGGCATGAATCGGGTTCGAGACCGATTCGCGGGCGAAACGGCGGGCTGAACGGAGCGGTGTCCAGCGCGTCGACCCCGGTCCCTGTTCTTCGAGGGAACGACACCCGGGCTATATCTCGTTGGTCGGGGTAGGAATCGATATGGCTCACACCCCAGAGATGCCTGAAAAGTACGTTTGTGCCGAGTGTCAGGTGGTACACGCCGGTACGGTTTCCGCGCAGTCCGACGGCGGCCACCGATACGATGCCCCCGAAGAGTGCGGCTGCTGCGGTTCCACGGAACTGATCGAGCAGGAGATGTGGCCGCACTTCAACCGGTGACCGAGCCCACAGAGCAGTGCGGGGCGAGAAGCGCTGGGTATTGGAAGCTAGAGGCTCCATCGATACGCGACCGCCAATACTCGTAAACGACGTGATCGTCCTCGGGACGAGCCAGGGTGTCGTCGTACTCGAGTGGCTGCTACCAATTAATTGATGCGTATGCGTCCGCGTGCCGGAGACCTCACTCACTGTTACGCGAAACGCCTATAGAGTTCTCTGTACGCGTTTTGCGGCAGTCATCCCGCGGTAGCCGTTCAGCACGATTGGACCGAAGCGTGACAAAACTCGGCTTACGCATATTCTCACTGATCGGTCCACTCCTACCCGTGCGCCTTTTCGCGGATCGGCGTGGATTCGGAGAAACGAAAACCGCCAGACGTGGGTGCGATCGATGGGAACGTTTATCTCGGTCATGATCGAGGATATCACTAGACATGAGCGACGAATCCAGCGACGGCGAAGCCGACGTGGAACTTGAAGCGCGACTCGAGGAACAGGACGCGTTCGCGCCGCCAGAGTCGTTCGTCGAGCAGGCGAACGTCACTGACGAGGGAATCTACGACGAGTTCGAGGAGAACTGGCCGGAGTGCTGGGAGGGGGCCGCCGAGCTCCTCTCGTGGGACGAGGAGTACGAGACCGTCCTTGAGGACGACGACGCGCCGTTCTACGAGTGGTTCACCGGCGGGACGCTGAACGCCTCGTACAACTGCCTCGATCGCCACGTCGAAGAGGGTGCCAAGAATCGTGCCGCGATCAAATGGGAGGGTGAACTGGGCGAGACCCGCACCTACACCTACGGCGACCTGCTGAACGAGGTCGAAGCGTTCGCGGCGACGTTACGCGACCTCGGCGTCGAGGAGGACGACGTCGTCACGCTCTACCTGCCGATGATTCCGGAGCTACCGATCGCGATGCTGGCGTGCGCCCGAATCGGCGCGCCGCATGCGGTCGTCTTCGCCGGCTTCTCGGCGGACGCGCTGGCGACGCGGATGAACGCCGCCGAGAGCGAGTACCTGGTCACCTGCGACGGCTACTACCGCCGCGGCGACGCGCTGAACCACAAGCAGAAGGCCGACAAGGGACTGCGGAGCGTCGACCACGACGTCCAGTCGATCGTCGTCGACCGGCTGGGCGACGAACTGAAGCACTTCCTCGGCACCGACGCCCGCGACTACCACGAATTGATCGAGGAGCACGAGGGCGCGTCGGTCGAGCCAGTCTCGCGTGACGCCGAGGACATGCTGTTCCTGATGTACACGTCGGGGACGACGGGTCAGCCGAAGGGCGTGAAACACACCACCGGGGGCTATCTCGCGTACGCCGCCTGGACCTCTCACGCCGTCCTCGACGTCAAGCCCGAGGACACCTACTGGTGTGCGGCCGATATCGGCTGGATCACGGGCCACTCCTACATCGTCTACGGGCCGCTCGCGCTCGGGACGACCACCGTCATGTACGAGGGAACGCCCGATTATCCGGAGAAGGACCGCCTGTGGGAGATCGTCGAGGAGAACCGGGTGGACATCTTCTACACGGCGCCGATGGCGATCCGCGCGTTCATGAAGTGGGGGAAGGAGTATCCGGAAAGGCACGACCTCTCCTCGTTGCGCCTGCTCGGAACGGTCGGCGAGCCGATCAACCCGCGCGCGTGGAAGTGGTACTACAAGCACATCGGCAACGAGGAGTGTCCGATCGTCGACACCTGGTGGCAGACCGAAACCGGCGGCATGATGATCACGACGCTGCCGGGGGTCAACACGATGAAACCCGGCTCCGCCGGCCCGCCGCTGCCGGGGATCGACGCGAGGATCGTCGACGCCGAGGGCGAACCGGTCGACGCCGGCAGCGCGGGGTACCTCACCGTCCAGAATCCGTGGCCGGGGATGCTGCGGACGCTGTACAACAACGACGATCGGTTCCTCTCGGAGTACTGGAAAGAGTACTCTGACGAGGACGCAGACGAGTGGGTTTACTTCCCCGAGGACGGCGCCAAACTCGACGACGACGGCTACGTCACCGTCCTGGGCCGGGTCGACGACGTGATCAACGTCTCCGGCCACCGTCTGGGAACGATGGAGATCGAGTCGGCGATCGTCGGCGTCGACGGCGTCGCCGAGGCGGCGGTCGTCGGCGGCGACCACGACATCAAGGGCGAGGCGGTCTACGCGTACGTCATCCTCGAGGATGGCCAGGAGCCCACCGACGAGATGCGCGATCGGATCGTCGCGGGCGTCGAGGACTCCATCGGGCCGATCGCCCGGCCCGAGCAGGTGGTCTTCACGCCCGAACTGCCGAAGACGCGGTCGGGCAAGATCATGCGACGCCTGCTGGAGGACGTCGCGAGCGGGAACGAACTCGGCGACACCTCGACGCTCCGTAATCCGGAGATCGTCGATGAGATCGACGACCAGGTGCAGGGCGACTGACGACTCGTCGCGGTCGAGGGTCGATCGTCGGGCGCCGTCGCGTGCGATCGCCGGATCGCACTACGCCGCGTTTTCGTCGAACCGAGCGACCAGCCGCAGGAGAAGCACGACCGCCCCGGTCGCGATCCCGACGGTGACGGCCCCGTAGAGGGCGAACGCCGCCGGCGACACCGGAACGGTGATTCCCAGAAGGACGGTCTCCTCGACGCCGGTCCGCGCGGGAAGGACACGACCGAGAACGGCCCCGAAGGCGGCGGTGACGGCGACGAGTACGAGGCCGAAGGCGACGACGACCCGCGAGCCCACCACGGTCCGGCGATCGTCACGATCCTCCTCGGTCCGCGCGGTCGATCGCCCGCTATCGTCGGTTCGATCGGTCATCGCGATCGATGGATCACGGCGCGTGCCATAGGTTTTAGTTACAGTTCGGTGACGACCCCGACATGGACGAGAAAGAACTCTTCGGGCTGGTGCTCGCGGGGATCGCGCTCCTGATGGCCGTGACGGGGTTCGTTCTCATCGTGACCTGACGGACCGGTTCGATCGCGCGGTTCACTCTGAATCGGGCCCCTCCGTTCCGTCGTCGTCGGTCGGCTCCGTCCCACCTTGGACGTGTATCGACGAGACCGTGTCGTGGTGCGTCCGCGGGTCGCTCTCGATCACCCGCGCGGCCAGGAAGGTCACGGCCGCGAGCGTGACCGCGACCGACAGGAGGATCGCGAACTGGATGCCGGATTCGAGGGGTTCGAACCCCCACGGGTTGAACAGGGCGAACGCAGCGGTAAAGAACAGGACGATCGCCAGCGGAATGGCGTTGACGGCGAGGTCGAGCGTGAGTTCGGTGTCGAATGCGCGTCGGCTCATGATCGTGTTTCGAGCGTGTCTGTTGCGGTGGGTCGGTCGTACGTTAGCGTCTGTCCCTGCCGATCGCGGCGCCGAGGATCGACACGACGCCGGCGACGGCGATCGCGAGCCCGCGAGTCGAGAGGCCGACGAGCCCCTCGGCTCCGGCGATCGTCACCAGGTCGGTGCCGACGGCGAGCAGGGCTGCTCCGACCGCGACGAAGATCGCGCCGAGACCGGCGACGATCGGCCACGGGCTCGAGACGCGTCCCGATTCGGTGACGAAGCCGGCGACGCTCCCGGCGAATAGCACGAGGCCGCCGACGGCGACCGGAACGAGGTCGATGACGATGCCGACCTCCGAGAAGACGAGGCCGAGCGCGAGCAGGATCGGCCACGGGCTCGTCCTCGTCGGTCGATCGGCGCGGGTCGAGTGATCGGCCATACCCACCCTACGACGCGACCCGTGTAGTAACTGGTCCTACGAGTAGCGAACGAGAACAGACACGACAGCTGATAGGTTCGATCGGAGCGGATCGCGGTCACTCATCGCGATCGATGACGAACTCGGTGAACTCGCGGAGTTCGCGTTCGACCGCCGGATCGACGTCGATGCCGTCGATCGCCTCGCGGGCGTCCGCGGCCAGGTCGAGCGCGCGGTCGCGGGCGTAGGAGAGACTGCCGGCATCTTCGATGATCGAGAGCGCCTCGAGGATCTCCTCGTCGGTGTTGATGTCGGTCTCGAGAATCGTTTCGAGCCGGTGTGCCGTCTGGGGATCGCTCTGCTCGATCGCGTGGATGACGAGCAGGGTCTTTTTCCCCTCGCGGATGTCGTTTCCGAACTCCTTGCCGAACTCGCCCGCGCGGCCGAGGGAGTTCTCCACGTCGAGGATGTCGTCGCCGATCTGGAAGGCGACCGACGTCAGTTCCGCGTACCGCGCGACGGCCGCCTCGACGTCGGCGGGCCGGTCGGTGATGATCGCGGCCAGTCGCGCCACGATGCGGCCCAGGCAGCCGGTCTTGCACGCGCACATTTCGAGGTACTCCGCGGGCGTGATCCGGACCTCGCGTTCGTTGTGCCAGCAGATGTCCATCCCCTGTCCGAGGTGGGTCCGGTTGAGTTCGTACATCAGCATCTCGTAGGCCGCCAGCCGCCGCTCTGCCGGGAGTTCCGCCGGGTTCTCCGTCAGGATCTTCAGCGGCAGGAAGTACATCGCGTTCCCCGCGTTCAGCGCGACGTCCTCGCCGTAGATGTGGTGCAACGCCGGTTCGCCGCGGCGCATCGACGCCTCGTCCTCGACGTCGTCGACGATGATCGTCCCGTTGTGGAGGATCTCCGGAATACAGGCGTAGGGCAGGTACTCCGAGGGATCGTCGCCGAACGCGTCGACAAAGACGAGAAAGAGCACCGCGCGCCAGCGTTTTCCGCCCCGATCGAGCAGGTCCCAGAGCGGGTCCGACAGCGCGCGCTGAATCCCGTCCGGGTCGTACTCGTAGGTCGGGTCGCCGAAGAACGATTCGAGATAGTCAGTGTCGATCTCCCGTGGGACGAGGTCGGCGATCGCCTCGTCGATGGCCGGCCGCCACTCGGCAAGCGTCTCCCGCATATCCCCCCAGAGACAGAGCGGACTCAAAAAGATTCAGTTATTCGTGTGCAAACGACGATTGGATTTATACGGGTTTCAGAATCCTTATTCTGACGGCTCCGGGATGGAGACGTATGGCAGACGAAGCCGAACTTCGCGAGCAACTCGTCGAGGCGTTCGAAGGCGCGGACTACCCCGTCAGTAACCAGATGGACCTCGTTCCGGCCCTGCCCAACGGGCCGGCGACGTCGTTCGAGTCCGGCGATCTCAGCTTCACCGCGATGGAGTTGGGGACCACGGCCTCGAGCCACCAGGACTTCCCCTACGAGGACGTCGACACCCTCGTCGACGACGTCATCGAGGGGCTGAAAGCCGAAGGCGAACTGTAGCCGGTTCGACGACGATACTCGATTCGACTGTCGCGACCGGATCGGCGACTGTACCCGATCCGGCGCATCACCCGGCGACAGCTCACGTCGGAATCACGGGAACGGAGTGGCCTAGCCTCGCTACCGGACGTTCTTTTTCTGTTCGATCGCCGGCCGGGCATCGACCGTTCCGATCGGCCGGATTCCGAAGGGTTACACCGCCGTGCGTCCACACCTCTGGCATGACACGGTGGATCGGCGACGTCTTCACCAGCGACGTCGGCTGGACGCACCTCGAGCGACTGGTCGACATCGGCGACCGGATGGCCGGCAGCGACGGCGAACGCGAGGCGGCGGAACTGACGCGGGACGCGCTCGCGGACGCCGGCGCGCGAAACGCCCGCCTCGAGACCTTCGACGTACAGGGTTGGACCCGCGGCGAGAGCGCCATCGAGACAGCCGAGGAGAGCCTGCGCTGCATCGCGCTCCCCCGGAGTCCGTCGGACCGCGTCGAAGCCGAGCTCGTCGACCTCGGCTACGGCTTGCCCGAGGACTTCGACGACGCCGACGTCGATGGCGCGATCGTCGTCGTCCGCAGCGACGTTCCGAGCTACGCCGATCGGTACGTCCACCGCCGGGAGAAGTATTACCACGCGGTCGAGCACGGCGCGGCCGGGTTCGTTTACCAGAATCACGTCGAGGGCTGCCTGCCGCCCACGGGAAGCGTCGGCACCGAGGAGGATCCGATCGGCGAGATCCCGGCCGTCGGCGTCTCGAGCGAGGTCGGCGCACGGCTGGCCCGTCGGTACGAGGGCGAGTCGATCGCGGTCTCGGTCGAGGCGGAGCGCCACGATGTCGACGAGTCACGCTCGTCGGTCAGTCAGACGGAGTCTGACCCGACGCGGAGCCAGAACGTCCACGCGGAACTCGGCCCCGACACCGAGGAGCGCGTCCTCGTGACGAGCCACGTCGACGCCCACGACATCGCGGAGGGTGCCCTCGACAACGGCGCCGGGACGGCGATGCTCGTCGAGATCGCGACCGCGCTCGCGGCCCGCGAGAACGACCTCGACACGCGCGTCGAATTCGTCGCCTACGGCGCCGAGGAGGTCGGCCTCGTCGGGTCGAGCTACCACGCCGAAACCACTGACCGCGAGGCGATCCGCGCGATCGTCAACAACGACGGCGTCGTCGGCGACCGCACGCTCTCGTTCACCACCCACGGCTTCGAAGCCCTCGAACGGGCCGCGACCGACATCGCGGATCGGTACGACCACCCGATCGAGACGGTGCCCGAACTCGGCCCCCACAGCGACCACTGGCCGTTCGTCCGGTGGGGCGTCCCCGGCTACCACGTCTCCTCGACCTCGGACGAGGTCGGCCGCGGCTGGGGCCACACTCACGCCGACACCCTCGACAAACTCGAGTCGCGCACGCTGCGCGAGCAGGCGATCCTCCTGACCGACCTCGTCGTCGAACTCGCCGATTCGGAGACGGCGATCGAGCACCGCGATCCGGAGGCGATAGTCGAAGACCTCGAAGAGCAGGATCTCGCCGAAGGCATGCGGATCACCGGCGACTGGCCCTACGACGAGTTGTAACGGCCTCACTTCGTTCGGTCAGTGCTTGCTGCGCCCGTCTTTATGAGACTGGCATCCCCTTTCATTCCCGCCCCAGTAGCAGACCGATCAGCCGGCACGGGTGGGAATGAAAGGGGCTGGCGCGCTCGATCCGGTGAGACGACGCAAGCACCGCAGGACGGAGTTCGAGGAGCGTGGTTCGAGACGCCTTCGGCGTCTCGTCATCACGAGAGAGCTTCGCTCTCTCGAACGACAGCGAGTCACAACTGGTCGAGCACGCCAGGGGCTTTCGCGGTGTTACCAACGATCCAAGTCGATGGAACGCGCTATGCGAATGCGGCAACGACGAATAACCGCACCCTTTTGAACGATCGGTGTGAACTGGGGGACATGGATTCCGCCGCGTGGCTGGCGGGCGACGATCCGATCGTCGGAATCGTCGACGCCGAAACGGATGCGACGGGCCCGCAGTCCGGCGGCGAGGGCGTCGAGGCGGTCGAGGCGATCGCGGCCGCGCTCGACGATCGCGAGGCTGAGTTGGTGACCGGGGCCGCCGAAGACGTCCTCTCAGCGAGGCCGTCGCTGCTGGTCACGATCGGCGAGCGGGCGCTGACGACCATCGCCCGGACGGAGCCCGACGTTCCGGTCCTTCCGGCGGGCACCGTACCGGGAATCGAGGCGGTCGATCGAACCGATCTCGACGCGGCGATCGCGGCGGCGCTCGACGGCGAGGCGATCGAACGACCCAGACCGGTACTCGGCGTCGAACTGGCGTCCCGATCGGCGACCGCTCGCGATCGAGCGCTGTTCGACGTCACGCTCGTCACCGCCGAACCGGCCCGCATCTCCGAATACGCGATCACCAGTCGCGACGATCCGATCGCCCGGTTTCGGGCCGACGGCGTCGTCGTCGCGACGGCGGCCGGCAGCCACGGCTACGCCCGGGCCGTTGACGCGCCACAGCTCTCGCCGGCGGTCGACGCCGTCGCGGTCTCGCCGATCGCCCCGTTCGTGACCGATACGCGGCGGTGGGTGCTCCCCGACGACGACGTCGTGCTCACCGTCGAACGCGACGAGGGAGACGTTCGGCTGCTTGCCGACGATCGGGCCGTGGGGACGGTCGCCGCCGACGCGAGCGTCTCGGTGGGCGTCGACGGGACGCTCTCGACGCTCGTCGTTTCCGGGAACGAACGCGACTCGTAGGCGACTTATAGTCCGCCGTCCGGACTCGGCGGTGCTCGGGGCGATCGGGGCGAAAAAACGTACGAGCGCCGGCGGTCGTCAGGTCGTCGATCGCGGGTCGCGATCGCGATAGATTCTGGCGCGTTAACTGTTGTACGGTTCCTCGTCCCGATGGTGGTCCGGGTTCGCGTTCTCGAGAGCGTCGTCCTCCCGATCGACCGACTTGTGTTCGATGTCCTGTCGGCGCTGCTCCTCGTCTTGCCGTTCGCGGGCTTCTTTCTCCTCCTCAGTGAGCTCCTCGTCCTCCTCGGCGTCGGGATCCTCGTGGGCCAGTTCGACGTCCCGACCGTGCTCCTCTTTCCCGGTCTCGCGGCGCTCGTCGCTGTTATTGGACATTGTGATCCCATCCGATGGTACCAGCGATCTCCGAAAAGGCGTTGGGCTTGCACAGGTCGGCGTCGCAATGTACGAGCCGAACCCGCGGTCTTCCGACGATTTCGATCGACTACCAGGGCTCGCCCGAGGCGAGGTCGATCTCGCTGTCACCCTTCTCGGAGGGGCAGATGTCCGCGAGCACGCAGTCCGCACAGTCCGGGTTCCGGGCCGTACAGGTCGCCCGTCCGTGGTCGATACAAAGGTGGGTGAACTGCTGCCAGTAGCCCTCGGGGACGATCTCCATCAGGTCTCGCTCGATCGTCTCCGGGCGCGCCTCCTCGGTGAGCCCGAGTCGGCGCGAGAGTCGCTGGACGTGCGTATCGACGACGATCCCCTCGACGACGTCGTGCCCGTGCTGGAGGACGACGTTTGCCGTCTTGCGACCGACGCCCGACAGGTCGGTCAACTCGTCCATCGTGTCCGGAACCTCGCCGTCGTGCTCCTCGACGATCGTCTCGCAGGCGCTGCGGATGTACTTCGCCTTGTTGTTGTAGTAGGTGATCGAACTCAAATCCTCCGCGAGTTCCTCCTGGGGCGCGTTCGCGTAGTCTTCGGGTCCGTTGTACTTCTCGAAGAGGTGGTTCGTCTCCGTGTTGACGCGCTCGTCCGTACACTGGGCGGAGAGGATCACCGCGATCAGCAACTCGAGTCGGTTCGAGTACCGCAGCGAGATCGTCGAATCGGGGTACGCCTCCTCGAGCCGATCGACGATTTCCTCGGCCTGCTCGCGCCGCGTCTCCAGTGGGGTTCCCATAGACGACTGCTAGGATTCTCGTCGTTTGAGCGTTCGGATTCCGCGTCGACGCGGCCGGCGGCCGCCGACAGGTATCATAGGCCCAGGCGGTGTAAAATGTCGATTCAATGCCATTTGTATCAGATCGTGGAACACTATTATTATTCCGACCTCCGTATCGGTCAAAACGACCCGCGCGACGAGTTCCGGCCGATCGGCCGGCGCGAGATCGGAGCTCGAACGGGATCCGAGGAGCGGCGGAAGGGTGACCAAGGCATGACCACGCACGACGACACGCTCGAAGCGAAATGGCAATCGGGACAGCACGGTTCGCTCGTCGACGCACTGCTGGCCGAACTCAAGAACGATCAGGCGGGGGCCAGGCGGGCAGCGCTCAGACTGGCGCTCAACATCGACGCCGGCGTACAACGGACGACCGAGGCGGACCACGCGCCGGTCGACACGGGGGACGCGTCGGCCGAGGCGGGAGACGCGCCGATCGTCGAGGGAACGCGAACCCACAACGACGTCCGCATCGAACGGTTGCAATCGACCGTCGAATCGCTCGCGGCCTACACCGACGCGCTCGAGGCGTTTCTCGACGAAAACGGGACGGCAGAGACCGTCCTCGCGGACGTCCAGGACGGACTCGACCGGGCGCGGGACGACGTCGAGACGCTGGAGGCGGAGCTCGCGACCCTCGAGCGGACAGGGGACGACCGGGACGACCGCCTCGCGGATCTCGCGGCGGACGTCGAATCGATCGACGACGCGATCGTCCGACTCGACGATCGAACGGCGGATCTCGAGACGGCGACCGCGGAACTCGAAGCTGACGTGCGCGAGCGGCGCGACGCGATCGACGCGTCGATCGAGGACCTCGAGACCGAACTCGATTCGGTCGCCGACGAGGTGGCCTCGCGAGCCGACGCGATCGAAACGCGGACCGAGACGCTCGAGGGCCGAACCGAGACGCTCGCGGATCGGGTCGACGAGGTCGAATCGACCCTCGAGTCGCGAACGGAGGCGCTCGAATCGACGGTCACCGACCTCGAGTCGACGATCGACGATCGGCTGCTGGAACTGCGGACCGCCCTCGAAAGCGACGTTCGGAACCTCGAAGCCGACCTGATCGACGTCGACGAGGAGCTGCGTTCGGAGCTCGATCGGGTCGAGAAGCGCCTCGAAGAGCGTCTGGACGCGTTCAAAACGGAGGTCGACGACGAACTCGCCGCGGTCGAGGACGCGCTCGACCAGGGGACGGCCGCGGAGATGCTCGACGAGGCGACGACCGAACTCGAAACCGAGTTCGACGAATCGATCGACGACCTCGAGGGCGAACTCGCGTCGATCGCGACCGACCTCGAAGCCCTCGAGGAGTGGCGCCGGTCCCTCGAAACGGCGCTCAGCTGAGCGCGTCGGGCACCGATCGGATCGATCGCCGGACGAGAGCGTCGGATGCCGTGACCTTTAAGCGGTCGTCATGCGCGTATGCG
This sequence comes from Halosolutus gelatinilyticus, assembly GCF_023028105.1. Classification (NCBI taxonomy): domain Archaea; kingdom Methanobacteriati; phylum Methanobacteriota; class Halobacteria; order Halobacteriales; family Natrialbaceae; genus Halosolutus; species Halosolutus gelatinilyticus. The sequence goes on from NZ_CP095491.1 coordinate 2,980,315, forward strand.
GATATGAAAGCCACGGCCATGGCCCACCCGATTCAGGGGCTGGTCAAGTATCACGGGATGCGCGACGAGATCGAACGGCTCCCGTACCACGACAGCATCAGCCTCTGTACGGCGCCGAGTCACACGCGAACCACCGTCGAGTTCTCGATGGACTACGACGAGGACACCTTCGTCGTCGACGGCGAGGAACTCGACGGTCGGGCCTACGAGCGCGTCGCGGCCGTCGTCGAGAAGGCCCGCGGGATGTCCGACGCCGCCCACACGGTCTACCCCATTCGACTGGAAAGCGAGAACAGCTTCCCCTCGAACGTCGGCCTCGGGTCTTCCTCGTCCGGATTCGCCGCCGCGGCCGTGGCGCTCGCCGACGCCGCGGAACTCGACGTCTCCACGGGCGACGTCTCGACGATCGCCCGCGTCGGCTCGGCCTCCGCCGCTCGGGCGGTCACCGGCGCTTTCTCGCAGTTGCACACGGGGCTCAACGACGAGGACTGTCGCTCCCGGCGCATCCCGACTGACCTCCACGAGGAGCTGAAGATCGTCGTCGGGCTCGTCCCCTACCACAAGGAGACCGAGGACGCCCACGAGGAGGCCGCCGACAGCCACATGTTCCAGGCCCGCAACGCCCACATCCACGGCCAGATCGCCGAGATGCGTGACGCCCTCCGGAACAACGACTTCGATCGGGCGTTCGGACTCGCCGAGCAGGACTCGCTCTCGCTCGCGGCTACGACGATGACCGGCCCCTCGGGGTGGATCTACTGGCAGCCCGCGACGCTGGCGATCTTCAACCGCGTCCGCGAACTCCGCGAGGAGGAGGGCATCCCGGCGTACTTCTCGACCGACACCGGCGCCAGCGTCTACGTCAACACCACCGAGGAACACGCCGATCGCGTCGAGGAGGAGATCTCCGACTGCGGCGTCTCGACGACCGTCTGGAACGTCGGCGGTCCCGCGCGCCTGCTCGACGACGACGAGCATCTGTTTTAACGGCTCGAGCGGCGCGATCTCGTCCCAGCTATTACGCTCGCAGGGTGTAGACGTTGCCGTCCGTTCCGACGTACAGCGTCTCTCCCGCGATCGGCACCACTGCGGACGACCGGTTTCGGCGTTCAGTGCGACGGGTTCCTCGTCCGTTCGGACGACCGTCGTCTCCTCGGCGGCGACCACCGATCGAATCACGTTCGCAGTAGTCTCGTACGTTCAGGCGATCGAATGGGCGTCCTTGGGCGGCGTCGGGTACGGATTGTGGCTCGTCCGCGCCCGACCGTAGTCGGCCATCGGCCACTGTGCGGGCTGTGGATGCCAGTCGGCCGGAACCCGGCGGTCCGGCGATCCGGTGGTCCGAGACGTCGTTCCCGAAGCCGCGTTCGAACCGCGGTACAGCCGGCGAGCGCCCCGGTCAACGGCGTGGACACGGCGAGCACCTCGCGGCGTGAGCGACTAGCGGACACTGTCGATCCGTTCAAACTGCTATTATTTAGTTCTTGTAACCTACCGTATCGGGACCGCGCTTCCGGTTTCCGAGGACACTATGCGACTCGAGCCCCTACTCCTCCCCATGCACGTCGTCGCGCTCGGCGCGGGCTACGCAGGCCTGACCTTGACGCGATTGCTCGAGGACGACCTCCCCAAGGGGGTCGACCTCACGCTGGTCAATGAGTCGCCGGATCACCTCGTCCAGCACGAACTGCACCGCGTCGTTCGGCGGCCGGAGCTCGCGACGGCGATCACCGTCTCGCTGCCGCAGGTGCTCGAGCGGGCGGCCGTCCGCGTCGCTCGCGTCGAAGACGTCGACCGCGAGGAGCGCGTCGTCTCGCTCTCGAGCGGCGCCCTCGAGTACGACGTCGCGGCGATCTGTCTCGGCGCGCAGACCGCCTACTACGATCTCGAGGGCGTGCGCGAGCACGCGACGCCGCTCAAGCGGCTCTCGCACGCGATCCGGATTCGATCGCGGGCGCTCGAGGTGATCCGATCGGCCGCCGCCGGCCGCATCGTCGTCGGCGGCGCCGGCCTCTCCGGCGTCCAGGTCGCCGGCGAGTTAGCCGCGCTCGTCGACGAGGAGTACGGCGACGCGACGATCACCGTCCTCGAGCAACTCGACAGCGTCGCGCCGGGCTTCCCGTCGAACTTCCAGCGGGCGGTTCGGTCGGCGCTCGAGGAACAGGGGGTCGAGGTGCGAACCGAGGCGCCCGTCCTGCGGGCCGACGAGACGCACGTCCACCTCGAGTCGGGCGAGCGAGTCCCGTACGATCAGTTCGTCTGGACCGGCGGCATCCGCGGCTCGGACGCGCTGGCGCGCGAGCGGCCGGCTGTCGAGAGCGACCTGCGCCTCGACGAGCGGACGTTCGCGCTCGGCGACGCGGTTCGCGTGACCGACGCCGACGGGGAGCCGGTCCCCGCGAGCGCGCAGGCGGCGGTGCGCGAGGCGCGGACGGTCGCCGAGAACATCTCCCGCGTGGTGACCGCGGAACGCGACGAGGCGGCCGGAACCGCGACCGTGGACGACTCGGTCCTCGAGTTCGAGCCGTTCGCGTTCGACTCGCCGGGCTGGCTGGTCAGCGTCGGCGACGACGCCGTCGCGCAGGTCGGCCCCGCCGTCGTCACGGGGAAACCCGCGAAGGCCCTCAAGGAAACCGTCGGCTTCGGGTACCTCTCGTCGGTCGGCGCCGTCGGTAACGCGACCGGACGAGCCTATCGCGAGTTCGTCTCGCGGCGGTTCGGTCGGGAGGACTAGGCGTCCGCCGCTACTCGAGCGAGATGACGACCTTCCCCTGGTGTTCGCCGGCGTCGACGTACCGGTAGGCCTCGCGGACCTCGTCCTCCGCGACGCCGAAGGTGCGGTCGATCACCGGCTCGAGTTCGGCAGCAGCGATCGCCTCGGTCATCCGGTCGAACATCGCGCGGCTGCCGACGCCCATCGATCCCCTGACGGTGAGCGCCTTCTGGAGGATCGGGCCGGGATGGACCTGTCCCTCTGGGCCGGAGAGGACGCCGATCAGGTGGACGGTGCCGTCGAACGCGGCCGCCTCGATCGACTGCTGGAGCGTGCCCGGCCCGCCGACCTCGACGACGTGATCGACGCCGCCGGTCTCCTCGTGGACGGCCTCGCCCCATTCGGGCGTCTCCTCGTAATTCAGCGTCCACGTCGCGCCGAGGTCGCGGGCGCGCTCGAGTTTGTCGTCGCTCGAGGAGGTGACGAAGACGTCGGCCCCTCGCATCGTCGCGAACTGGAGTGCGAACGTCGAGACGCCGCCGGTACCGAGCGCGAGGACGCGCTCGTCGGCGCCGAGATCCCCTTCCTCGACGAGTTCGCGCCACGCGGTCAGGCCGGCGCAGGTGAGCGTCGCGCCCTGCTCGTACGAGAGGTGTTCGGGGAGCACGGCGAGGCTCTCCGCCGGGAAGGTGGCGTACTCGGCCAGCGTCCCGTCGACGTTGCCGCCAGTGGTCCGCGCGACTTTCTCGAGCGCGACGGGACCGTCGATCCAGTCGGGGGCGAACGGCGTCGCGACGCGGTCGCCGTCCGAGAGCCGCTCGACGTCGTCGCCGACCGCGACCACCTCGCCGGCGCCGTCGCAGAGCGGGACGACCGGCAGTTCCGCGCCCGGATACGCGAGGTCCTCGCGGGCGATGGCCAGATCGCGGTAGTTCAGCGACGCCGCGCGCAGCTCGACGAGCGCCTCGTCGGCGTCCGGCTCCGGCCGGTCGCGTTCGGTCTGGACGACGCCCGAGTAGTCGCTCGTGGGTTCTTGCACTTCGTAGGCCTTCATCGGACGGGAGAAGGAGCGCGCGAAACTTCGGTCCTCGGTCCGCCGATCGTTTTGCTGGTTCGCTCGGTCCTCAGGTATCGATCTCGCGGGACGCGACCGACTCCGTCACGTCCAGCGGTCCAGTCCGGTCTGCGCGACGCTCTCCTCGATCCGCTCGAAGCCGCGGGCGACCTCGTCCGCGTGGACCTCCCACTCGTCGACGACGTACTCGCGCGCCGCGGTGAGATCGGGATCGAGTGTCGCGTCGAACTCGTACTCGTCGGTCACGTTCGGCTCCCGGAACAACTGGCGCACGCGATCGCCGTACTCGACGCTGTCGCCGCGAGCTTCGAGGACGCTCCAGAGGTCGCCGTGCTCGGTGATCTCGGCGATCGCCGTCTTCGGGCCGATTCCGTCGACGCCCTCGTTGAAGTCGGTGCCGATGAGGATGGCCGCGTCGATCAACTGCTCGAGGGTGAGGTCGTGGTGTGCGAGCGTCGCGTCGAGATCCATCAGTTCCGGGTCGCCCTTGCTGGTCAACTGGCGAAGCGTGAGGGGGGCGCCGAAAAGCAGCGCGTCGTAGTCCTCCGAGCCGACGTAGTCGGCGTCCCCGCGGCGGACCATGTGCGCGGCCTGCGCCTCGCCCTCGGCGGGCGCCTCGACGATCGGAACGTCGAGCAGGGAGAAGAGTTCGCGGCTGGTCTCCTGAATCGTCGGCGTCAGTCGCTGGGTTCGCGACTCGAGCTGGGCGATCGCGATCTCGTCGCCCTCCTCACGGGCGACCTCGAGTTGCTCCTCGTAGGAGCGGCGCTGCTCGCGTCGGGACTCGATCTCGTCGGTCTTCAGTTCGGAGGGGCCGCCGTCGAAGACCATCACCGGGGTGATGCCGTTCTCGAAGAACTTCGGGAGCCCCTGGACGATGCCCACGAGGTTCGCCACCTCGGCGCCGTCGGCGGTCGTGTACGCGTCGCCGTTGGTCCACTTCACCGTCGTCGTCAGATACCGATAGAGCCAGTTGTGCGCGTCGACGGCCACGACGCCCTCGACCTCGGAGAACGGAATCTCCTCGATGACCGCGATGTCGCGAAGTGCTGCGTTTCCCATTGGAGAGCTATTGGATCGACTCGGATTTGAAACGTTGGCTTCCGTTCCTATCGATCGACCCGTTCGGGCGCGTCGCTGCCGCGCCGCGATTCGAGGAAGCCGTCCTCCTCCGCCGAGAGGTTGCGATCGCGGAACTCGTCGAGACCCGCCTGGTACCGCTCGCGATTGCGGCGGCGATTCGCGCCGTCGTCAGATCCCGCGCCGCGATCGGCCTCCCGCTCGTACTCGAGGATCAGTTCCGCGATGCCCGTCGTCTCGCCCGTGTAGGCGAACCCCGTCCGGTAGCACGCCTCGTAGGCGAACGGGTTGTTGACGGCGATCCGCAGCCGATCGTAACCGCGTTCGACGGCGCGATCGCGGACGAACGCGAGCAGTCGCGGGCCGATCCCCTCGCCGCGGCGATCGCGGGCGACCGTGACGTACCGCAACCACAGCGTTTCGGGGTCGGTGCGGTCCTCGTTGAACGCGACCGCGGCGACGATCGGCGCTCTCTCCCGCGCGTCGTCGCGCGCGACGGCCTTGCCGGTGTTCGTCATCACGAACTTCCCGGCGTAGCTGAACCGCTCGTGATCGAGCCGCAGTTTCGGCCCGTCCGGCGGCCACCCCAGCAGTTTGCACTCCACACGTCCCGTTCGGGCGCCAGCCACTACAAGTCATCCATTCCGGCGCGACGTCGCGGGAGGCGCCGGCGATCGAACTGCTTGCCAGCGCTGGGGGAGCCCTTTTTCCGAGGATGCGACTAGCCGCGGATACCATGAGTGCAGAGCCCGACACGACCTCCGCGTTCGACGTCCGTCGTCCGATGGGCTGGTCGATCGGCGGCGCGCTCGGTGGCGCCGTCGGTGCCGCCGCCTTCGGACTCTTCATGTGGCTCGTGGATCCCGAGATCCTCGACGCGGCCATTCCAGCGCTCTACGGGCTCAAACCCACTGGCGTCGCCGGGTGGACAATCCACATCGCCCACGGCATCGTCCTGGGACTCGTTTTCGGGTTCCTCGTGACGCGCAAGCCCGTACTCGGGGTCTTGCAGGCGGACGCCGACACCGACGCGCTCTCGGGGGCCGGGCAGTGGCTCCGGGTGACCGCCACCGGCTTCGTCTTCGGGCTCGCGATCTGGGCGATTCTGCCGGTGCTCGTCCTCCCCGTCTGGATGGAAGCGATCGCGGCCGGGTCCGCCGCCGAATTCCCGACCGTCGCCATCGATAGCCTCCTCGGGCACCTCCTGTTCGGAACCGTGCTGGGGCTCGTCTTCGCCACCGTCGTCGACCTGGACGGTCGGACCGTCGAGTCGGTATCCGAAGACTGAGGTGAATGCCGTCGCGCCCGCGAAAACGGGTTAATCGCCGGTCCCGTTCCCTCGATGGATGCCACGCGTCTGCGCTGCCTAGCTTTTTGTAACTCTCCCTGATACGATCGCACGATGACGGAAGAACAACTCCTCGAGACCGAACTCGAACAGACGCCCGCGGAAGCCGCCGATCGGCTCCGCGAGATCGCCGACGCGATCGAAACCACGGAGGAATTGACCGTCTCGGACGGCACGATCACGGTGACGGTCCCGACGCCGACCGACTCCGTCGAGTACGAACTCGAACTCGAGCGCGAGATCGGCGACGACGCCGACGAGTTCGAACTGGAGATCGAACTCGAGTGGTCGACCCGTCGCGAGGGCGCGCCGGTTGAATCGGAGGACGAGGAGGAAACCGAGGAGTAACGCCGCCCGATCGCGCCGGCCGCTCACTCGGTCAATCGTTCCGCTCGTGCTGTTCGATCAACCGTTGAATCCCCGCGCGGATCGCCTCGCTCCGGGTGTGGTAGACGTCGGCGTCGACGAGCGATTCGAGCGCCGCCAGCTGTTCGTCGGTCGCTCGGAACGTCACGCGATCGAGCGTCTGTCGGGGCTCCAGCCGAGAGTGTTTCGCCCTCGGCGGCGCGTCATCCGACGCCGAGCTACGCGTCACGATCGACCTCCCCGTCTCGACCGGGATCCGGACAGGAGTGGACACTCGGTTCGACTCCCCCTGCGCGGAGCGTCGTGCTGGTACTCCCGGAGACCATGTGCGTAGGTGGTATCGACCGGTAAAAAGCCCTCGCGTAGCACGGTGAAAGTGAAACAGAACGGCGTTCGTTTCCACTCGGTCACGTCGAAACGATCGGTTCGAAACGCCGCCGCTCCTGATCGGAATGGGGCCTCCGAACGAGTCCCCACGGGGCGGAGCCGCTCATCGCCGGAGCGGAAGCGTCGGCCCGGAATTCGAGCCCCGAAGGCGCGGCGAGTCGGGAGACAGCCTTACCCTCGTCCGGCCCGTGATACTGGTGCGGGCAACCGCAGAACACACCATGCCCGAAGATAGCAATTCATCCTCGCACCCCGAGACGAGCGAGCACGACAGATTCGAGCGACTCGAACGCGCCGAGTACGACCGCGTCAACGACTTCCTGCGCGATCGCGTCACCTTCACGGCCCGCGAGTGGGCGATCGCCCGCCTCTGTGCCGACTTCCGCACCAAGACGGGCGTCGAGATGACGACCGTCGGAGAGAACCTTCCCGACCTCGTCCCCTTCATGGACGACGAGTACACGCGCCAGTCCGTCTACCGGGCGCGGCGATCGTTCGCGGACAAAGTTCGCAAAGCGGGCGCGACGTTCCTCTACGGCGCCTACTCGGACTTCTTCACCGCCGACGAGGTGGACGACATCGTCTACGAGGCGACGGAAACCGCACGGTTCCTGATCGAAGTCGAAGGCGCGTCCCTCTCGCACGACGCCGAAGTCCACGCGGAAGACCGGATCAGAGCCGCGATGGAGGACGTCCACCGATCGAGCCTCGAACTCCGGTACGATCGCTGCCCGAACTGCGGCGAGCGGTTGGGGGAGGAGGCGATCGAATCGGAAGGATAGCAACGGTAGCGGTAGAGCAGCGCCTCTCAGGATTTCTTTTTCGAATCCGGTGGCCCACAGTGTAACCCGTCGAAAAGTGCGCGGACGGGATTTGAACCGCCCGAAGACGGTCTCGCTTAGGTCCTTGTGGCTCGCATGCGTACCGTCAAACTGCAGACGGACAGCCGTTTCTGGGCGACGTAGTCAACATCTGGATTCAGCGAGAAGGAAAGCACTGACGAGAGTTGTTGTACCCGCTCGAAACGGGTATCCGTTCTCACTGAGATGGGGTCCGGGTTTCACGCACCTTCCAATGGAACGACTGTCAAGTGCGCCCGCGAACCTAACGCGATTGCTTCTATCAGCTACCAATGGTGTTAGTAGAGTCGTGCTGAATATATCGCGCATATCGGTCACCGACCTATCGGGGCTAACGAGGGGTCGGAGCGGGAGCGACCGGGAGTTTCAGACGCTCGGATGGTGGTTTGTTCTGTCGTCGCTCAGGACTCGAGTGCCCGCGCGATCCACTGGTCGAGTGTCGGATGATGGGGTTTCCACGCGTCCCAGACTGCTCTCGCCCAGTCACGCACGAGCGCAGTATGTTCGTCGAGATCGTCCGCCTCAGCAACATCAACGACAGTAATATCACCCCTCGTCTCCGGCGGTTCGAGCCACGTGAACTCGTCTTTGTGCCTTGTTATTAGCCCGTCGAGTTTCTCTCTGACCGTCTCGGGGTTCATCCCCTTGTGCAAGTACAGGTCAAGGCCGACGAGATTGACGATTACCGACTGCGTCGTCTGTGGCGTCTTCTCGCCCGGATGCTGTGCCCAGTACGTATCGACGGTCAGCTGGTGGATCGGCGGATAATTCCACTCGCTGTACTCCCGCACCAGAACCTCCTCACAGAACATCTTCCAACACCCGGGTGACGTCGCACCAGGATTCTTATCCGGTCGAAACCCCGGGTACTCTCCATCGGGAACGAGTCCCTCGCACCCGTTACATTCGATCACGTCGTCCGAGGACGTCATTGGCTGATAAAAAGCCCCTCTCGGAGATAACCGCTTTCATGAGTATGCGTTTGGTACGTACTCCTTCAGCGCGATACACGCTCTCACGCACGGCCAACACGGAATCCATGGGAAAGGCGGGAACAGTCACAATCATTCTCTGTCGTGGTGGTATCAGCGCGACGGGCCATACCCCATATCCGCCCGCGCCCTGTCCGCCACCGTCTCCGACTCGATCGGCTCCCCATCTTGGGTGATTCGTACCTGATCGCGGCGTTCAGCACAGTTGTACTCCGGATTAACATTCATATCCTCTAGTTGTCTATTCCGGGGAAAAACGCCGGGCTGCGAAGCCGTCTTATGTATGGACCGGGATTTGAACCCGACTGCAAGACGATCATCCTCACTCCGTTCGGACGCTGTGGCTTGCGCGCTTCAAATCCGCGTAATTTCTGCTGCTTGCGGGGTTGTTCGCGTAAAAATATGCGCGGACCGGGATTTGAACCCGGGCCATGAGCTTGGAAGGCTCAGGTCCTGCCACTAGACCATCCGCGCGCACCTCTCGTTTTTCGCTCCACTATTAAGACTCTTGCTTTTCGGAGCGCACTCCGGCTTGCGATTTGTCCGATCGCGTGCCGATCTCAGACCGCACGCAGGGCTCGATCGCCGACCCGTACTCATCCGGCCGTCGTCATTTCGGGAGCCGTCACCGTCGCGTAACAGTTCCCGCTCGAAATCTCCCACTCGACGACAGCGAGATCGCTCGCCTCTAGGTCGCCCTCGAACTCCGCGGGCGAGTAGATGTGGTAGAACCGATCGACCGTCTCGCCGCCGGGGAGCGTCCACTCGATCGTCGTGTCGAACCCCTCGGTCTCGTCGAACCGATCGTGGGCGGTCGACCACGCGCTGACGAGCGCCCGGCCGCCGGGCGCGAGGACGCGGGCGAGTTCGTCGAGGCTCGCTCGGCGCGCGTCGGCGGTCGGCAGGTGGTGGAGCGTCGCCACGTAGACCGCGACGTCGATCGACCCGTCGGCGATCGGAAGTGCGGCGGCGTCGCCCTGGCAGAGCGCGACGTCGAATTCGCGGTCGGCGGCCCGACCGCGGCCGGTTTCGAGGAGGCCGCGGCTGACGTCGAGGCCGACGACCCGATCGAGGCCGGCCGCGGCGAGCAACTCCGCGTGCCGGCAGTTACCGCAGCCGAGATCGAGGCCGGTGGCGTCGAGATCGGAATCGTCGGGGGCGTCGATCGCCTCCGCGACGAACGCCTCGACCTCGGGCCAGGCGTACTCGCGAGTCGACGCGAAGTGCGTCGCGATCCGATCGTACGTGTCGCGGACGGCGGCCCGACGATCCATCGTGGTCGTATTCGTCGGGGGCGGTGCAAAAAGCGTTCGCAACAACTTAGCTTTCATCCCCACTCATACCGGCTGGCTGGTAATGCCACCGTGGGTGGGAATGAAAGGGGCTGTCGCGCTCGACTCGCCCGGACGACGCAAGCACCGCAGGACGAAGTCCGAGGAGCACAGCGAGTCCCGGAGGGTCGAGCGCGGCAGGGGCTTTCATGGTGTTCTCAATACCGATCGACGCCGAACGAACGTAGCTGAACCACTCGACTCAAACCAGAACCGCGAACAACAGGTACGAGAGCGCGACGAGCACGACGGCGTGTTTCGCGCCGCCCCTGATGTCGCCGGTGCTCAACTGGCCGGCGATCAGCCCCGAGAGCAGCCCCTGAATCAGTGTCGCGTGGTAGAACAGCGTCCCGTACTCGACGGTTTCCGCCGCGGAGAGCCCGCCGAGGCCGTCGATGTCGGCCGCGCCGTCCGCCATCTCGACGCTCTCGGCGGGGAGGTTCGGAAGGAGGTAGGCCGCCAGCACCGTGATGATAAACAGAAACACCAGAAACGAGACGTAGACGACGATCGTGTACTCGACCATCGACTGGCGCCGATCGCGTTTGAGACGCCGATCGGCGGCGGCCTGTCGGGCCGCGATCCGGAGTACGGTCGCGAGGTTGCCGCTGGCGTTCATCGCCTCGGCGAGCAGCGTCACGACGCGCGAGGTCGATCGGGTGCGGACCCGCAACTCGAAGCGGTGGAGCGCGGTCTGCAGGTCGGCGCCCCACCGGACGTCCGACCAGACGCGATCGAGTTCGGCGCCGAGCGGTCCCAGGTCGGAGTCGCGGACGTAGTCGACCGCCGACACCATCGGCATCCCCGCCTCGTTGACGCTCGCGAGGCGATCGAGCAGATCCGGGACGGCGGCCTCGATCGCGTCGATCCGCTGCCGGTGGAGTTCGTAGAAGACGGCGAAAACGGCCAGGACGAACAGGAGGCCCAGCGCGAACGCGTCGTCGACGGCCGTCGCGTCGAATCCGCCGCCGGCGAATGCGTCGGGGAGGTGCCAGAGGAGGGCCCCGAGGGCGATCGGGACGGTGACCGCGAGGGTCAGGGTCGGCCGGTCGAGGACGGTCCGCATCGGATTCCCGATCCGATCGCGGAGCCCGTCCAGCTGCCGGTAGTACTCGACGCGAGCGACGTTCTCAACGAAGCGAGTGCGGGCGACTCCGCCGTCGGTTGTCATCGGCGGGGCGTCGCTCGCTGGGGCGTACCGCGACGACTCGTCCTGGACCGCTTCGCCCGGATTGATCGTGTCGGTGATCGTGCTCAGGTAGATCACGAACGCGAGGTTCCCGAAGGGGACGATCAGGTAGATCAGCACCCGCAACGGGTCGAGCGTGTCGCCGACGGCGATTCCGATGATCACCAGGACGGTGATCAGAAAGAGCGGTCCCGCGACGAGGACCGTCACGTACGCCTCCGCGAGGGTGCCGAGCAACTCGAGCATCCGTTCCTGCTGGGACTCGGATTCCTCCTGGTAGTCGTGGTACTGTCGCTCGAGAAAGGCCGAGAGGCTATGGCCGCTCTGGAGGACGCTGGCGAGGTTCTCGGTGAACTCGCGGAACTGCGGGCTCGGACTTCGCCGGCCCATCTCCCGGACGGCGCTGACGACGTCCATCCCGAACGTGTCCATGTTCCGGACGGCGATCTCGAACTCCTCGGCGGCGGCGCCGTAGGTTTCGTCCTGGGCCGCGACGATCCGGATCACCTTCGGGAACTCCATCCCGCTGCGCGAGAGGGCGTAGATGAACGCCACCGTCGACGGCATCCCCGCCTCGATCCGCCGGGCGCGGCCGTCGGCGGCGTACGTCGGGTACCACCACCGGAGCCAGTAGGTTCCGCCCGCCGCGATCGCGCCGAGCGTGAGACAGGAGACGAACAGCAGCGCGAACAGTTCGGCGATCGAGAGCGCGGGCACGCCGCCGACGTTCGCGAGAAACGCTACCGCGGTCGGAAGCGCCTCGCGCATGGTCTCCGGATCGATCGAGAGGACGAGCAGGGCGCCCCAGATCGCGTAGATGCCGAGGATCGAGCCGACGATGCCGAGGACGCCGGCGTACAGCAGCGTCTTCGAGCCGTACTCGCGGTAGGTGGTCGGCAAGTGCGCTGCCCGTAGCGCCGACACCCTGTCGGGGTGTTCGCTCTCGAACTCGTCGACGTAGCCGCCGAACACGCGGACGGCCGCCCGAGTGAGAACGCGATCGACGCGATCGATTCGGCGGGCGGCGAGCGGCGAACAGAGCAGGACCGCGACCGCGAGCGGAACGAAGTTCGAGACGCCCATGGTCGATCAGCCCGTCCCGATCGGTTCGTCGGGTTCGGTGTTCGGTCCGGCTCGATCGCTCGCGGCTGCGTTCCGGTGCGCTTCCGCCTCCGATTCGAAGTCGGCCTCGCCGATCGTTTCGAGAACGGGCGCTGTGTCCGCGTAGTACTCGTTGACCAGCGCGGTGAATCGCCGGTAGTCGGCGATGCCGTTCGCCCGGAGGTACTCGAGGAACCGCTCGCGGTTCTCGAGTTCGGTCAGCAGCTCGCGCTGGGTCCAGCCGCGCTCGTCGCGGATCGCCTCCAAGACGTGGCTGCCGCTTCCCCGGAAGCTGTCCGTCTCGCCGTCCCACGTGTAGGCCGTCGAGTAGTCGAGTTCGCCCGTGCGCTGGTCGACTCCCTCGATCTCGGCGAGGACCTTGTTGCGCCGCACGCGGCCGTCGTCGAGGCGCGTGAGCGTCTGGACCGAGAGGATGTCGAGGCTCTGGACCATCGATCGCGGGACGTTGATCGGGTCGTTCTCCAGCCGGTTGATGACCGTCTGGACGGAGTCGGCGTGCATCGTCGAGTAGGTCGTGTGACCGGTGTTCATCGCCTGAAAGAGCGTCATCGCCTCCTCGCCGCGGACCTCGCCGACGACGATGTACTCCGGGCGGTGGCGCAGGGCCGATCGCAGCAGGTCGTACATCGTGACGTCCTTGCCCTCGTGGATGCGCTCGCGCGTGACCGAGGAGAGCCAGTTGTCGTGATAGAGCTGCAGTTCGCGGGTGTCCTCGATCGTCAGCACCTTCGATCGGGGCGGGATGAACATCGAGATGGCGTTCATGCTCGTCGTCTTCCCGCTCGCGGTGCCGCCCGCGAAGAGCAGGCTCTTGTTGTGTTCGATCGCGAGCCAGAGGTAGGCTAGCTGCTCGACGCTGAAGGTGCCGTACTCGAGCAGGTCGATCGGCGTGAACGGCTCGTCGGCGTACTTGCGGACGGTGAAAGCCGACCCGCGCGGAGTCACCTCCTCGCCGAGCGCGAGTTCGGCGCGCGAGCCGTCGGGCAAGGTCGTCTCGACCATCGGATCGCCGATCGAGATGTGCCGGCCCGAGTGTTGGGCCAGTCGAACGACGAACCGATCGAGGTCCTCCTTCCCGAAGGAGACGTTCGTCTCGATATCGGTGTACTCGTCGTGGTAGACGAAGATCGGAAGGTCGTAGCCGTCACAGGAGACGTCCTCGACGCGGGGATCGTGCATGATCGGATCGAGGCGCCCGTAGCCGCGAAAGTCGCGGTGGATGTAGTAGAACAGCCGGTAGAAGGTCGGCATCTCGATCTCGGCTCCGTAGCGCTCGAGGAACTCGTGGATCGTCTCCCGCAGGAGCGTCTCGACGTCGTCGTCGCCGCGCTCGCGGTACAGCAACGGATCGCGAACGTCGTCGAACAGCGTCTCCAGGAGCACCCGCTCGTCGGCCCGCAGTCTGGGCTCGACCGCGTGGTACAGGTGCCGGTTCTTCCGGGGGTCGTGCTGGATCGAGACGAACGAGAACGGCGCGTCGACCCAGTACCGTTCGACCTCCTCGAACCCCGCTTCGCCGTCGTACGCGAGCAACGGGCCGTGGGCGTTCGGATCGTAGCTGGTGACCTCGATCTGCGATCCCTGCAACACTTCGACGACCCGGCGAATCGTCCGCCGGGCCGTTTCGATCGTCGAGTCGAGTCGGTCCCTCGGTCCGGCGCTCGACAGGACGTCCCGTCCGGCACCTTCGTTCCGCTCGTCCGCCGCGGCCCCGTCCGACGGCGCCGACTCCGTCGATCCGTTCGCCGGGCCGGCGTCGACTTCGGTCCGACCGCGATCGCCCCCGTTACCCGATATGGAATCTGACATCTGTAGCCCCAGTACGGCACGATCCGGTCCGCTCTCGTGGTATCTCGAGACTCGACCGACTTAAATCAGATGGCCGATTGATTGTCCCTGAGACGGGCATATCGAATCGCTCGTCCGACGGGACGTGGTCGGTCGCCCACTTCTGCGTGCGTTACGTTCATACGGTGGGAGTACTAACCGATATGTACGGAATGAGGCGCGAGCACTTCACGTTAGACGTCAGCGATGTCGACTGGGTCGAAACCGATGGCGAACCCGAAAAGCCCTCGGTAACGATCGATTTCACGGGCCCAGCGACTGACCTTCGCGAGCGCCTCACTGGTCCCGACGGAGACGTTCTCGACGCCGGCGAGACCGATACCGCCCTCCGCCTCCAGGAACCGCTCGGGGACGATACCGCGGGGGTAGTGAGCGTGACCAACCGCATCACCGGCGAGTACATCCTCGAACTCAACGAGAGCGCCGAAGACGTCCTTCGATTCATCCGGGCCGCCCGCGGCTACGGCGAAGAGGTACCTGAGGACGATGGCCGGTACGAGGTCGAGATTCTGCTCGATGGCGAGCCGTTCGTCGCCTTCGACAAGCAGATGTTCCTCGTCTACGACGACGACGGAGATCTTCTCCGACAGCACAGTCTCATCCCCAGCGGCGTCGAACTCTAACCGCTGATTTTCTCATCCGCACGGGAGCCGCCAGCGGGATGCGTATCGGCTCGCCTAACCCAGACGTGCACCGGCGATCGCCGGGGTCGCCCGCGCCGAACGGAAACTCGGGAGCCGAACGGGCGTCTCGGGGAGTGACCCCGGCGGGACGGCCAGTCCGGCCACGCACGATCAGGAGGAGGCTGCCGACTTCCGATCGATCGACCCGGACGAGCGCGTCGCGGTCCGCGTCACGACCAATAATGAACTCGCGTGGTTCCCCGCGACAGCGCAGGCGGCAGATGCAGACGGGTGCTAACTGAGCGGCCGGTCCGGTCGTGGATCGAGTACAAGGGTGACCGCGCTGGTGGAGCCCTCGTACGCGATCGGTATCACCCGTGTGCAGGAGCGTAACGATACGCGGTCTCCTCAACGACGGAGGGATGCGACGAGGTCGTCTGCCGAACCGGTGTTCCGGTGGACGTCCAACAGTTCGAGAAGGGGCCTCAGCTCGTCGAATCGGGGCCCTTCCGTGACGACGGTCTCCGTTCGATCCCACCTGATGAACCCGTAGTCGACCAGTTTGGGAAGATGAACGTAGTGGAGACGAAGGCGGTCTTCGTTTACACCAGCGATCGTTTGGGAACTGGACAGAAATCTGCGGACGAATTCCTCGTTGGCCGCGACGATTTTCCGGGAGATGGGGGATAGCTCCGGGACGCGTTGGGGATCGCGGGCGGATAACCTGACCAATAACTGGCGTCGGTCCCTGTCCGCCAGCGCGTCGAATATCTCGTCGTTGTCGATCATTCACGGTCCCTCCTGCCTGGATGACGGGTTCGACACCATTAAAAATGGAATATTTTGACGGGGAACGGTTGTTTTGATCAACCGAGTAACGTCCGGCGGAACCCCGAGATCGGTCGGTGCTACGCTCGACAGATCGTGTGCTCGCGACGATTGTGCGGTAGCCGCGATGCTCGACGCGACCGTCACCGGCGAGGGACGTCGCGATTTCCGTTTCCGCCGACGAGTAACAGGTTCGAGCCAACGGACATGTTGCGGATCACGACCGACCGAACTCGACCCTATCTCCCGAAGTTACGTTGCCGGGTCTTTGGAGGGGACTAATCCCGACGCGATCAATCGGCGGAGGAGGACCACTACGCCGTTTTCGAGCCCCGTGGCGTAGATCGCGTGTTCTTGGGCACTGTTCTCCTCGGCGTCCGGGTAGTACGACCCGATCAGAAGCGTCTCACGGTCGATGAGGAGGATGTGACTGATCGCGACTTCGTGATCGGCCGCCGGGCCGATGAGCCAGTCTAACCCCGTTTCGAACACCCGGACGTTCGGGAGTTCCGCCCCTAATCGAGTCGTGATCGGTTCCGTTCGACCGCCGAGGATGATCGACAGGTCTCGCTCCACCGCGTCGTGCAATTGTTCGAACAGCGGGTCCCTCAGGAGCGATTCGTCTACGATGAGGAATGCGATTTCCGAGTCTGCCTTGTCGATGAGATCGAGCATCCGCGAGTCGATCGCGTCCCGACCCGACAGCGACCACACTTCTCGTACGTGATCGTCGGCCGTCTCGGTGTCGTGATGTTCGACCGCTTCGAGGTGCGTCTTGAGCGTCTCGATTCGCCTGCTGTACTTTTGCTGGAGGGTACGGGTAGCCTCCTCGATGCTGACGGCGCGATACTGCTGGGGACTCGAGTGCTGGACTTCGACCAGTCCCTGCGATTCCAGCACGCGGATGGCGTCGTAGACCCGCGTTCGGGGGACCTCCGAAATCTCGTGAATCTCTTTGGCCGTCCCGCTCGGGAGTTGCGTCAGCGCCAGAAAACAGCGCGCTTCGTACTGCTGCAGCCCCAGCTCTTGCAGCAAGCTTACCGCCTCGTCGGTGATGTCGTCTTGTGTCATGGCCCAACCACTCGTTCGCTGATTCGAACAGGGACAGTTCGGTCCGAAGGCGGAAAAGGGTTCATGCATGGATCCGCCGAAAACGGGCAGCCCGTTATGGTCAGAGACGAAGAAATGGATTTTCACTCGAATAATCACACAAACTACTTGAGTAGGGGACTCGGTATGTTCCATTGGTGTGCCTCTCTTGGCCCAACCACGATGGGGCACGCCGCTTACTCTACAGACGATGAGATTAGCCGATTCCGCTCGGCTGATATCGGGTTCGAGACCAGCAACGCTTCGCCGGTGATCGGAGTTTCCCGGAGGTAGCCGGCTCCTGCTCGTGACGTCACTCCTGCCGTCCGTCACTCGATATTGTTGAAAATTGGCCGTTCGATCGCCGTCACACCCATCCGGCCGGAAGCGTTTCTTGACGGTCGTTCAATAGCTTGAGCGCGGGCCGGATTTCGTCGAAGCTGGACCCTTTCGTTATGACGTGTTCTTCTTGATTCCATTCGATAAAGCCGTAATCGTCCAACTTGGGCAGGTGAGCGTGGTAAATGCGGGTCAGTTCATCGTCCCTGTCACTCCCTTCTCGAGGGACGCCAGGCGGTTCCGCGACCTGTCGTGGATTGTGATCCAACAACTCGACTAGCAACCGGCGGCGGGTGTCATTTGCTAACGCGTCAAACATTTTATCAATCATGCAACTATTCCTATGGGTAGAAGTACACTTCCAATCTTATCAAACGTATAAATTTTCACGATATTTCTATGTTTTGATTAACCGAGTGACCGCCGTGTCATAGTTCGTACCGGTAGCGACCGATATTCTCCCACGGTGCCGGCCGAAGAATCGACTCTCAACGGTTCCGGAACGGTCAGTTTGATGTCCCGGTACCCCCGAGTCCGTGTCGATGCCCGATACGGACTGGCAGGGAATCGCGACGCGGTGCGGACTCGCCGCTCCCGTCGTTGCCCTCGGTTCGCTCCTGCTCGCGACGATCGTCGCCTCGCCGGAGACGTTCACGTGGCGCGGTCACGCCCTCACCGAGATGGAGCGCTATGGCGCGGAAACGTTCTGGCTGTTCAACGGGGGGCTGATCGTTGGCGGACTGCTCGGCCTCCCGTTCGGGTGGCGACTCTGGCGGGCCGGCCGTCACGTCGTCGAGCGCGCGGGTGTCGCCCTGGTGCTCGTCGCCGTCGGCGGGATGATCGTCGTCGGGGTGTTCTTCCTCGACCACGCGGCGGTCTACCTCGACACTGAGCTGCACGTCGCGGCCGCGTTGGCGTTCTTCGGCATCGCACCGTTCGCGCAGTGGGTATAGGGTTCCGGCCAGGTGATCGCGGGCGAGCCGCGACTCGGACTGGCGTCGATCTGACTCGGTATCGTCCATCCGGTGACCTGAATCGCCTGGTTGCTGTTTCGGACGAGCGCGAGCGATCCCTGGGCGTGGTTCGCCGTCGCCGAGTTCGTCGTCGCGCTCGCGTTCGGCGCGTGGGTCCTGCTTCTCCTCGGATCGATCTCCCGCGATCGGATGCCAGTCGCGATATCGCGCAGCTGAGGGTGTGAAACCGGCTTTGCGATCGATCGGCACACAACGTTTAAACCGAAACCCTCCCTATAGCCGGCCATGCATAAAGACGAACTCCTCGAGCTCCACGAAGAACTCGTCATCATCATGGAATATTTCTCCGAGCGCGAGGAGGTCGACGAGACGCTCTTCGACGAGTACCGGGAGCTCGACGTCGATCCGTCTCACGTCCACAAATCGAAAAGCGAACACAAACACGCGGTCTTCGTCCTCGGGAACGCCCTGGCGAACGCGATGAGCGACGACGAGTTCTCGAGCGCCGGCAGAATTGGCAAGCGAATGAAAGAACTCGCCGAGGACGCCGAGTCGAAAATATAGCCGATCCTGAGTTCTAGGCGAAACGTATTTGGTCCGTATCCCACTTGTTGGATTATGGATTCGCGCACGCAGGAGCGCGTCGAACGATGGGATTCTCGCCCGTTCAACGGCGGCTACGACGGGCTCTCCGATCTCGCTGACTCGGGTTTTTCGGGAGCCGTAACCGCTGCCGGAACGTGGTTGTTCATGCTCAACGGTCGCGTCGTCGGCGTCGTCGACGGCGACATCGAAGACTTCGAGAACGCGTCGGGGACCCGTTACGAGGCATCGGACCCGTCCCTTCCCTTGCTCTGTTCGATGGAAGAGCGGGGCGGCGAGACGAGGGCGAAGTACTACACGAACGAGACGCCGCTCCGCGAGGTCGACGACACCCTCCAGAGCGGCTCGTTCACGGGGTACCTGGTGCTGAGCGAAAACGTGCTCAGCGGCGACTACTACGTCGTCTACTACGGCGGTCGGCGAATGGCCGCGGCCTACATCGGCAACGCCGAACGCCTGCTCACCGGCGACGAGGCGTTCGAACGCGCCGCCGACGAGGTGGGCATCTACGAAGTGATCGACGTCGACGTCGACGTCACCGACGTCCCGGGAGCCGAAGTCGATCCCGCTTCTGGCAATGCGTCCTCGACGGCGGTCGAACCGACGTCGGAATCGTCGTCGACCGCGGCCGATTCCGGACGATCGCCCGGCGAATCGGGATCGACCGACGAGTCGGCCGCATCGGCGATCGAATCGATCGACCTCTCCGGCGACGGGGCCCCGATCGAAGACGCGGCCGACGGCTCGGACGACGACTCGCTCGCGACGGGCGGGATCGATCTCACGGACGATCCTACCGGCATCACGACGACGGCCGACGCGGACCCGGAGCCGGCGTCGGCCGGGATCACCGATACGGAGATCGATCTCGGTCCCGCCGCGAACGGTCCCGACGACGGGACCGCGTCCTCGACCGAGTCGGACTCGACGGCGGGGATCTCGTCCGACCTGCCGATCGAGGACGCGGAGTCCGGACAGTCGACCGCACCGGACGGCTCGGCCGACGACGTCGACGGATCCGGGACGGACGCTCCCGCGTCGACGGACGAGGGCGTGTCCGTCGACTTCTCCGCCGCGGACGTGGAGTCGGAACCGACGGATGCGAGCGCCGGGGAGGCGGTCTCCGAGCCAGATCGATCCGAGTCCGCTGACGGCGAATCGGCGACCGAGCCGGCGCCGAATCCGGATCTCGAGGAGATCGAAGCGGCGGCCGAAGAACTGGATCGAAACGACATCTCGTGGGTCGACGACGATGACTCGTCGGAGTCGACCGCGACGGAGTCGACCGACGACGGGGGATCATCCGCGGCGACCGAGTCGTCCTCCGCCGGGAGCGACCTCGACGAGCGGTTCGAGGAGGAAGAGCAGTGGCGGGAGACGCGAAGCATCCCGTCGATCGATCCGGACAACAGCGAGACGCCGACGTCGTCGCGGACGCGATCGTCGCAGGCGCGATCGACCGCGAGCGCCGATCAGAGCGCTTCGGGGACGGGTTCGTCCGGTTCGACTAACCGCTCGTCGGCGGACGCGCGGGACTCGGCGGACGGCCGTCGAGAGGGACGCGCCGGTTCTCGATCACCCTCGCGGTCGCAGTCTCGGTCCCGTTCCCGGGCCGATAGCGGCTCGGACGGCGCGACCCAGGAGCGGGTCCAGAAGCTCACCGACCGGCTCGAGACCCTCGAGGAGCAACGCGACGCACTTCAGGCGAAAGCAGAGGAGCGCGAAGCCGAACGCGACGAGTTGCACTCGAAGAACCAGCAACTCGCGTCGACCGTCGAGCGGCTCCAGTCGCGGATCGACGACCTCGAAACGGAGCTCGAGCGGGCTCGCGAGGAGGCCGCCGACGCGGCCGCGTCGGCCGCCGCGGACGAAGCGGGGAGTACCGCCGCGACCGAACTGCCGCCCCAGCGGGCGCTCTCGCAGACGAACCTCTTCGTCCGGTACGACTCGAAGAGCCAGCCCACCCTGGAGAAGGCCCACGACGGCGCCGCCGATCGAAGCGAGGTCGCGGCGAACCTGCGACTCGAGCACCACACCCAGTTCGACGCGGCGGACGTCGCCGTCGACGGCCGCCCGTTCGAGGAGTTCCTCGCGTCCACGATGGCCTACCGGTTCGTCAACTGGCTCACGGAGCGAGTCCTCTACGAGATCCGCGACACCGGGAACGCGGACGGGCTGGCCGACCTGTACGACGCGATTCCGCGGATCGATCGCGCGGAGCTCAACGCGTCGGTCTCCCTGGAAGACGACGACACGGCCGAGGTTCCGGATCGGGTCGAGTTCGACGCGATCGCCTACGACAAAATGGGGAACCCGCTGGTGGTCGCGAACCTGAACGAGTCCCGCACACCGGCGACGAAAGGTATGCTCGAAGAGATGGAAGAGCACGCGTCGGCGGTGAAAGCGAACTATCCGGATCTCGCGGCGTCGGTCGTCGTGACGTCGAGTTACTTCGAACCGGGCGCACTCGAGATCGCAGAACAGGCGACGAGCGGCGGCTTCCTCAGCCGCGGCTCGAGGCTCAGCTACGTGAACCTCTCGCGGAAGGCGGGATACCACCTCTGTCTCGTGGAATCCCGTTCCGAAGGGTTCCACATGAACGTACCCGAACTCTGAGATCGGCTCCGTCTCAGTCGATTAGCCTTCGATCTCCGCGACGTCTTCGATCTTCATTCCTTCGAGCTTGTCGATGATGTCGTCGATCTTGCCGTCGAGTTCGTCGACGAACTCCGCGGTGCGCTCGGTCTTGATCGCACCCTGGCTGGAGGGCTCGATGAGGTTCTCTTCCTCGAGAACGCGAAGAGAGTAGCGAACCTTGTGGTGTGGGTACCCCGTCTCGTTCGACATCTTGACGATCCCGATCGGCTCGTTCTCGATGACCATCTTCAGGACCTGCAGATGTCGTTCCAACATATCAACTTCCTTCTCAAGTCGGTCTATCATGGCATTTGTTAACTTGTCTTTGGACCTTTTAAAAGTTACTCTCGGCGACTGAACCGACCGCGCTCGCTTTGCCGATAGTGCGTGGCATCCGTTAACGTTTCGCCTTCCGGCTACGATCGCCGCCGCTCTCCGCTCGCCGTTCGTGTGTCCCGCAGTCACGTATAGCTCGCGTGGATAAATACGTTCCTTGTCGTCGGTCCGACTCGGCGACGGCGAGACGCCGCGACGCGGCGCGATCGGGGAGCGGCGTCCCGACGTTCAGCCCGTCTCGACGGGAGTTTCGTCGCGAATCGCGGTACGGTCCCGGCCATACCGTAATCTGTTTATCGGCCCGGCAAGAATCCGCCGCTGTTATGACCGTCACAATCGTCGGGTCGCAACTCGGCGACGAAGGCAAGGGTGGCGTCGTCGATATCTACGGCGACGCCGCCGACGTCGTCGCCCGGTATCAGGGTGGCGACAACGCAGGACACACCGTCGTTCACGACGGCGATAAGTACAAGCTCTCCCTCGTCCCGTCCGGCGCGGTCCGGGGCAAGACCGGCGTGCTCGGCAACGGCTGCGTCGTCAACCCCGAGACACTGTTCGACGAGATCGACGCGCTTCGCGAGCGCGGTCTCGACCCCGACGTCCGCGTGGCCGAACGCGCACACGTTATCCTCCCCTACCACCGGCTGCTCGACGGCATCGAGGAATCCGAGAAGGAAGACCTCGCGGCCGGGACGACCAAGCGCGGCATCGGCCCGACCTACGAGGATAAGGCGGGGCGGCGCGGCGTCCGCGTCGGCGACCTCCTCGACCCGGACGTGCTCCGCGAACGCCTCGAGTACGTCGTTCCGCAGAAGAAGGCGCTCGCCGAGGAGGTTTTCGGGAAGGAAACCGGCGCCGAATTCGACGTCGACCACCTCTACGACCACTGTCGCGAGTACGGCGAGCGACTCGCCGAGGAGGGGATGACCGTCGACTGCGGCACCTTCTTACAGGGGCGGATCGACGCCGGCGACAACGTCATGCTCGAGGGCGCACAGGGGACGTCCCTCGACATCGACCACGGAGTCTACCCGTACGTTACCTCCTCGAACCCGACCGCGGGCGGCGCGACCGTCGGCACGGGACTCGGTCCAACCGTCGTCGGACGGGGCGAAGTGATCGGGATCGTCAAAGCGTACCTCTCCCGGGTCGGCACCGGTCCGCTGCCGACCGAGCTCGGCGGCGTCGAGGGGCAGACCCCGGACTACGACCCCGAGGCCGGCGCCGGCGACGAAGAGGAGCTCGCGACCTACATCCGCGACGAAGGTGGGGAGTACGGGACCGTCACGGGTCGACCCCGCCGCGTCGGGTGGCTCGACATGCCGATGCTGCGCCACGCCGCCCGCGCGAACGGGTTCACCGGTCTCGCCGTCAACCACGTCGACGTGCTCGCCGGCCTCGACGAGGTGAAGGTCGGTCACAGCTACGAGTTCGACGGCGACGAAATCGTCACCATGCCGCCGACGACCGAACAGTGGGGCCGCTGTAAGGCCACGTTCGAGACGTTCGACGGCTGGCCCGAGGTCGATTGGGCCGACGTCGCCGCGGACGGATACGACGCGATCCCGGAGAACGCGCGCACGTACCTCGAGTACATCGCCGACGAACTTGACACACCGATCTACTGCGTCGGCGTCGGCCCCGGCCGCGAAGAGACGGTCGTCGTCGAGAACCCGTACGAGTAGACGGCGGGCCCGTCCAGCGCTCCGGACGATCCCGAAGCCTTTTGCTGGATGCACCCAGTCATGCTATCATGAAGGAGTCGTTACTGGAGATTCTCTGCTGTCCACTCGACAAACACGATCTCGAACTCGAGGACGCCGAGTACGACGACGAGGAGGTCGTCGGCGGGACGCTGGTCTGCACCGAGTGCGGCGAGCGGTACCCGATCGACGACGGCATCCCGAACCTGCTACCGCCGGACATGCGCGAGGAGACACCGGCCTGATCCACCGTGTCTCCCCTCGAGGTCACCGTCGACGTCAATCGCGAGCCCGACGACGCCCTCGAAACTGACGTCGGGAGCGTCGAGACCTGCGAACCGGTCGACCTCGTGTTGCGCGGCCACCGGGCGCCCGCGCACGTCCACTGTCGGCTGGACGACGACCTCGATCGCGTCGCGACGATCGACCGGTCGAACTACTACGTCGAACCGGACGACGTCACGCACGTCCCGATCTCCGTCCACGCCGATCGTCTCGACGAGCCGGCCGGCGGGACGCTCGAAGTGATCGCCGGCTACGGCGCGGAGTCGATCTCGATCGACGTCACCGTCACGCCCGGACCGCCGCAGGTCGACGTCGACGAGTCGCTCTCGAAACCGACGCGAACGAGTCCCGAGCCGTCGCCCGCGGAGCAAGTGGTGACTCGCCTTTCGGCGGGATTCGGACTCGATTCGGGGACACTCGCGGTCGTCAGTCTCGGACTCGTCGCGGTGGCGATCGCGACGGCGACGGCGACGACGATCGGCGGCCCCGTTGTGTTCGGCGGGCTGGCGATCGTCGTTCTGGGCGTCGCCGTCGGACTCGGAATCCTGTTGTACGACTAGGACTGTCCCGCCCGATCGTGTCAGTCGTCGACCTCGCGGGCCCGGAGGGAGCCCTCGTCGTCGAACCGCTTCGCCCGCAGGTAGCGCGCCCGATAGCGGTTGGCGCCGTCGTTGACGTCGGCCTCGCGGATCTCGTCGATCCGGCCGTCGGCGACCGCGTCGATCAGCGCTTCGAGCTGGTTCAGCTCGCTCATCGTCAACTCGAGTTCGTACGTGCGCTCCGCCTCGGACTCGAGGATCGCCCACTTGCGCGCGGCGGCGACGACGAGCGAACAGGGTTCTCGACAGGGGAAGCGGCCGTCGCCGCCGTCCGCGTCGAGGTCGTCGTCCTCGTCGTACTGCCACTCCCGGCGGCGGAGACACTGGGAGTCGGCACAGCAGGCCTCGGCCATCCACTCGACGGCCTCCCGGGGGAGTTCGTCGACCACGTCGTAGATGCCGGTCTGTCGTTCGGCCGTCCCGCGCCAGTGGTCGACGTCCAGCTCGCCGCGCCGTTCGCGGTGCCAGTTGGCGATCGTCGCCGGGTAGAAGAACTCGATCGCCTCGACGAGCTCCGCCCCGGAGAGGTCGGTGAAAGCCCATCCCGAAACCAGCGTCGGAGCCGTCTTCAACGGCCGGTACCGCCCGTCCTCGTCGTACGTC